>FR891207.1:51155-54165 GCA_000433515.1 Candidatus Colimorpha enterica | reverse complement strand
GAGCGTCGGGTTGAAGTCTATGCCCATTCCGCGAGCCTTTGCGTAATCGACCCACTTTCTGAAGTGCTTCGGCTCGATTGCGTCGCGGTCGGCAAATTCGCCGTCCTCGAAGATCGCGTAGCTTGCGTGGAGGTTGAGCTTGTGCTTACCGGCGCAGAAGGAAAGCGCCTTGTCAAGGTCCTGCATGAGCTCCTCGGGGGTTCTTGCCTTTCCGGGATAGTTTCCGGTCGTCTGGATGCCGCCGGAAAGCGCCTTCTTGCTGTCGAATCCGATAACATCATCTCCCTGCCAGCAGTGAACGGATATCTCCGCCCCGCCGAGCTTCTTTATGACCTCTTCGGTATCGATGCCGTATTCTGCATACTTCTTTTTTGCTTCTTCGTAGATTGCGTTCATGTTGATCTCCTTATCTGAACTTTATTTTACTTCCCTTACATCAAAGGAATCATAGATAACCCTTCTTGCTTCCGCAAGGTCTGAGAACACGCCGGTCTTTATCATCTGTGCGGCGATGTTTCCGATGGCGGTGGCTTCTTTCGGTCCGGCATATACCGGCTTCCCGCATTTTCTTGCGGTGAGTGTGCAGAGATAGTCGTCGCGGCTTCCGCCTCCGACAATGTGAATGGCATTCATCTTTCTGCCCATCATCTCTTCAATCTCGCCGACAGATGTCTTATAGCACTCAGCAAGGCTGTGATACACGACGGCGAACATCTCTCCGACGGAGAGGTCGGGACGTCCGACGGCGGCTTTCACCTCGTTTATCATGCTCTCGGGAGCAAGGAAACGGCTGTCGTTGACATCGACTCTGAGGGGGGTGGAATCGTATTCCTTTGCCATGTCGCAGAGCATATCGAAGGTATAATCGCCTCCCAGCTCCTTTTTCATCGACTGGATCATCCACAGCCCGGTGATATTCTTGAGATAGCGGTATCTGCGATCGAATCCGCCCTCGTTGGTGAAGTTATGAAGGCGGCTCTTCTCGCTTGTATCGGGGGTAAGTCTTTCGACACCGATGAGCGACCATGTTCCGGAGCTTATGTAGATGACATCCTCGGAATTTGTCGGCACCGAAACGACAGCGGAACCGGTGTCATGCGTTGCCGGAAGGATGACCTTTGCTCCGTGACATCCGGTCTCGGCGGCGACCTGTTCGGTAAGCTCTCCGACGATGTGTCCCGGTTCGTAAATCTTTCCGAAAATTCTTTCGGGATAGCCGAGTCTTCTTATCATGTCATAATCCCAGTCGCAGGAAACGGCATCGACAAGCTGTCCGGTGGTTGCGTTTGTGTACTCGGAGCATTTCACACCGGTCAGCAGGTAATTCAGGTATTCCGGCATCATAAGCATCCGGTCGGCTTTTTCAAGATACTCCGGATTGTTCTTCTTCACCGCCATAAGCTGATATACGGTATTGAAGATCGCCTTCTGGATTCCGGTTCTTGCGTAAAGCTCCTTTTCGGGGATTATCTTATAGACTTCTTCGTCCATTCCGTTGTTTCTCGAATCGCGGTAGCCGACGGTGTCTCCGATACGGTTTCCGTCCTTGTCGAGAAGCGCGAAATCGACGCCCCATGTGTCAATGCCGATATACGACGGGCTTTTTCCCTTCTTCACGCACTCGGCAATTCCTGCCTTGACATATCCGAAAAGCGCGTCGGAGTCCCAGACGAGGGTGCCGTCGCCGTTCTTCTTCATTCCGTTCGGGAAACGGTACATTTCCTCGATCGTCAGCCTGCCGTTTTCGTAAGACCCGATAATGTGCCTGCCGCTTGACGCGCCGATATCAATCGCAAGATAGTACATATCATTCTCTCCTTTGTCATCATAATGAACCGGGTGGCCGGTAAAGTGTTCGTTATACTAATTATACCATATCGCAGAGAATATAAAAGAGCGTATTTTAACCCGTATTGCATTCTTTTTTAATCTTTATAACGCAAAACCTCTTGAAAAATGCACAAATATGATGTATAATTCAAACATACCGTTAACAAAGGGAGCAGACGCATGAAAAGAGAGCTTATCGACCGTCTTTCGGATATCACAAACGAGGAAATGTCGGTGCTGTCCGACAGCTACAGTCTTTCGTCCGACGCTGAGCCGGCATTTGCCAACATGGCACTGAGGAGGCGCGACTATATCTGGAACGTGATCGGGACAAGGCAGACCGTCACCGTAAAGCCGCACACGCGCTTTGTTGAAATTCCGGTACACTCGCACAGCTACGTCGAGATGATGTACGTATGCGATGGGAGCATCACGCATTTCATAGACGGGCAGATGCTCACTCTCCGCAGCGGGGAGCTGCTGCTCATGAACCGGCACGCAAAGCACTCTGTTTCAGCCTCCGGCAGACACGACATCGGG
Source organism: Candidatus Colimorpha enterica (assembly GCA_000433515.1). GTDB lineage: Bacteria > Bacillota > Clostridia > Oscillospirales > CAG-272 > Colimorpha_A. Next base: position 51,795 of record FR891207.1, on the reverse strand, counting down.
ATGAATTTTCTCATCTCCAACGATTTCATGCGGCAGGCGGGCGGGAAGTTCCGCAGCTCCCTGCCGCTGTCGGATTTTGCGGAAAACAATCTCTCCGACACGGGAAAATCGCGCTGGCTCGTTTTCCGTGTGGGTGAGAATTCCGCGATTGAAAACCTGCTTGAAAACCTTATCGCATCGTCGTTGTCGGGAGAAAATGTCCCGCAGATCATTCTGTCCGACACGCTTTCGCTGATATTCCGTTATCTTGAGATGTACCCGGAGACGCTTGTGGGAAGCACCCCACACGGTTCACACGGTGAAAACGAAAAAGCTGCGATCACCGACTATATACAGACAAATTACCGCACCGCCTCCCTGACGGAGCTCTCGGAAAGGCTCGGAATGACGCCTCAGTATGTAAGTAAGCTGACTGTGAGGCTCTTCGGTGCGACCTTCAGCGGGCTTGTGCGGGAAAAACGCTTCAGCGAAGCGGAGCAGCTGCTTCTGACAAGCGACATGCCGGTCACGCGGATAGCCGAGGAGATCGGTTACGAAAACAACAGCTTCTTCCACAAGCGTTTCAGGGAACAGTACGGGGTGACACCGGCAAAATGGAAGCGCGACAACAGAATAAAACAGAAAAGAGGCTGTCAAAAAA
>FR891207.1:44994-51136 GCA_000433515.1 Candidatus Colimorpha enterica | reverse complement strand
AAAAAACTCTTTTCGGGTTTTTTAACAGCCCCATTCCGGAAACGGAAGATAGGATTATTTAAGGAAGCCGAGCTTCTTGATGATGGGAAGCTCCTTCGCCTTGCCGGCGCAGACATAGAAAAAGCCCATGATCTTCAGGACGAAGATGATGACGGCACACACGCCGAATGCAAGCCATCCGAGGAACGGGATGATGCAGAAGAAGGCGGAGAGGATGAAGCAGACATCAAGCTTGAGTGCCTGCTTTACATTGAAGGAAACATACTTTGAATTGTTGATGGCAAGAAGGGCAACAATAATACCAACCCAGCCCATGAGATAGGGTGCCATTGCGATGACCTTGTTTTCGGAGATGTCGGCAGGGTCGAATTCTGCGGTGTGATCCGCGGGGTCGAACATCGGCTGAGCCTGATAATTCGGTGCTCCGAAGGGAGCTCCGCACTTATTGCAGAATGCCGCGCCGTCGTCGCAGGGGTTGCCGCAGTTGGGACAGTTTTTCATGATAGAGTACCTCACAAAAAAATTAAAATTTCATTAATTCATTATACATCATATTTTAACGTTTGTCAATACATATCGGCAATTCGGAAACACTGTTCTTTTCCGATTTTTCCACTTGAAATAATTCCGCCTGTGTGGTATAATGACCGTAGATTCAACAGCCGTTGGGAGTGATCGATTTGAGTATCGGAAAACCGTCATCCGGAACCGCCGCGGCGGTGTTTTCGGGAATATCGGCGGCCGTTCTGTCGTTCATGCTTCCGGTATCGCTGATCATCACCGTTTTCGGTCAGTTCGGAGACAGAAGGATGGCGGACATTCTTATGTTTCCGATGATAATCCTCTCCGTTGCGTCCTCGGCATTCATAGACGTTCATTTTTACCTGAAGTACCCGGCAAAGACCGCATATCCGATATCATATTATGCGGCGTGTATGATACTATGCATTGTGTCGTTTTCCTTTGCCTCCGGGTTTGACTTCACGCCGCTTTACGGGGTTGAGGCTGATGCCGCATCGGCTCTTTTCCGGTCGTTCTCGCTGAGAATTTGTGCCGCAAACGCGTTTTCTCTGCTTCTCAGGATCGGATTTGAATTTCTGCGATACACAAGAAACACGAGGGTATAAACGGTTTTCGTCACTCTTCCTTTCACCGCCGGACATCGGAGGCATATAATTATACTGAACGGTTTTTTACAGATATTTCCGAATCATTCAAACAGATGTTCACTTTGCTCCCCGGAATGCCGTCTGACGGCTGTTACCTGATAAATAACCGACAAATTTCCTTGTGAAATATGTTCAAAACATAAAATTTCATTTTCGTGCAAAAAACTCTTTGCTTTTTTGCGCGGATGTGTTATAATACTGTTTGGGCGTTTCTGCCCTTTTTCGGCGCGGGTACGCCGGATATCAGACAGCCATATGTCCGCTTTTTTGCACGGCGGGCAATTCCCGCAGCTGCCGGGAACAAAAACAGATCATCAGTAACCGAAAGGTGTTCACATACAATGGAGAAAATAGTTATAAACGGCGGTTCCCCTCTCCGCGGCTCGATAGAGGTCAGCGGGATGAAAAACGCCGCGCTTCCCATCCTTATGGGATGTCTGCTCGTTGAAGACAAATGTATAATCGAAAATCTCCCGGAGATCGACGATGTTTCGCTCTCGCTTAAAATACTCAGCACAATGGGGCTCGGAATCCGCATGATAAACCGCACGACCGTCGAGATAGATTCGACATATGCCGTCGGCGGCTCTTCCCCCATCGACCTTGTCAGAAAAATGCGTGCGTCCTATTATCTGCTCGGTGCCGAGCTCGGCAGGTTCGGCAGGGCATACGTCGGTTACCCCGGCGGGTGCGATTTCGGTGTGCGTCCCATTGACCAGCATATAAAGGGCTTCGAGGCGCTCGGTGCCTCGGTCAGCGTCGAGGGCGGTTATGTCGAAGCCGTTGCAAAGGACGGTCTTAAAGCCGACAATATCTTCTTTGACGTTATAACCGTCGGCGGGACAATGAACGTCATGCTCGCCGCCGTCAAGGCAAAGGGTGTCACCGTCATCGAAAATGCGGCAAGAGAACCTCACATCGTTGACCTTGCCAACTTTCTCAACACCTGCGGCGCAAAGATAAGCGGCGCGGGAACCGACACCATCAAGATAAAGGGCGTCGATAAGCTCCACGGCTGTACCTACGCCATAATCCCCGACATGATAGAGGCGGGAACATATATGATCGCCGCCGCCGCAACAAAGGGGTCCCTCAGGATAACGAACGTCATCCCGAAGCACCTTGAGTCGATCTCGGCAAAGCTGGAGGAAATGGGGCTTGACATCGTTTACGACGACGAGTCGGTCACCGTCACATATATCGGTCCGATGAACCGCATAAACGTCAAGACCATGCCCTACCCCGGATTCCCCACCGATATGCAGCCGCAGATGGGCGTGCTTCTCTGCCTTGCAAACGGTGTGAGCTGTCTCAGTGAGGGAGTGTACGACAACCGTTTCCGCTATGTCGAGGAGCTTAAGCGCATGGGGGCTTCCGTCAAGGTGGACGGCAGAACGGCGGTTATCGAGGGCGTACAGAAGCTCTCTCCGGCGCAGATAAAGGCCGTTGACCTCCGTGCCGGTGCCGCAATGGTCATCGCCGGGCTTGCAACCGCCGGTCAGACAGAGATCGAGGACATCCACCACATAGAGCGCGGATACGACGACATTGTCGGCAAGCTGAAATCCGTCGGTGCTGACATTAAAAAGGTCGTCCGTCCCGACAGCACGGCTTTTGCAAAGGCAAACTGATAATTCTGGGCTTCCGGTTCACGGAAGCCCGTTTTGGAACAAGGATGTAAAATCAATGAAAAAAGGCATTATTTTTGACATGGACGGGGTGCTTGTCGATTCCGAACCGGCAATAACCTACGCGGCAATGGAGGTCAACCGTTCTCTCGGCTATGAGACCGAGCCGTGGGAGTACAGGCAGTACACCGGTATGGGTGACGACAAATTCATCGGCGGCGTTCTCGAAAAGCACGGCGGGGTCTACAAAAGCGAATACAAGGACGAGGCTTACAGGATATACACGGAAACCGCGAAGGACAAGGTTAAGGTCTATCCGTGGTCGGCTGTGATCATCGAAAAGCTGAAATCTCTCGGATACACTCTTGCCGTCGCCTCGGCTTCGGATATAGTCAAGGTAAAATGCAACCTCGACTGCATCGGAGACGTGACCGGAAAGCTTGATGCCGTTGTCACCGGCAGCGACGTTGAGAGAAAAAAGCCTGCGCCGGATATTTTCCTTAAAGCCGCAGAAAAAGCCGGGCTTGAGCCGCGCTTCTGCATAGTTGCGGAGGATGCCATAGCCGGAATCATGGCGGCAAAGGCGGCGGGAATGCGCGCGGTCGGAGTAACGACGTCCTTTTCTGCCGATGAACTGAAAAAAGCAGGCGCAGACGTTGTGACCGACAGCCTCTCTTACCTTCCGGAGATCGCGGAAGAGCTGAACCGGTAATCAGGAAACCGGGCTAAGGAAAGGAGCGGAAATGAACGGCAGGACCGTAAAAGCGATAATCATCCTGCTGTCTGTGCTTGCCGTGTCGTTTGCGGGCATCGGAGTACTGAAAAACAGGAATGCTCCCCCTCCGGAGATCTCAGGCGGAAGCGTTTTCCCCGACGGAGGAAACGGCACCGGATGTCAGCCGATCCATGACCCAACGCAGGTGTTTGTCTACGATGTGACGGACGGCGTTATGAAATTCCGGCAGGGCACCGACAGAAAAATAGTTCCGGCAAGCGTCACAAAGCTGTTAACGGCTCTTACTGCGCTTAACATGATGCCGGAAAATACCGTTATTACGCCGGGAGACGAGCTTAAGCTTGTCGCGGCAGGCTCATCCGTTGCCTACATAAAGGCGCATCACCGTCTGACACTTGCCATGCTTGTCGAGGGAATGCTCCTGCCGTCGGGAAACGACGCGGCATATGTCACGGCGGCGGGGGCGGCACGGTACGCGACCGGAAACCGTGACATGAGCGGGCGCGACGCGGTTGATTACTTCATGGCAAAGGTCAACGAATATGCCGTAAAGATCGGCTGCACCGGCACGCACTTCACGGTCCCCGACGGGCTTGCGTATGAGGGACACTACACAACGGCTGACGATCTTGTCATCATTGCGAAAAAGGCTCTCGAAAACCCGGTGATATCACGCTGTGCCGCGCTTCTCACAGACAGCGTGAAATATGCAAGCGGTCACACCAACACATGGTACAACACCAACCTGCTTATCAACCCGGATTCGGAATATTACAGAAGCTCGGTAACGGGGCTCAAAACCGGTTCCCTGACCGACGCATATTCCGTCCTCGTCAGCGCGGTGATCGACGGTAAGACCTATATCATAGGCGTGTTCTCGGCACGCTACCCGGAGGACAGGTATATTGTTGCCGACAGGATAATCGACGGACTTTCCGACAAAACTTAAAACCGGAACCGCTGAAACCCGGCGGCTCCGGATTTTATTTTCAGCCGAATACCGTTTCAATGACCCTCGGACAGCTGTCGGGGGAGTATTTCCACCGGTCGATGTGTACGGTGTTTTCCGGATAGCCGGCGATGCTTTCCGGCGGGACTGTCTCTCCGCGGCAGGAGTCGATAATGACCAGCTTCAGCTTCATGCGCTCCGGGATTATATTCTTTATGTACACGGCGGCTGTCTGACCGACGGTTATTCCGTCGCGGTATTCTGCAAGCCCGGCAAGATTCGGGGTCAGCTCGACGAAAATTCCGTAGTCCTCTATGCTTCTCACGATCCCCGTGACTGTCTGTCCGGGGGAAAACAGCGCGGCGTTCTGCTCCCATGTGCCGAGAAGCTCTTTATGCGTCACGAAGATCCTGCCGTTTTCGCGGTCGATACTCTTCACGACCACCTTTATCCGGTCGCCGGCGCGGAATCTGTCGGACGGGTGTGATATGCGGGAAACCGAAATGCAGTCTATCGACAGAAGCGACACGATGCCGCATCCGATATCGACAAACGCCCCGAAATTCTCAAGATGCGTGACCTTGGCGTCGATTATATCTCCCGGCTCAAGCGCAGCTAAATATTTTTCAGCGCACTCCCTCTGAGCTTCCCTTCTTGAAAGACGCGCCGCGGTTTTTCCGTTTTCGGTGAAGAAGCCGGTGACCCTGAAGCAGACGGCTTTGCCGACCCGCGTTATTACGGCAATATCCCTCACCGGCTCGCCGGTCGGCGAAAACTGAACGTCTTCCCTTTCGATATACCCGTTCATGCAGTGCAGATCGACCGTGAGCCGGAACGACAGGTCGCACCTCACGGCGACAGCCTCAAGTATAATGCCTTCTTCGCAGGCGCGCCGCAGTCCCTGCTCCGACATAAGATATTCCCGGCTTTCCGGTGCCGCAATTCCGCCCTCGGGCTGATATCCGCCAAGAAACATAAATTAAACCTCCGTGCAATACAACTTTCGGTCTCCTTCCGGAGTTTACCGTAACCATTGTATTGCGCGGAGGCGCTTTTTATTCCGTCGGTACCATTTTTACGGTATCACTTAAGGCTGATGTGCACCGGAAGACCGTCGCGGTACTCCGGATAGCTTTCGCCGATGATGAGCGGGAGGATATACTTCACTCCCTCGTCGGTGATGCCGTTGCCGCGCTCGTTTATAAAGCTGTCCGGCACGGTTCTGACCATGTTTGCTATTTTTTCGATATCCTCATATCCCGGCTCGGAAGCGTAGGGCTCTGAGGAGACTCTCTTTATCGTCATCATTTTACCGCTTACACCGGAGACGGCAGCCTCGACAGCCGCGCGTCCGACGGAAACTGACTCGTCGATATCGGTCTTTGAGGCGATATGGGAGGCACATCTCTGAAGGATGTTCAGCTCGACCGATCTTACCTTGCAGCCGAGCCTTTCCTTGACCGCGATCTCAAGCGCTTTTCCGGTTCCGGAGAGATATTTGTGACCGAAAGCATCGGCAACGCCGCTCTGAGCCGATTCGCCGACATATGTTCCGTCAGCAAGCCGGATACCCTCGGAAACCGCGACAACGACGTTCGGATGCCTTTCAAGTGCCGCAGAGACGTCGGCGAAGAATTCCTCGTAATCAAACACTCTTTCG
>FR891207.1:20354-44924 GCA_000433515.1 Candidatus Colimorpha enterica | reverse complement strand
CCGCCGAAGCCGCAAGCCATCCCGCGTCGCGTCCCATTATCTCAACGATCGTGACCGCCTTCACCGTGTAGACCGCACAGTCGCGGATGATCTCTTCCATCGATGCCGCGATATATTTGGCGGCAGAGCCGTAGCCGGGTGTGTGGTCGGTGCCCATGACGTCGTTATCTATTGTTTTCGGCACGCCCATAACACGGATCCTGTAATCGTGCTTTGCCGCGTAAGCCGACAGCTTTGCGACGGTGTCCATCGAGTCGTTGCCGCCGATGTAGAAGAAGTATCTTATGTCAAGCGAACGGAAGAAATCGAACAGCTTTCCATACACCTCATCGGCTTTCGGATCGGAGCCGTCGAGCTTCGGCAGCTTCTTTCTGCATGAACCGAGAGCGGCGGCAGGGGTCTTTTCAAGCGTTGTCAGCTTTGCGGGATCGGAAAACATTGCGGAAAGATCGCACCAGGTACCGGCAAGCATTCCCTCGACACCGTTGTAAGCGCCGTAAAGCGTGCCGATGTTTTCATTGGCAATTGCGCCCCTGATAACACCGGAAAGTGTTGCGTTGATCGCAGCGGTGGGACCGCCGGACTGGCCGACGATAGCGTTTCCTTTTAATACAGACATGACAGAAGCTCCTTCGTGATTTGTTTTGAAAAATAAAAGCGCAGACACAAGCCTGCGCTTTTATGGTGACCCGTAGGGGAATCGAACCCCTGTTTCCGCCGTGAGAGGGCGGCGTCTTAGCCTCTTGACCAACAGGCCTCACGATTTGACCTGTATATTATATCACATCCGGGCGGAGATTGCAAGGGCTTTTTGTCAAAAAGATTGACGGATTTTCAGTTGTATAGCGGCAGAGTTGTTGTCAAAAATGTCGAAACCGGCAACCGTTATATCAACATGCCGGGGATGGTCGGGTCATGCTGTTATCTTTCCGGGAACGGCTTCGGGGTAAAGCAGAAAAAAAGTTGCAATCCGGCGGAATATGTGTTATAATAACAGAAAAACAATCTGTCGGAGTTACTTTTCAGAATGAAAAAATCGCTTATTATGCTTTTCTGCATCTGCGCCGGGATAGTTTTCGGCTCGCTGGTCGCACATCTTTCGAAGGGGGTCAGCTGGCTCTCGTGGCTGGCTTACGGAATGGATTTCGGCATCACCTCGCCGTTCGTGCTTGACCTGAGCGTGCTTAAGCTGACCATCGGCGCGGTATTCAACCTCAATATCTCGGTGATAATCTTCATTGTCATCGCCGTCCTTGTCGGGTTGGGACTGATCCGGAGAAGATAAGCCGGTCCTGCCATGAAAAAAATTATTTTAGCTTCAAAATCTCCCCGCCGTCTTGAGCTTTTACGTATGCTGGGGCTGAATGTCGAAACGGCTTCCCCGGATATCGACGAATCGGCTGTTGAGGCTGACTCTCCCTCGCATCTTGCCGAGAAGCTGGCGAAAACAAAAGCAGAGAAGGTCTACCGCGACCTGCATCCCGAGGGGTGTCCCGTCGTTGCGGCAGATACGCTTGTCGAGATCGGCGGAAAGATCCTCGGAAAGCCCCGTTCCGTTGCCGAGGCGGGAGAAATGCTACGGATGCTTTCAGGAAAGCTCCACTATGTCCACACGGGGCTTGCAGTCATTTACAGCGGTACTTTCGCCTCTGCCGTCGAAACGGCAACGGTTCATTTCCGGGAATTATCCGATGACGAGATCGAAAGCTACATAATGTCGGGGGAACCCATGGACAAGGCGGGCGCATACGGCATACAGGGGCGCGCCGGAGCGTTTGTAGACCGTATCGAGGGGGATTTCTTCTCGATAGTCGGACTGCCGCTCTGCCGTCTTGTCACGCTTCTGCGGAACACGATGGGGCTGACCCTTTCCGACATGAAATAATCACATACACTCATACACCCACACGAAAGGCGACAAACAATGTCAGACAGACAGTCAAGGATCAGAAATTTCTCGATCATCGCACATATTGACCACGGAAAGTCCACCCTTGCCGACCGCATACTTGAGCTTACGAGAACGGTATCGAGCCGCGAAATGGAGGCTCAGGTGCTTGACAACATGGAGCTTGAGCGCGAGCGCGGAATAACCATCAAGGCGCGCGCCGTCAATCTTGCCTACACCGCATCGGACGGAAAAACCTACATCTTCAATCTGATCGACACCCCCGGTCACGTTGACTTCAATTATGAGGTCTCGCGCTCGCTCAATGCCTGCGAGGGTGCGCTTCTTGTCGTTGACGCGACACAGGGGATAGAGGCGCAGACACTGGCTAATGCCTACCTTGCGGTGGACAGCAATCTTGAGATAATTCCGGTCATAAACAAGATCGACCTGCCCTCTGCGGATATCGATGGGGCAAGGCGCGAGATTGAGGACGTAATCGGAATCCCGGCAGAGGACTGTCCCGCCGTTTCGGCAAAAACCGGGCTGAACGTTGCCGACGTGCTTGAGAGGATCGTGACAGACATTCCCGCGCCGTCGGGAGATGAGAACGGCAGGCTGAAATGCCTGATTTTTGACTCGTATTACGACTCTTACCTCGGCGTTGTCGTTCTTATCCGCGTTAAGGACGGAACGGTAAAGCCGGGCGACAGCATAAAGCTGATGAGCACCGGCGCGGTGTTTGAGGTGGTTGAGACAGGAACACTTGCCCCGTTCGGGCTCAGCCCCTGCGGGTATCTTTCGGCGGGCGACGTGGGATATTTTACGGCAAGCATAAAGACCGTTTCCGAGACAAGGGTCGGAGACACCGTTACATCAGCCGCAGATCCGGCGGACGAGCCGCTCCCCNNNNGATCCGGCGGACGAGCCGCTCCCCGGCTTCCGTCATGCGGTGCCGATGGTCTTTTCGGGAATATATCCCGCCGACGGCGCAAGGTACAACGACCTGAAGGACGCGCTTGAAAAGCTGCAGCTGAACGATGCCGCGCTCTCGTTTGAGCCGGAAACCTCGGTCGCTCTCGGCTTCGGCTTCCGGTGCGGCTTCCTCGGGCTTCTGCATATGGAGATAATTCAGGAACGGCTTGAGCGGGAGTACAACCTTGACATAATCACGACCGCGCCGAGCGTTATCTATGAGATAACCAAGAAAAACGGCAGCGTTGTGAAGATCGACAACCCGAGCAACTACCCCTCCCCGGACGAGATCGAATCCGCCGCCGAGCCGATGGTGCGGGCAAACATCATAACCCCGCCGGAGTATGTCGGAAACATCATGGATCTCTGTCAGGACCGGCGCGGAACGTTCATCGACATGAAATATCTCGACGCGACGCGGACGGAGCTTCACTATGACCTGCCGCTGAACGAGATAGTTTACGACTTTTTTGACGCGCTGAAGAGCCGGAGCCGCGGTTATGCCTCGCTTGACTACGAAATGACCGGATATGTCCCCAGCAGGCTGGTCAAGCTCGATATTCTTCTGAACGGGGAGATAGTTGACGCGCTCTCCTTCATAGTCCACGAGGAAAAGGCGTACGCAAGGGCAAGAAAGATCGCCGAAAAGCTGAAGGACAACATCCCGCGCCAGCTCTTTGAGATACCGATCCAGGCTGCGATCGGCGGAAAGATAATCGCACGCGAGACGGTCAGGGCTCTGCGCAAGGATGTCCTTGCAAAGTGCTACGGCGGCGACATCACAAGAAAGAAGAAGCTGCTTGAGAAGCAGAAGGAAGGAAAGAAGAAGATGCGCCAGCTCGGCTCGGTCGAGGTCTCGCCGGAGGCATTCATGGCGGTGCTTAAGCTTGACGAAGAATGAGGCAGAGTGTCACATTATGACGGCATAAAACGCACGTTTTCTCTTGACACCGCTCCGGAAATGCTGTATAATTAATTACGGTTCCGGTGCTGAGCCGGTGCCGATCAACGCATCACGAAAGGAACAAGAATATGAGGATCAAAATCAGACTCGATACAATGTCGGATGTGAATTCATTTGTAAACGACATGACCAAAAGCGGCGCAAAGGTTTATCTCACCGATAAAAACCGCGATTTCATCGTAAGCGCAAAGTCCCTGCTCGGAGCCGTCTACTCAATGGAGTGGGACGAGATATGGTGCGAATCCGACGAAAACATCTATCATCTTGTCAGCAAGTACGCAGCTGACGAATAAACCTTATCCCGGCAGCTCCGCGCTGCCGGGATTTTTTTGATGGTGAGTTTTTGGGGCTCTGCCCCAAGCCCCGCCTCTTTCTTGAGAAGAAAGAGGGGAAAGAAGAACTGATAAGCGGCGGTGCAGGAGCAAATCTCTGTTGGCAAGGTGAAACCTGACAGTCAACCCTCAATGGGAAGCCAGTTCTTGAACAATTTTCCACAGTGCAAACAGGAGACAAAAATGGGACAAACGAGGGACAAAAAGGGGACGACAAATTAAAAAACTGTGATACAATGTTACTGTCCGAAGCCCGAGGACACATTTTGTCCCTGATAAGCCCCTGTCCCGTCATTCAGAGAGGCAGAATCTTTCCTCAAAATGTGAATTTTCTTTGAAATGTTTGCAAAAGCCGCCGGAATGTGATATACTGATATGAATAACTGATTTACGGGAAAAACAAAGATGTCCGGAGGTCTCCGCTGCGATGAACGGTATAGATCTGATGCAAACTCCGTACAATGAAATATGCGAAATAACCGCGTCGCTGGGATATCCGGCTTTCAGGGCAAAGCAGATCTACGGCTGGGCTATGAAGGGGACACCGGTCGATGAAATGTCGAATCTTCCGGCGGAGCTTAGGAAGAAGCTCACCGACAGCGGATGCTTCGTTTTTCTGCCTGAGATAAAAAAGAAGCTCGTTTCGGCGATCGACGGAACTGTCAAGTACCTGTTCGCGCTCCGCGACGGTCAGCTCATCGAGAGCGTCGTGATGAAGTACGAGCACGGGAACACAATCTGTGTCTCCAGTCAGGCGGGGTGCCGGATGGGATGCCGGTTCTGCGCCTCGACCCTTCTGGGGCTTGAAAGAAACCTGACGGCTTCGGAAATTCTCGGTCAGGTCATTGCGGCTCGGAACGACACCGGCGAGAGGATCTCGAACATCGTCATGATGGGGATCGGAGAGCCGCTTGACAATTACGGCAACGTGATAAAATTCCTTCACCTTGTCAATTCTCCCGACGGGCTGAACATCGGATACCGGCACATTTCCCTTTCGACCTGCGGTGTGGTTCCGGGGATAAAAATGCTGGCGGAGGAGGATCTGCCGATAACGCTTTCGATATCGCTCCACAACATCATCACCGAAGAACGGAAGCAGATAATGCCGGTCACGGCAAAATGGAGCGTTGAAGAGCTTCTTGCCGCCTGCCGCGAATATTTTGCAAAAACCGGGCGGAGAATATCGTTTGAATACACGCTTATCTCCGGCGAAAACGACTCGGAAATGCACGCGGAGCGGCTGGCAAAGGGACTTATCTCGGCAATGGGGCGCGGGACGCCGGTTCACGTCAACCTGATACCGCTGAATGACGTAAGCGAACGCAGCTTCAGACGCAGCGGAAAAGAGGCTGTCCGGGCTTTTCAGAACCGGCTGATATCGCTCGGTGTGAACGCAACGGTACGGCGCAGGCTCGGTCCCGATATAAACGCCTCCTGCGGACAGTTAAGATACAACGGTCAGGATACCGATACAGTATAAACGCCGGGCATCCGGCAAAGCATTTCAGTGAAAGGAAGCGGGTACCGTTCGTCCGGAACGGATTCCGCGCTATTCAATATGTTCTTCAGCGGAAAAAGCGACATCGGAAAACGACGCGCCACCAATCAGGACAGTTTCTCAATAGTCACACTCCCGGGAGGATTCTGCCTTTTGACCGTCTGCGACGGAATGGGAGGGGCGAACGGCGGAAATGTTGCAAGCGAGCTTGCCTGCAGCGTCTATACCGGAACGGTTAAAAACGGATTTGACCCCGGAATGACCGACAGGGCGGCGCTTCTCAAAAAAGCGGTCGCCGCCGCGAATACCGCCGTGTATGAGAAAGCCGCATCGGACGAAAGCCTGCGCGGAATGGGAACAACGCTTGTCTCCGCGCTTGTCGCGCCTGACGGAAGCATCACCGCAATAAACGTCGGCGACAGCAGGATGTACTGCATTGACGGCGGAGAACTGCGCCAAATCACCCGTGACCACTCGTATGTCCAGTATCTTGTCGATATGGGGCAGCTGACGATAAGCGAGGCGGAAAACGCTTCTATCAAAAACATAATAATCCGCTCGGTCGGCAACGAAGAGGAGTCAAACCCCGACCTCTTCACGCTCAGGCTGTCGGAGGGCAGCTACATACTGCTCTGTTCCGACGGGCTTACCAACTGCGTTCCGAAGGCAGATATCGCGGCGGCTGTCAGCGCGGAGACTCAGAAAGAGCTTGACGACTGTGCCGGACAGCTGATATCCCTTGCAAACGAAGGCGGCGGGATCGACAACATAACCATTATTCTCGGAAAGATTGTTTGAGGGGTATTGTATGGAATCATTTGAAAGATACGTCGGCAAGGTACTTGACAGACGTTATCATATAATCAGGGTCATCGGCGTCGGCGGGATGGCTGTCGTCTATGAAGCCCGGGACATTGTCATGAACCGCACGGTCGCGGTCAAAATGCTTAAGGATGAAATCGCAGGAGACGAGCAGTCTGTCAGGCGGTTCATAAACGAATCGAAAGCGGTTTCGATGCTTTCTCACCCGAACATCGTAAGGATTTTCGATGTTTCGGTCAAGGGAAGCCTCAAATACATCGTTATGGAGCGCGTTGACGGCATAACCCTTAAAAGCTATATGCAGAAAAAAGGCGCGCTTTCCACCGACGAGGTGCTCAGCTATTCCGGTCAGGTGCTAAGTGCCCTGTGCCATGCGCACGCGAAGGGGATAATCCACCGCGACATCAAGCCGCAGAATATCCTGCTTCTCCGGAACGGCAAGGTAAAGGTCACCGACTTCGGAATTGCAAAGCTCCCGAACGCCGAAACAGTCCAAATGGACGAAAAGGCAATCGGCACCGTGTATTATATCAGTCCGGAACAGGCAAGCGGCAAGGGAATAGACCAAAGGAGCGATCTGTATTCCGTCGGCGTGCTTATGTACGAGATGGCAACGGGGACACTTCCCTTCAATGCCGACACACCGGTATCCGTAGCGCTTATGCAGGTGAATGAAAAACCTAAGGCACCGACGGAAATCAAACCGGACATTCCGCGCGGACTTGAACAGATAATTTTAGGCGCGATGGAGAAGAATCCCGACAGGAGATTCCAGAGCGCAGAGCAGATGCTGAAATACGTTGACCGCCTGCGTTCAAATCCCGCATATATTTTCAAAACAAGGGAACCCTCACCCGCGAGCGGCGAAAATGCCCCCGCGCTTGCCGACAACGATATGAAGAGAAAAAGCAGAAAAAAGAACCGCCGCCCTCAGAGCCGCTCGATGTTCCCGATAATCCTCGGAGTGGCAATAGCCTTCGGGATCGTGACAATTGCCTCCGGGATCACGCTTCTTGACGCGCTTCTGACAAAGGAAAACCAGAACACCACGACATCGATTGAGGTTCCTTCGGTTGTAGACGACATCTATAACACCGGAACGATCAACTCAAAGCTCGATCCGACGCTGTTCAGGGTCACGGTCGATTACGTGTACGACGCCTCGGTCCCGGAGAACACGATAATTAAACAGGATCCCGAAGCCGGCGTCCGCAGAAAGGTCAAGAAGAACAAACAGTTCTGCAATATCACCCTGACTGTCAGCCGCGGCGCCGAAACCCTGAAAATGCCGGACTACTCCATGCTTGAATACCGCGCGGTTCAGCTTAAAGCCGAAAAGCTGGGCTTCAAGTGCGTTCTGAAAGGCATTGCAAGCGAAGAAGTTGAGATGAACTATGTCATCTACACCGAGCCGGCGGCAAAGAGCGATGTCACCTACGGCTCAACCGTGACCATATATTACAGCATTGGCTCCTCGCTTGAAAAAATCGAAATGCCGGAGCTGACCGACCTCACCCCGACAGAAGCATACGCAAAAATGAACGGCAATTTCAGAGTCGGGCAGGTCACATACGAGAATTCCGACACGGTTCCGGAGGGAAAGATCGTCTTCCAGAGCATAGCAGCCGGAACACCGACGGTCAAGGGAACAAAAATCGATTTCGTGATAAGCAAAGGGCCTCTCCCCGTCACAACGGTCGATACCGAAACGACCGACCCGTCTGACACATCCGGAGCCGAAACTCAGCCGCCGGAGACAGAACCGGAGCCCCAGCCGTAGGCGGTAACAAGCTGTGAAAATTCCGCTGAAAAAACCTACACAGATGCAGGTAGTCGCCCTCGGCTACCTTGCGGTAATGATCGTCGGGACGCTTCTGCTCGCGCTTCCCTGCTCCTCACGCGAGGGAACCTGGACGGGTTTCACCGATGCTTTCATGACCTCGACCTCAGCCGCCTGCGTCACCGGGCTTATCCCGGTGAGTACATATCATCACTGGTCGGCATTCGGACAGGCGGTGCTGCTTGTCCTGATGCAGGTCGGCGGGCTTGGAATAATGACCCTGATGGCGTCGTTCACAAGGCTGCTCGGGAGGAACATGACCCTCGGTGAAAGAAAACTGTTCATGCTCTCGACCGGAAACGATTCGGTCGGAGGGGTCACAAAGCTGATACGGAGTGTCCTGCTCTACACATTTTCGTTTGAGGCGGCGGGAGCTATCATTCTTGCCGCGCGATTCATTCCTCAGCACGGCGCTTACGGGATATGGGAGGCTGTGTTCCATTCGGTTTCTGCCTTCTGCAACGCCGGGTTCGATCTCATGGGAAAATACGGTCAGTCGTCACTTACCGGTTATGCGGGGGATGTCACCGTCAATCTTGTGATCATGGCGCTTATCCTCTGCGGAGGGGTGGGCTTCATTGTCTGGCAGGACATTTTCGCCTGCCGGTTTGATCCGAAAAAGTTCACGCTCCACACCAAGGTCGTGCTTGTCATGACAGGGATCCTCCTTTTCTCAGGCGCGGTACTTTTCCTTCTCTTTGAATCCGGAAAAACGATGCCTTTCGGGGAGAGGATACTGACCGCCTTCTTCAATTCCGTCACCGCGCGGACTGCCGGGTTCAACACAGTTGAACTTGCGGCACTGTCGCCTGCGTCGGCTGCGCTTATGATAATTCTCATGATCATCGGAGGCGCACCGGGCTCGACTGCGGGAGGTATCAAGGTAACTACGTTTGTGACGCTTCTCGCCGGTACCCTCGCCTCGGCGCGGCAGGTCTCGGCTACGAATATTTTCAAAAGGCGCATCGAAGGCGACCTTGTAAGACAGGCTTCGGCAATTGCAACGATATATTTCTCGGTCGTTTCTCTCGGAATAGTTTCGGTGGCGGCTATTGAACGGATCGATCTTTCATGGGTAACGTTCGAGGTGGTTTCGGCACTGTCGAACGTCGGTGTGACGATGGGTATCACCGGTTCGCTTTCGGTCGCGTCCAAGCTCATTCTCTGTCTTCTCATGTATTTCGGCAGGGTCGGAATGATGTCTCTTGTCATTGCTCTTGCCGCAAAACGTGAAAACATCCCGATCTCCCGCCCGGCTGAGAATTTATTGCTTTGATAAATGGGAACGGTCAGGGGACTTTTTGAAAAAAGTCCCCCGACACCCCTCAAAAACTTTTGTAAAGGGTTAATATTTAATGGCTCTGCGCGCTGATTTCAGTTCAGGCAGAACGGGTTTATCAGCAGGATTTCAGTCTTCCTTTTGCAAAAGCAATACTTCCCCACCGGACAATATCATAACAGCCAAATAATTAATTTCTTCCCTTAGTCAAAAGTTTTTGAAAGGTGTCGGAAAACTTTTTTCAAAAAGTTTTCTGACAAAAAAATAAATAAATCATGAAAAATATGCTTGTTATCGGCATGGGGCGCTTCGGACAGCGGCTTGCCGAAAGACTTCTTGAGCTTAAGAATAACGTCATGATAGTTGACGATAACGCGGACAGGATAAATATACTTGCGCCGCACTTCACCAACGCGCAGATCGCGGACTGCACCAACCCGGATGTCCTGAAAGCGCTCGGAGTTGATACATTTGACATCTGCTTTGTCACGATCGGCGAAAATTTTCAGTCCTCGCTTGAAATATCGTCACAGCTGAAGGAGCTTGGCGCGAAGAGGGTCATATCGAAGGCAAACCGTGATATTCAGGCAAAATTCCTGCTCAGAAACGGTGCGGACGAGGTCGTTTACCCGGAGCGGGACATGGCGGAAAAGCTGGCTGTACGGTGCTCGGCAAATAATCTGTACGACTTCATTGAGCTGACTGCCGATTACTCGATCTTTGAGATACCGGCACTTCCCGATTGGGTCGGAAAGACCATCGGGGCGATAAACATACGCAGAAAATACGACATGAACGTCCTGACGATCAAGAAAAACGGATCGGAAATAATCATGCCGACGGCGGATTATCAGTTCGACCGTGACGACCATGTTATCGTCCTCGGCAAGAAAAACGACGTCCTGAGACTGATTTCAAAATAATAATTTCATCAATTTCTCCCCGGAATTCCGGGGAGATTTTTTTGAAGAAGCGGTTATATGCAGTGTACACGAAAAGAAGCGGCAATTTTGCAGCAGATTTATATTCACAATATCTTGACAATATTCACTGAATGGTGTATAATCATCGATATTAATGCAGAAAGCATGAATATTTATTCATCGAGGAAACAAAAGATGGAAAAAGCATTTCTGATTCTTGCAACCGGGGAAACGATCGAAGGAAACCATATCGGAGCCACAGGATGCAGTATAGGCGAGCTTGTATTTACCACCGGTATGGAGGGATACACCGAGACGCTTACCGACCCCAGCTATGCCGGTCAGACGGTCATACAGACCTTTCCCCTCATCGGGAATTACGGAGTAAATGCGGAGGATTGCGAGGGCGTGCCGGCACTTTCCGGATATGTCGTTTCGGAGTGCTGTGACACACCGTCGAATTTCCGGGCAGAGTGTACGGTTGACGGTTTTCTGAAGGAGCACGGTATCTGCGGAATATCCGGGATCGACACACGGTATCTGACAAAAATGATACGCGACGGCGGAACGGTCAACGCGGCTGTCACCGATTCCCTGCCGGAGGATATCAGTGGGCTTGTCGGAAAGCTGAAGAATTATTCAGTCAGCGGCGCGGTCGGAAAGGTCAGCACGAAAAAGACCGTTGTTTATCCGGCATACGGGGAGAAAAAATTCTCGGTCGTTCTTGTCGATTACGGTGCGAAAAAGAATATAACCGAGTCTTTGCGGAAGCTCGGATGTGAGGTAACCGTCGTGCCTCACGACACGGGTGCGGAGAAGATTCTTGCGCTCTGTCCCGACGGCGTGATGCTGTCGAACGGACCGGGGGATCCGGCGGAGAACGTCGGGTGCATTGCGGAAATAAAGAAGCTGATCGGAAAGGTGCCGGTGTTCGGGATCTGCCTCGGGCATCAGCTGACGGCTCTTGCGATGGGAGCAAAGACCGGAAAGCTGCCGTTCGGACACCGCGGGGGCAATCAGCCGGTGCGCGATGCCCTTACCGGAAGGACGTACATGACGAGCCAGAATCACGGTTATGCGGTGATTCCGGAGAGCCTGTCCGGGATCGGCGACATCAGCTTTGTCAACATGAACGACGGGAGCTGCGAGGGGGTAAGCTACACCGGGAAATACTGTTTCACCGTTCAGTTCCACCCGGAGGCGCACTCCGGACCGCATGACACCGGTTTTCTGTTCGGCAGATTTGTTTCAATGATGGAGGATTTCGGAAATGCCAAAGGATAATTCGATACACAGGGTGCTGGTGATCGGCTCCGGCCCCATCGTCATAGGGCAGGCGGCGGAGTTTGACTATGCGGGAGCGCAGGCCTGCAGGGTTTTACGCGACGAGGGGATCAACGTTGTGCTTGTGAACTCCAATCCGGCGACGATAATGACAGACAGCGCGCTTGCCGACGAGATATATCTTGAGCCGCTGAATGCGGAGACCGTGGAGCGGATAATCGCAAAGGAGCGTCCCGACGGCATTCTTGCAGGGCTTGGCGGGCAGACGGGGCTGAACATTGCGCTCCGGCTTTCGGAGAACGGGGTGCTTGAGAAATACGGTGTCAGGCTTCTCGGCTCGGATATCGGTGCGATAATGAAGGCGGAGGACCGCGAGCTCTTCCGTGATACGATGAAAAAGATCGGCCAGCCGTGTGTGCCCTCCGAGATCGCAAACACACTTACGGAGGCTCTTGCGGCGGCTGAGGACATCGGTTATCCCGTCATAGTGCGTCCGGCATTCACTCTCGGCGGCTCGGGCGGCGGAATTGCCTCTGATGCCGGGGAGCTTTCGGTAATCGCGCAGTCCGGGCTTGATATGTCTCCGATACATCAGGTTCTTATCGAGAAGTGCATTTCCGGGTGGAAGGAGATAGAGTTCGAGACGGTGCGCGACGGTATCGGAAACGTCATTGCGGTCTGCTCCATGGAGAATTTTGACCCGGTCGGGATCCACACCGGAGATTCGATCGTTGCGGCACCGGCGCTTACCCTTTCCGACAGAGAGTATCAGATGCTCCGCTCGGCTTCGCTTGACATTATCTCGGAGATCGGGATAGTCGGAGGGTGCAACTGTCAGTTTGCACTGAATCCCGACAGCTTTGAGTATGCGGTCATAGAGGTCAATCCACGGGTTTCGCGTTCCTCGGCACTTGCTTCAAAGGCGACCGGGTATCCTATTGCCAAAATTACCGCGAAAATCGCGCTCGGCTATACGCTTGATGAGATAAAGAACGACATAACCGGCAAGACCTGCGCCTGCTTTGAACCGGCGCTTGATTATGTCGTCGTAAAATTTCCGAAATGGCCGTTTGACAAATTTGCCGGCTCAAGCAGAATGCTCGGCACGCAGATGAAGGCAACCGGCGAGGTCATGGCGATCGCCCCGTGCTTTGAAGCGGCGCTGATGAAAGCGGTTCGGGGCGCGGAGATATCGCTTGACACGCTGAATGCCGCGCCGCTGTCTGACAGGCCGGTGACAGAACGGCTGCATGAGCAGAACGACCGGCGGATTTTCACCGTTTTCGAGGCACTGAAAGCCGGGATTCCGGTTGACGAAATTCACGGCATCACGAAGATCGACCGCTGGTTTCTGTACCGGCTGAAAAATCTTGCGGATTTTGAGGCTGAGATCGCCTCCGGAATAAGTCCGGAGAAGGTTATGCGCGGAAAAAAGCTCGGGTACACCGATGCGGCGCTGAAACGGCTGTCCGGAGTCTGTGACATTCCGCATATTCCCGCCGATTACCGGCTTGTCGATACCTGCGCGGCTGAATTTGAGGCGGTCACGCCGTATTTCTATTCCTGTTACACCGGTCACTGCGAGGCACGCCCATATCCGCGCTCCGGAAAGGACGTGATAATCGTCATCGGCTCCGGTCCGATACGCATCGGTCAGGGCATTGAGTTTGATTACAGCTCGGTTCACTGTGTAATGACCCTCCGGAAGCTTGGATATGAGGTCGTGCTTATCAACAATAACCCGGAAACGGTATCGACCGACTATGACATCTCCGACAGGCTTTATTTCGAGCCTCTGACACCGGAGGACGTCATGAACGTCATTGAGATCGAGAAGCCGGTCGGCATTGTCGTGGCGTTCGGCGGGCAGACCGCCATAAAGCTGACGCAGTTCCTTGACCGGAACGGGATAAAGATTCTCGGCACGTCGGCTGAGGGAATTGACCTTGCGGAGGACCGTTCGCGTTTTGACGCGCTTCTTGAAAAATTCGGGATCAGCCGCCCGAAGGGTATGAGTGTGACCGATATCCCCTCGGCACTGTCAGCGGCGAAGGAGCTTGGGTATCCGATACTTCTCCGCCCCTCCTATGTCATCGGCGGGCAGAACATGGTCATATCCCGCAGTGACGGAGACACCGTCAGATACATGGAGAACATACTCTCCGGCGGGATAGATAATCCGGTGCTTATCGACAAATATATGCCGGGAACAGAGCTTGAGTGCGACGTGATATCCGACGGCACCGATGTGCTGATCCCCGGGATAATGGAGCATATAGAGCGCGCGGGGATCCACAGCGGAGATTCCATCGCAGTTTACCCGCCGTATAACCTCGGAGACAGATTCCTGCACAGGATATGCGACTGCTCGGAGAAGCTGGCACTTGCCCTCGGGACAAAGGGTCTTGTCAACATTCAGTATCTCATCTACGACGGGGAGCTTTACGTCATAGAGGTCAATCCGCGCGCGTCAAGAACGGTGCCGTATATCAGCAAGGTCACCGGAGTGCCGATGGTTGACATTGCCTCGCGCGTGATGCTCGGGGCAAAGCTGTCGGAGCTGGGTTACGGAACGGGACTGCGGAGAACGCCGCCGTACTGTGCGGTAAAGGTTCCGGTGTTCTCGTTTGAGAAGCTGAACGATGCAAATTCGATCCTCGGTCCGGAAATGAAATCGACAGGTGAGGTTCTCGGCGTCGGGAAAAGCATGGCAGAGGCACTTTTCAAGGGGCTGAGCGCCGCCGGCTTCAGTCTGCCGTCACATTCCGGAAGCCGCGGGATACTTATCAGCGTTGAGGAGAGCGACTGTCAGGACGTTATTCCCCTTGCAAAGCGATTCTATGATCTCGGAATCAAAATATACGCGACTGGGGGCACGGCGGAGGGAATTTCGCATATCGGGATTCCGGTTGAGACGGTCGGCATTTCGGGAGAAGGCAGGACGATACTGACCCTGCTTGAAGAAAAGGCGTTTGACTGTATTCTATACACCGGAGCCGTGAAGGACGACACCGTCGGGGACTACATTTCCCTGCACCGCAGGGCGATGCAGCTTGGAATTCCCTGTCTTACCTCGACCGATACCGCAAACGCACTTGCAGACATGATCGCCGGGCGGTTCAATTCCGGGAACACCGAGCTTGTCGATATCTGTTCGATGCGCCGTTGGAAGCGGAAGATACGCTTCTCAAAGATGCATTCCTGCGGGAACGACTATATTTTCATCGAGAATTTTGACAATTCGATAACCTGTCCGGAATCGCTCTGCGTAAGCCTCTGCACGCCGCATTACGGCATAGGCGGGGACGGGATCGTGCTTATTGAGACTTCAAAGGTCGCGGATGCGAAAATGCGCACCTTCAACCGCGACGGAAGCGAGGGGAAGATGGCGGGCAACAACATCCGCTGTGTCGCGAAGTACCTCTACGACAACGGTCTTGTCAGAAGTGAATTCATGAAGCTCGAAACGGCAAGCGGGATAACCGCGCTCCGTGTCTTTACGCGCGACGGAAAGGTCAGCTCCGTGACGGCTGAGATGGGAAAAGCCGACTTTTCGCCGGAATCGGTCGGAGCGGCGGCTGACTGCGATGAAATGGTCGATTATCCGCTGAGCGTAGCCGGGAAGGAATACCGTGTCACCTGCGTTTCGGTCGGAAATCCGCACTGCGTTGTGTTCTGCGACTGTACGGAGACGCTTGACCTTGGTGCGATCGGTCCGGAATTTGAGTACTGTTCCCTTTTCCCCGGAAGGATAAACACCGGTTTTGTCCGGGTGATAAACCGCAAGAGCCTTCGCGTCCGGGTATTTGAGCGCGGGAACGGAGAGACTCTCGCCTGCGGAACCGGAGCCTGTGCTGCTGCCGCCGCGGCGGTGAAAAACGGACTCTGCGACGCGGACAGCGACATTACCGTCCGTCTTGACGGCGGCGACCTTGTCGTGAACGTCAGCAACGGAAACATCACGCTTTCAGGGGATGCCGTTTACGTTTATTCCGGAGAATTTGAATACTGACAAGGGCTGTTAAAAACTCACCCAGAGTTTTTAACAGCCCTTACAATAATTATTCAGGTACATAGTGATGTCGCTGTCAGCCCCTCGCCCTCCTTTTTGCAAGCAGTTGGGAAGTCACAAGCATAAGCACAGCAAAGATCGCAAGATAAAACGGGTAAGCCCCCATACCGATGTATTTCGACAGCATTCCGAACAGCGGAGGCATGAAGGTGCTTCCGACATATGCGCTTGCCATCTGTATTCCTATGACCGCCTGTGAGTTTTCCTTGCCGAAATTGTCCGGGGTCGAGTGGATTATTGCCGGATATATCGGCGCACAGCCGAATCCGGTGACGATAAGCCCGATTTTTGCCGGAAGCGATGTTCCCGCCGGAAGCATGATGCCGATGATACCGACCGCAAGCGTGATTATTCCGATAAAGATCATCCGTCTGTCGCCGATGCGGTCGGAAACAAAACCGCAGAGGAACCGACCGCCGGTTATTCCGAGGTAAAAGAACGACGCAAAGCCGGCTGCGGTTTCGGCGCTGACACCGCGGCATCCGGCAAGATAGCTGCTTGCCCACAGTCCCGCCGTGCATTCAAGCGCGCAATAGGAAAAAAACGTGACAAGAACAAGCCAGACACCGTCTATCGAGAGCGTTGCTTTAAGTCCGATCGGCTTTATCTCATCGGCTGAAGAAGAATCGGTTCCGCGCTTTTTCCAGAGCGGAAGACTGAGGAAGATGACGGCGGTTATGACGAACTGTATAACAGATACGTACCGGTAGCCGCTTTTCCAGCCGGCGCCGGAGGTGAGGGCAAAACTCATTATATACGGGCTTACCGCCGCGCCCACGCCCCAGAAGCAGTGGAGCCAGTTCATGTGGCGGGATGAGTAATTGAGCGCGACGTAATTGTTCAGCGCGGCATCGACAGCGCCGGCGCCCAATCCGTAAGGGATGGCAAACAGGCACAGCATCAGCATATTCCGTGAGACGGAAAACCCGAAAAGCGCCGCGGCGGTCAGAAGCACGCTGACCGATGTCACAAGCCCCGCGCCGAGCTTTTTCGTCATCCTGTCGGAAAGAAGGCTTGACACAATCGTTCCGCCGGAGATTATCATAGTTATTATCCCGGCATATGACACCGGAAGCGAAAGCTCCGCGCGCATTACCGGCCATGCCGACCCGAGAAGCGAGTCGGGAAGCCCGAGGCTTATGAATGCAAGATAAATTATCGCAAGAAGAAGTGAGACCATATTTACACCGCTGTTGTTCAGATCTGTGTCATTTTATGCCAGCTATCTGCTTCAAAAAACTTTGACAAAAGTTCTTGGCGGGTTCTCGCAGCACCGGCTCAGGGCACGATTAATATTCTATCATAAAACCCGATTTTGTCAACGGATAATAAAATAATCCTTCCTGATTTCGCAAAAAGCTATTTACTTGAATTGACATTTATGCTATAATGAATTTATCGGCTTCGACCGATGAATATTTCCCACCAAAGGCACGGTAATTACCATATGAAATGTCCAAAATGCGGTTATCCCGACAGCAATGTTGTCGACTCCCGTCCGACGGAGCAGTCCGGAATCCGGCGCAGAAGAGAATGCAAAATGTGCAAAAACCGCTTCACGACCTATGAGACCTATGAAATTTCAAATACTGCCCCGCTTGTTGTCATAAAGAAGGATAACTCTCTCGAGATCTTCGACCGGAACAAAATCCTGACCGGGCTGCTTCAGGCGTGCTACAAGCGCCCCGTCACAACGGCTCAGATAAACCGCATCGTTGATGAGACCGAGGCGGAGCTGAAGAGCACTCTCAAGACCGAGTTCCGCTCAGAGGAGATCGGGACCATCGTTATGGACAAGCTGAAGGAGCTTGACGACGTTTCATACGTCCGGTTCGCCTCGGTTTACCGCGAATTCAAGGACGTTGAGACCTTTGTAAAGGAAATCTCTGAGCTTAAGGACAAAAAGCAAAGAATGAATAAATAAAGCGAGGATACCGAAATGACACTGTCGAACCGGCAGATTAAATCCGCCATTACCGGCGCCGTGCGCACTGTCGAAAGCAATAACGGCATTTGCGCGAAAAGATTCACCGAAAAGCAGGAGGCGGTTTTCGCGCTCCGCCACCCGAATTTTCCGGAGGATTTTTTTGACGGCTATTTTGAAAGAAACTGCGCGACCGGTGCCGGAATCACACTTGATTTTGTCACCGACTCTGCCGACGTCACATTATGCATCGCGGAAAATTCCCCGATAAACGGTTCGGAAACAAGCTGCTTTGAAATTTACGTAAACGGCACAAAGAGAACCGGTGCCGACAAGCCCGGCGAATACACGGTTTCGCTTCGCGGAGAATCGCGGGTGACGCTTTATTACCCGTACTTTGCCTGCCTTGTGATTTCCGGAATAACCCTTTGTGACGGAAGCTCCTTCCGACCGGTCAGACAGACAAAATCGTGGCTTGCCCTCGGCGATTCCATAACGCACGGCATAAACTCTTCCTTCCCCTCGGAAACCTATCCGATGAGGATTTCGCGCAAATACGGTGTTTCGGTGCTGAATCAGGGCAATTCCGGCTATGTCTGCGATGCGCGTATCATTGACCCGGATATCGGCTTTGTTCCGGACGTCGTCACAACTGCCTACGGAATAAACGACCTCGGAAGAAAGCCGCACGAGCAGAACCGGGCGGATCTTGCGGAATATCTGAAAACGCTCAAGGATGCCTTCCCCCACAGCAGACTTTACGTCATCTCGCCGATATATGCCGCATTTCTCGATTCCGAAGAGCGCGCCGGCGACCGTGAGTGGCTTTACGGAACATTTGCGGAGGTAACGGCTGAGGTCGGTCTCCCGCTTATCGACGGCAGAAAACTGGTTCCTAACAACGAAAAATATCTGTTCGACGGCGTCCATCCGAACGATGCGGGCTTTTCGTATTATGCCTCGCGTCTCGGACGGCTGCTGTTCAAATAATCTGAAAGGACACAAAACCTATGAGATACGCATTTCTCCGCTTTCCCGGATTTCTTGACAAGGCTGTAACGCTCAGCTACGATGACGGACGTCCGGCAGACGAAAGACTTGTTGCCGTGATGAATGCTCACGGACTGAAGGGCACCTTTAACCTCAACTCCTTCCGTCTTGACGATGCTCTCTCCGACCGCGTGAAGAACCTGTACCTGCCGACCGGAAACGAGATCGCGGTTCACGGCTTTTATCATCTTCCGCTGACAAACGTTGCCGATTCAGCCGTGCTGAACGACATCATCACCGACAGAAAGTCGCTTGAATCACTCTCCGGCAGGATCGTGAACGGTATGGCATACGCAAACGGGTCGGTCAATGCGCACGTCACAGACCTTGTCCGCGCCTGCGGCATCGTATATTCAAGAACCACGGTATCTACGCACGGCTTTTCCATCCCGGAAAACTGGCTGCTCTGGAACCCGACCTGTCACCACAACGATCCGCGGCTCTTTGAGCTTGCCGAAGCCTTTGTCGGAATCGGAACACCGCCGGCATGGTATTATGACCTTTCGGGACCGAAGCTGTTCTACCTCTGGGGTCATTCATATGAGTTCGACAACGACGGAAACTGGGACAGGATAGAGAAATTTGCCGGCATGGTCGGCGGCAGGAGCGATATCTGGTACGCAACGAACCGGGAGATATACAGCTACGTTTCCGCATTCAATTCGCTGATTTTCAGTGCCGACGGCGGGATCGTTTACAACCCGACGGTTACCGAGCTTTACACAGAATTCTACGGTCAGAAGGTAATTATCCCCGCCGGAAGCACGGCTGCGCTTCCAACTCACTGACGTTTTACAGTCAAAAAACTCCTCATGTCACGCGACATGAGGAGTTTTTGGTCATTTGAGATTACTTTACAAGGCTTGCGATCTCGTCTGCGAAGTTGTCTTCTCTCTTCTGAAGTCCTTCGCCCTTCTCGTAACGGCAGAAGTCAACGAGAGTGATCTTTGCGCCGAGCTCCTTAGCAACCGACTCAACGTACTTTGCAACAGACATGCTGTCGTCCTTGACGTAAGCCTGATCTGCAAGGCAGACCTGCTCGAAGAACTTGCCGAGCTTTCCGACAGCCATCTTCTCGATGATCGCGTCGGGCTTGGAAGCGTTCTTGGGGTCGTTCTTGATCTGGGTTGCGATGATCTCCTTTTCCTCTGCAAGTCTTGCTGCGGGAACTGCATCGCGGTTGACGAATTCGCAGTTCATGGCGGCGACCTGAAGAGCAACGTTCTTCGACATTTCGGCGAACTCGGGAGTTGCGGCGGTGGCGTCGTCGGTATCGAACTTGACGATAACACCGGTGGTGCCGTGGCCGTGAATGTAGGAATTGAGCTGTCCGTCAACAATGACGAAACGGCGGATGGAGATGTTCTCCTTGATGACCGCGATCTTTGCGACAAGAGCATCGGCAACGGTCTCGGAGGTGCCGTCGAACGGGAGAGCCTTGAGAGCCTCGACGTCTGCCGGACGGTTTGCGATGATGGTTCTGAGAAGTCCCTTTACGAACTCGACAAATGTATCGTTCTTTGCAACGAAGTCAGTCTCTGCGTTGACCTCGATCATAGCGGCGGTTTTACCCTCGCGGAGGATATCGACAACACCCTCTGCCGCGATACGGTCTGCCTTCTTTGCGGCGGTGGCAAGACCCTTCTCGCGGAGGATCTTTATAGCCTCGTCGAAATTGCCCTCAGCCTCGGTGAGTGCCTTCTTGCACTCCATCATTCCGCAGTTGGTCTTTGCGCGGAGCTCTGCAACTGCTTTTGCTGTAATTGCTGCCATAATGATATATCCTTTCTTTTACTGCATAAAATCATGACCCGGAATCGGGACGACCCCGGATCATGCGGTTAATTGTGACTTAAGCGTTCTCGGTTGCTTCTTCGGCGGGAGCCGCCTCTTCGGTCTGCTCGCCCTGCTTGCCCTCGATAACGGCGTCGGCGATGACGGAGGAAATGAGCTTGATAGCGCGGATGGCGTCGTCGTTTCCGGGGATGATGTAATCGGCATCGTCGGGATCGCAGTTGGTATCAACGATTGCAACGACCGGGATACCGAGCTTCTTTGCCTCGGCAACGGCGTTCTTTTCCTTCTTGGGGTCAACAACGAATACGGCGGACGGGAGCTTTTCCATATGCTTGATACCGCCGTAGCTCTTTTCAAGGTCGCTTATCTCCTTGAGAAGCGAAGCAACCTCCTTCTTTGGGAGAAGGTCGAAGGTTCCGTCCTCCTGCATCTTGTTGAGTGCGTTGAGACGCGCAATGCTCTTCTTTATGGTCTTGAAGTTGGTGAGCATTCCGCCGGGCCAACGGACGTTGACATAGTACATTCCGCAGCGGAGAGCCTCTTCCCTGATTGCATCAGCCGCCTGCTTTTTGGTTCCGACGAAGAGGATGTTTCCTCCCTCGGCTGCCATGTCGCGGACGAACATATAAGCCTCGTCAAACTTCTTGACGGTCTTCTGAAGGTCGATGATGTAGATGCCGTTTCTCTCGGTGAAGATGTACTCCGCCATCTTGGGGCACCATCTTCTGGTGTGATGCCCGAAATGGACGCCTGCTTCAAGCAGCTGTTTGATTGTTACTACTGACATTTTTATGTCTTCCTTTCTTCGGTTGTCCCACCACGGCACCTGTTCTGTAACCGAAGCCGCACCGTGTGTGTATTTTTACCACACGATAGTTTACCATATATCTTCTCCGATTGCAAGAACTTTTTTCTTCTTCACAAAATATTTACAAATTTGCACCGTCTTAATCAGGTGTCTGCCCGACTGCGCTTGATTTTATCCGGAATATGTGTTAAAATATCAGTCATCTACAGCTGATAACCGGAAACCGGAAATCAGTATACGCGAAAGGAATTATCACATGAGCAGTAATAACGAAACAAAAGAGCTCCTTGATTTCATAGCCGCCTCCCCGACCTGTTTTCAGGCGGTGAAGAACATAACCGACAGGCTTGAAAGCGAGGGCTACACCCGTCTTTCCGAGACCGGGGAATGGAACCTGTCCCGCGGCGGGAAGTACTGTGTCACCCGCAATCAGTCATCCGTCATAGCATTCAGGATCCCGGAGAACGGCATAAAATGCTTCATGATCTCCGCCGCGCACTCCGATTCGCCGTCGTTCCGGATAAAGGAGAATGCCGAGTCGGACACAGCCGGATTCTATACAAGGATCAACGTCGAAAAGTACGGCGGAATGATCTGCCACTCGTGGATCGACCGTCCGCTGTCCGCCGCGGGTCGCGTCACATACCGCGATAACGGCGCGATAGTATCAAAGCCGGTCGATCTTGACCGCGACCTGTTCATAATTCCGTCGGTCGCAATCCACATGAACCGCAGTACAAACGACAACGCGTCCTTCAATCCCGCCGTCGATATGCAGCCGATATCCGGCAGTCTCAGAGCAAAGGGCGCGTACGGAAAGCTCCTTGCCGCCGCCTGCGGCTGCGATGAAAAAGACATTCTCTCGGCAGATATGTTCCTGTACACCCGCGAAAGCGGAAGGATATGGGGCGCATTTGACGAGTTCGTCTCTTCCCCGCGGCTCGACGACCTTCAGTGCGTTTTCGGTACGATGAAGGGCTTTCTTAACGCCAAGCCGTCTGCCGCCTGCCCGGTTTTCTGCGTTTTCGACAACGAGGAGGTCGGAAGCGAAACCAAGCAGGGAGCGGCTTCCACGTTCCTTNNNNAGCAGGGAGCGGCTTCAACGTTCCTTCAGAGCACCCTTGAGAGAATTAACGAAGCCCTCGGCGGAAAGCTGTCGGATTATCTCAGCGCGCTTGCCTCCGGCTTCATGGTCTCGGCTGACAACGCCCACGCGGTGCATCCGAATCATCCGGAATATGCCGACACCCCCCACCGCCCGGCAATGAACGGCGGCATCGTGATAAAGCACAACGCAAACCAGAGATACACGACAGATTCCGTCTCGTCGGCGGTATTCTCCGAGATCTGCTCAAAGGCGGGAGTCCCCGTTCAGCACTTTGCAAACCGCGCCGACATACCCGGCGGCTCGACCCTCGGCAACATCTCGAATACAAAGGTTCCGCTCAATACCGTCGATATCGGCATGCCCCAGCTCTCCATGCACTCGTCATACGAGACAGCCGGAGCCGACGATACCGGGTATCTGATAAAGGCAATGACCGAATTCTTCGGCACGGCAATATCAGCCGACAGCGACGGGAAGCTCATCCTCTGCTGAAATTCTCCGTACCTGAAAAAACAACAGATTGATAAAAGCCCCGCTTCTGCCAAAAAAGAAGCGGGGCGGTTTTATGTTATTGACGAAACAACATCACTGACGCCGATGCCGAAATCGGTAAAAACCTCGCCGGTACAGAGCGGACTGTCGAAAATGTCGTCGATCGCAAGGTGAGTGTACCGACAGCCGGAAGGAAGATCAAGCATATCTCCGATGACCATCCCCGCACCGCCGTTTTTCATACCCTCCTCAAGGAACACGACGTTTTCCGTCCCGTCGGTGATGAAGCGCATTATACCGTCCGCGACCGGGCGGCAGGGCTTCAGCGACTCAAGAAGCACGATCCCGCAGCCGGCTTTACCGGAAAGAAGCCTTTCAGCCTCAAGCGCGGTCCTTACCGACCTGCCGTAGGTGATTATCAGATTCTCCGGCGGGTTGTCCGGCTGAAAATCGGTCCTCACCGTGTCATACGGGGTGAAAAGATTGTTTATCTCCGGAATATCGCCGGAATCCGGGTATCTTATCGCGACAGGGCTGTCGGCAGTACGCGCCGACTCCATCGCCCGCTTCAGCGAGTCGAAGCAGGACGGCGTGAATATCCGGAACTGCGGTATGCCGAGAAGGAACGGCACATCGAAAATTCCGTGATGCGTCGGACCGTCGCCGAAGCTCAGCCCCGCTCTGTCCACAAGCACCGTTACCGGCAGCTTCTGAAGCGCAATGTCGTGTATGAGATTGTCATAGCCTCTCTGCAGAAACGACGAATATACGGCAAAATACGGTCTCATGCCGTCCGCCGCAAGCCCGGCGGAAAAGGTCAGCGCGTGCTCCTCGGCAATCCCCACGTCAAAGAACCGCTCCGGGATCGCGCCGCGGAAGCCCTCAAGCCCGGTCCCCGCCGCCATTGCCGCGGTAACTGCGCAGATGCGGCTGTCGGCTTTCGCCATCCCGGTGAGGATATCGCCGGCTTCAAGCGAGAAATTTCTCTCCCTCTCCTGTCCGGCGGGGCGGACGCTGTGATATTTTCCGGGGTTCTCCTCGGCGGGAGCGTAACCCTTGCCCTTCACGGTCTTTATGTGAACAACCGTGCTCTGCCGCGCCGCCTTTGCCTCACGTAATAGCCGTTCGACCCTCACGCGGTCGTTGCCGTCAACCGGTCCGAGATAGTAAAGCCCAAGATCCTCGAAATAATTGCTTCCGAACACCCTGTCCTTCACCGACTTTTTGATCCCCCGGATGAGGCGGAACAGCTTTCTGCCGACAAACGGTATCTTCAGCACAAACCGCACGGTGCGCCGCTTGGTGTTGTAGTACCCTTCCGAAGCGCGTATCTTTGCGATAAGATCGGCAAACGCGCCGGTGTTCTTTGATATCGACATCTCGTTTTCGTTGAGGATTATTATCAGCCGCAGATCGGGGCGGCAGTTGTTCAGCGCCTCGTGAACCATTCCGCCGGTAAAAGCGCCGTCGCCGAGAACCGCGACCGTGTATGCATCGGAGCCTTTCAGCCG
>FR891207.1:0-20310 GCA_000433515.1 Candidatus Colimorpha enterica | reverse complement strand
CCGCCGATACCGAGGTGCTGCTGTGCCCGGCGCCGAAGCAGTCGTATTCGCTTTCCGACATTTTCGTAAAGCCGGAAATACCCCCGCGCTTTCTCAGACCGGAAAAGCCCTCCCGTCTGCCGGTTATCAGCTTGTGCGTGTAACACTGATGCCCGACGTCGAATATAAGATGGTCGGTCGGGAAGCCGAAAACCCGGTGAAGCGCAAGCGTAAGCTCCACCGTGCCGAGATTCGATGCAAGATGCCCGCCTGTCACCGGAATATTCGCAATAAGGAAATCCCGTATCTCCTCCGCAAGAAGATCCGCCTCCTGCGGCGTCAGGTTCTTCACGTCAGCGGGACTGTTTATCCTGTCAAGTATGACGTATCGGTTCATTGATGTTCATTTCTTTCTGTTTTTTCATGCAAGCTATATTATACCCTCAAAACCGCCGTCTGTCAAGAAGCAGAAGCGCGTATTTTTGACTTTTAATAAAAAAATATCGTTTTTCGATAAATAATTCTTGACAAACGACTCATAATGTGATATGATAGCATCATGAAATCCGAAAGGACACTGAATTATATGATGAAGATCTCAAAAACCCTCTCTGTCGGGATATCCTTCGTTCTGTCGCTGATCTTTGCACTTGCGCTTCTTGTGATCGGGGCTGTTGCGTGGAATTACACTGCGGTACTGTTTCCGGGTTCCGGACTTCAGCCGCTTCCGGCTGTTGTCATGGCGACATACCCGGAAATAATCGTCGCGCTTGTCGCCGACGCAATGCTGATAAAGCTGCTGCACAACGTCAGCCGCGAATCGGTCTTTATTCCGGAAAACGTCGCCTACATACGAACCATCTCATGGATGTGCTTTGCCGAGGCACTTCTGTTTACCGGAGAGGGTGTCGCCTCTCTTATGTCGGAGCAGACTGCCGCCGGACAGAACCGCTTTCCTTTTGCCGTCTTTCTGATAATTGCCTTTGCCTGTGCCTTCATGGGGCTTATCGTCCGCGTCGTGAAGAACATAATCGAACAGGCAACCGCCATAAAAGCCGAAAATGACTTCACCGTCTGACCGGAAGGAGGACATTATATGCCTATAACCGTAAATCTCGATGTAATGATGGCGAAGCGCAAGGTGTCCCTCGGCGAGCTTTCCGAGCGGATAGGGATCACCCCGGCGAACCTTTCAATTCTGAAGACCGGAAAGGCACGGGCAATACGCTTCTCCACTCTTGATGCAATCTGCCGCGAGCTTGACTGCCAGCCGCAGGACATCCTTGAATATGTACCGCCAAAGGAGGAAAAATAATGGATCCCGATTACGCATCCCCGGTCTCTGCCGGAAAAAAGACGGAGTACCGTCCGTTCCATGCCGCCGCGGCAATTATCGCACTCGTGACCGGATATCTGTTCATCAGATGGTTCGTCCTTCCCGCGCAGGCGCTTGCCGCGTTTATCTTCGCGGAGGGTTTCGGGCTTCTTTCGCTTGCTGTTGTGATATCACGGTACGTGCCGGTCAGAAAGGCACCGTCCTTCCCCGCCTGCCTGCTTCTTGCCGCCGATATTGCACTCCCGGCGGTGTACCTTATGGCTGGGGAAAAAGACATTTCCCTGCTTGTCTCGGCGTTTCTGATATTCTCGTACCCGCTGTTTTATCTGCTTGCCTTCGGCTCGGAGGACGGGAGAGTCGGCGACGGACTGTTTTTCGACATGATAAAGGCGGTGTTCGTAATGCCGTTTGCGTCATTTGTTTCGGTTTTTCCCGCTCTTGTATCTCCTCTGCGCGGAAAAAAGGCAGGAAAGCTGATATGTTATGTCCTGCTCGGAATTGTCATCGCCTTCGTCCCGGCGGCAATTGTTACGGCACTGCTTACAAACGCCGACCCGGCGTTCTCGAATATGATATCCGACATCATCGGCACGGTGTTCGGGAACGACCTTTCGGAGATCATCCTCAACATCTGGCTCCTGATCTTCAGCATTCCGGTATCAATGTACCTGTTCGGAATGGTATTCTCAAATCTTGAAAAGCGCTGTCCCGACGTTCTCTCCGGTGAGAACAGGAAGAACCTCATTTCCCGCGCGGCAAAGATACCGGTGCTTGTCGTATGCTCGGCGGTCGTGCCTCTGCTTGTCATTTATTTTCTGTTTTTCATCTCCCAGCTCGGATATTTCGTCTCGGCTTTCGGAAACATGGTGCCGGAGGGCTGCACTGCGGCGGAATACGCAAGGCGCGGATTCTTCGAGCTGTGCGCGGTCGCCTCAATAAACCTTGCGGTGACCTTCCTTGCAACGGCACTGGCAAAGCGCTCCTCTGAAAAGCCCGAAATGCCGATAAGAGTACTGAACTCGGTTCTTTCGCTCTTCACACTCGTTCTTATTGCCACCGCCATGCGGAAAATGCTTCTTTACATCGGAATGTACGGCTTTACCCCGCTCCGCGTCATGACATCGTGGTTCATGATACTGCTTGCCCTTATATTCATCCTTGTCACCGTGAAGCAGATAAAGCCTGCCTTCAACGCGGTCGGCATATCGTTTGCCGCCGCCGTCGTGATGTTCGCCGTCCTCTGCCTGTCTGACCCCGATGCACGGGTGGTTCAGGTAAACGTGTGGCTCTATCAGACCGGGCGGCTTGAGACCTGCGACATCGACGCGTTTTCCGACCTTTCCGACAGCGCGATGCCGTATGTTATACCGCTCCTCTCCGACAGCGACCCGGAAACCGCTGCGGATGCAAGAAATCTCCTTGAAAAGCGCCTTTCGGAAATGAGCGGACGCGACGAATCGTGGAAGGTATATTCCCCCGGAAGGCACTCCGCCGCAGAAAAGATACGCGCGGCACTTGACAAAAGCAAATAACCGCAAAACGGTATCCTTTCTCTGTATCGGGTGCCGTTTTTATTCATTTTCAGTACAAATTCCGTACATACTGTTATTGAAATTTTAACAATTCTTCCGTCGAACCTTGACATAAAACCTCCGCTGTGGTATAATATATCTGTACAATCATGTGAAAATCGGGGTATTCTGCTTTCGCCCCGGTTTTTTCGGAGGTAATATGGGCATCACAAATATGAAAACAGAAGAAAGATTCATCCGCGCCAAGCGGGCGCTGTTCGATAAGCTGTATGACAGTCTCAACGACCGTCAGAGAGAGGCGGTATTCTCGGTAAACGGTCCCCTTCTCGTTCTCGCCGGTGCGGGAACCGGAAAGACCACGGTTCTCGTAAACCGCATCGCTTATCTTATCAGATACGGCAACGCTTATTTCAGCGAAAGAATCCCCTCCGGCATGAACGACGCTGAGGCAGAAAGACTTGAGGCTGCGACCTCGCTCTCAAAGGAAGAGATAGGCGATATCTTAAGCGAATACGTCACCGACCCATGTCCCCCGTGGGCGATCCTCTGCATAACCTTCACCAACAAGGCGGCAAACGAGATGAAAACAAGACTTGCCTCCGCCGTCGGTCAGGAATACGCAGACGATATCTGGGCGGGAACCTTCCACTCCGTCTGCGTCAGACTCCTGCGCAAATACGGAGAGAGAATAGGCTATCCCCGCGGCTTCACTATCTACGACACCGACGACTCAAAGAGACTTCTTGTCTCCTGTATGCACGATCTTCAGATCGATGACAAGAAATTCCCGCCGAAAAGCATTCTGTCGCAGATAAGCTCCCTGAAAAACAACCTCAAAACTCCGCAGACCTTCTCCACCGAAATAGGCTCCGACTTCCGGCTCTCGCAGATAGCGTCGATATATACCCTCTATCAGAAAAAGCTGACCGACGCAAATGCCCTCGATTTCGACGACATAATCATGCAGACAGTCCGCCTGCTTGACGAGGACGACGAGGTGCGCGGATTCTGTCAGAAAAGATTCAGGTATGTAAGCGTTGACGAGTTCCAGGACACAAACTACGCTCAGCTCCGCCTTGTCGAGCTGCTCTCCGGATTGTACCGCAATCTCATGGTCGTCGGCGACGACGATCAGAGCATATATAAGTTCCGCGGCGCGACCATCGAAAACATCCTCAATTTCGACCGCGAATACAAGGACGCAAAGGTCGTCAGACTTGAGCAGAACTACCGCTCGACCTCATATATTCTCGATGCCGCAAACGGCGTTATAAAGAACAACCAGGGACGCCATGCCAAACAGCTCTTCTCCGAGCGCGGCGAGGGCGAAAAGATCGTCGTAAAGAAATGCGATACCCAGAACGACGAGGCAAAATACATAATCAACAAGATAATGGACATGGTCATCCGCGAAAAGAGAAAGTACAGCGATTTCGCCGTGCTTTACCGGATGAACGCGCAGTCGAACACTCTTGAATCGTTCTTTTCAAGAAGCGGCATCCCCCACCGCGTCATCGGCGGACAGAGATTCTATGACCGCAAGGAGATCCGCGACATCATGGCTTATCTTGCCGTGATAAACAACCCGGCAGACGACCTGCGTCTCAGGAGAATAATCAACGAGCCGAAGCGAAAGATAGGCGACAAAACGGTCGCCGACATAGAATATCTCGCCCAGCTCCACGGTGAAAGTATGTTCTCCGTCATGAAATCCGCGTCGAAATATCCGCAGATATGCAAGAGCGCCCCGAAGCTGAAGGACTTTGTCGGAGTCATCGAAAGCCTGCGGGAGATAAGTGCAGACTCCCCCCTTTCGGTGCTGTTTGAAAAGACGATCGACATGACCGGCTACCGCGCAATGCTCATCGCCGGCGGAAACGAGGAAGCCGACAGGCTCCGCAACGTCGAAGAGCTTATCTCAAACGCCGTAGAGTTTGAGAAAACGCACGAAGAAGGCACGGCAACCCTTGAAAACTTCCTTGAAGAAGTCGCTCTCATCACGGATATCGACAATTACGACAACGAAAACAACGCAGTCGTGCTGATGACGATTCACAGTGCAAAGGGACTTGAATTCCCGGTCGTGTTCCTTCCGGGATTCGAGGAGGGCATCTTCCCCGGCACGCAGACAACGGCTTTCCCGGATGAGCTTGAAGAAGAACGCCGCCTTGCATACGTTGCGATAACAAGAGCAAAGGACAGGCTGTTCTGCATCCACGTAAGAGAGCGCCTCATGTTCGGACGCACGCAGTTCAACCAGCCCTCGCGCTTCGTTGCGGAAATACCGGAGAACTGTGTCGAGGTCGATGAAACCAAAAAGCCCGCCGAGGAGCCGAGAAAGCAGACGCGTAAGAAGACCGTCATCTCAAAGGAATTCTTCACACAGCCCGCCCTCCGCGCAACTGCGGGAAACAAGTCGTTCGAGCGCTTCAAGATCGGTGATAAGGTCACTCACGCCGCATTCGGCGAGGGAGTCATTATGTCGGCGCGCGAAATGGGAACCGATGTGCTTTACGAGATAGCATTTGAAACCGTCGGCACAAAGAAACTCATGGCGACCTTCGCAAAGCTGAAAAGAGCCGCCAAAAACTGAATACCGTTCAACACAAAAAGCAGAACCGGAATCACGGCTCTGCTTTTTAATATTATTTACTGTCTGTTCACCGAACCGATAAAGCGCAAAAACGCCGCTCTGCCCTCTTCTGTGCACTTGTAGACGCCTGCATCCTCAAGGACTTTAACAAACACCTTTCCGATCTCATTTTCTATTATCTTTCCGATGGTGTTCTCGTCCGGTGTTCCGTAATTCTCAAGGAAGGAGTACGCCCAGTCGGCGTGCTTTTCCGTCAGCGGATCGGCTCTGAGGTCCTTACCGGCAAGTATCGCCCCTGCAAGCTCCTCCGTCTCCGCCTTCAGCCTTGCGGGAAGAACGGCAAGCCCCATGACCTCGATAAGCCCGATGTTCTCCTTCTTGATGTGGTGAAGCTCCGCATGGGGATGGAAAACTCCGAGCGGATGCTCCGCCGTTGTGATGTTGTTGCGGAGAACAAGGTCAAGCTCGAATTTTCCGTTTCTCTTCCTTGCGATCGGGGTGATGGTGTTGTGCTTTTCCCCGTCGGTCTCGGCGAAGATGAATGCATCTGCATCGGTATAGCCCCTCCATGCCGCAAGGATCTTCGACGCAAGCTCAACAAGACGGTCGGTGTCATCCGAAGCAAGCCTTATGCAGGACATCGGCCACTTCACAATGCCTGCCGAAACGTCATCGAATCCCCTGAAGGATATTTCCCTCTCAACCGGCGCCTTCGCCATTGCGAAATCATAATGTCCGCCCTGAAAATGGTCGTGCGTGAGTATCGAACCGCCGACGATCGGCAGATCTGCATTCGAACCGACGAAATAGTGCGGAAAACGCATGACGAAATCAAGCAGCTTTCTGAAGGTCGCCGGATTTATCGCCATCGGAGTGTGCTTTGAGTTGAATACAATGCAGTGCTCGTTGTAGTAGACGTACGGAGAGTACTGGAAAAACCAGTCGCTGTCGTTTATCCTGACCGGGATTATCCTGTGGTTCTCTCTTGCCGCAGCTGTCAGCGTGCCGGCATAGCCCTCATTTTCGCGGCAGAGGGCGCATTTCGGATATCCGCTCTGCTTCATCAGCTTTGCGGCTGCAATCGCCCTTGGATCCTTTTCCGGCTTTGAGAGGTTTATCGTGATATCGATGTCACCGTATTCCGACGGAAAAACCCATTTTTTGTCCTTTTTGATCCTGTCGCGCCTTATGTAGTTGCTGTCGCAGCTGAATTTATAGTACCATTCGGTAGCCGATTCCGGAGAGGATGAATAACGTCTCTCAAACTCCGATATCACCTCCGAGGGTCTTGGCATAAGAAGCCCCATCAGCCGCGTGTCGAAAAGGTCGCGCGTGACGATACCGCCGTCGCAAAGCCCTTTTCCGACCGCGAAATCGGTCAGCTCTCCGAGTATTTCGTGAAGCTCCCTCTCCGGCACCTCACCCGGCTCCTCATAGGAGTCCTCTCCGATGGCATCTATTATCCTGTTCACCGTGAAAACACGGTCGGCAGGGGCAAGAAACCCGCACTTCTCCCCGTAGTTCACAAGTTCTTTGACTGCACTGCTTATCATATTATTCCTTCTTGTTATCTATTATCTGCATTCCGGCAGTTCATATACCGGTCTGTTATGGTCTTTGTATATCATATCGTCCGTCATCCCGGCATATACCGGCTTAAGCCCGGCGTTCATCCGCGACAGATCGTATGTCATGTCATAGTGCCGCATCCTGCCGTGAAGCTCTATCAGGTTCCACGCATGGCGGATATTTTCGTCGTTTTCGCTTCCGACCGCCACCACCGACCCAACCGAAAGCCGGTCAAGCATCAGCTTGACGGTCTTTGCGATACCCTCGCATACTCCGATGCCGTGGGACAGTATTCCGTAGATCTCATGGGAATAGCTCTTCCCGACCTTCTCGTATTTCACGTTATTGAAGATGAAACTGCGGACAAATCCGACAGCGCGCACCGGATCGAGGTCATATGCCGGGCGCAGAAGCCTGTCAAGCCGGGTCCCGAGCTGTTTCTTCATCTCCGGTATCTGCTTCACCGGAAAAATGTACTCCGGCGAAAGGTTCATATGCTCCGCGCCCGCCCGGAAGGATACCGAATGCCCTCTGACCCAGAATATCCCGGGGTCGTCGAGCTTCACCTTTGCAAGAATGTCAGCCGCCGTCCGGTATTCCATCCGCGGAATGCGTATTTCGCGCTCAAGCGAAAGAACACCGTCTCTAATCCCGTCATATGCCTCCGCCTCATCCCCGGAAAGGAGCGAGCGGTACCACATCACGAATGTCTTTCCTTTATCACCGCAAACGCTTCGTCGGCAACGGCAACCGTTTCGGCAATGTCCTCGTCGGTCAGCGAAGCATTTATGAAGTGATTGTGGTGATTTGTGAAGAATATGCCGCGTCTGACACACTCGGCGATCCATTCCTGATGAAGCATGAGCGTCGGGTCATCTGCGATCCTGAGATAGAACAGCGACGGCACCCCGCTTACATGGAGATCGTAGCCGTACTTCGCCGCCGCGGATATCAGCCCGTCCTTCAGCTTTGTCCCCTTTTCGATAAGAATCCTCGGGCAGTCGAGCGCCTTCAGCTTGTTGATACAGGCAATCCCTGCCGCAAAAGGCACGGCGGAGAGCCAGTAGCTTCCGGTGTACGAAAGCGACGATACGGAATTTTTGAGGAAATTCTTCCCGCAGAGCGCCGAAACGTTGTACCCGTTCGCCAGCGCCTTGCAGAAGCAGATAAGATCAGCCTCAAATCCGAAATAATGGTCGGAGCCGGCAAGATCGAGACGGAATCCGGCTCTTACGTCGTCGATGATGAGAACAGCGTCGTTGTCGGTGCAGAGCTTCCTTGCCTTCTGCCAGAAATCCTTCGCCGGAAGGGTGTTGTCCATAAAATTGTTGTGCATATACGGCTGAGCGATAACGGCGGCGATCTGCCCCTTGTTGTCGTCGAATGCCTTTGCAAGCGCATCGGTGTCGTTCCAGTCAAGATAGATATTGTTCGACACATCCTCCGGGGTAACTCCGGCATAGTCTATCTTCTGCGTCCACGGAGAGATACCGTGATAGTAGCCCTTGAAGAAGACTATCTTCTTTCTGTGGGTGTAGGCTCTTGCCGTCATGACCGCAGCCGTGGTAACATCGTTTCCGTTCTTTGCAAAGAACGCCCAGTCGGCGGAGTGAACGGTATCGACAAGCAGCTCCGCGAACTCTATCATCTTCATAGAGGGAGCGGTCACACAGTCGCCGAGCTTCCTCTGCGCCGCAGCCGCCGCATCAACGTCGGGATCGTTGTAGCCGAGGATGTTCGGACCGTATGCGCACATATAGTCTATGAAGCGGTTGCCGTCAACGTCCCAGAAACAGCTGCCCTGCGCCCTTTCCGAGAAGAGCGGAAAGGCATCGACCGGGACATAGCACCCCTCAGCCGGTCCCTGATGACCGTATATTCCGGAGGGTATCACCTTTTCGGCGCGTATGAATGCCTCGCGGCTTTTTGTATAATCATTTATTTTATGCATTGTACCTGTTTCTCCTTTTCACGCAAGATAGAGCGACACCCGGTCGAGTATGCGGTTTATGTTATCGACCTGCGATATCATCCCGCCGATCTTTATAAGTCCCTTGCCGACGCAGGCAACACTGTTGACCTTCCCGGCAAAAAGCTGATTTGCAAGCTCAACATCACCGAAAATCATGTACGACATGAATTCCTCCGGCATGGCATGAACCGTTTTCAGAACGTGATCCTTTGCAATAATTCCCGCACCGATCTCATCGCTGATAGCCAGCTTTGCCGTACCGTCAACTATGTACGATGCGCTTGCCCGTCCTATCGGGTCGTTGTTCCCGATCTGCGATATCGCCTCCGTAACGACGTAGAAGGTAAGATACGTGCTTATCCGCATAAAATCCGGGTCGGCAGGATCGCTGTCCGTCGCGCGGAGATACCTTGTCAGCATATCGGTAAGAAGGGTGAACTGCTTCGTCAGAAATCCGATCTTCGTAAAGCCCCTTGAGGGTATCGGAGTGACCGTCCCGTTTATCATCCCGTTGAACTTCGCGCAGGAAGAGAACGGCAGCTTTATGTCCGCCTCCGCAGTACCCTCTCCGACGGTGCATTTCCCGTCGTTGAAGAAGAGCGTGCCGCACGGTCCGTCCTTCACCGATATTCCGACCGCCACCTTTTTCCCCGCTATCAGCTTTGCCGCCCCCTTATCAAGCCTGCAAAGCTCGGTCAGCGCACCCAAGATCGCGTAAAAATTTATAAACGCAAGGGTTCTTTCATCCTTCATGATGTTTACCTCCTGAAATTGTTCGCTGTTATTTAATCAATTTTATCACAGACAAGCCGGTTTGTCAATAAAAAATGAAGTCATACCGTATCCGGACGTCATTTTTCTTTATGTTCCTCAACTGTTTACATTATTTCGCATAATGCCGTGTTGACGCGGCAGAATAAAAATGGTATAATATTTTCACAGAAGAAATCAACTGCATTCGGAGGTCGGTGTCATGAATATCGGTATTATAAGTATTAATTCGGCTTTTCCTGCACAGGCCGAAAAGGAAAATATCCTCGGTCTCAACGGAAAACTTTCAGAAAACGGACTTATCATTTCCGAAAATCAGGCTCTTTCCATTGCCGAAGCAAGAGAGAGCTCCCTTCAGTCAAACGGCAGGATCGAATTCTCCGGCAAAACAGCGGAAAAGATCATCCTCGAATTCGGAAAATCCGCCTGCATCGACAGAGACACCTTTGCCGACACGGTCTGCGAGCTGATAGACATCTTCTATTACCTCAGAAACGGCTACCCGGAGACCCGCTTGAGCGACGACCAGCTAATCTCGGTGATGAGAGAGTGCTTCGACAACGAATGTGCCGGTGATACCGACCTGCTCGCCGACGCGGTCCCCGACAGACTTGCCGGAAAACGCAAAAAATCCCCGACGGAGCCGGAAAGCTATGAATAAACCCGAACGCACAGGACCTGTAAACGAAGCCCTGCTCGACGGGGAGAATTATTTCGTATCGCTGTTCACCGAGGCTCTTTCCCACGGACTCATGTCACAGGCTGAAGCCGACAGCCTCAGAGCCGGGTTCTTCACCCTCCTCGGAAAGAAGACCCTCGATTTCACCGACGGAAAAAGCTCGTCGGTCAGAACCGAACAGGCAGAAGCCCTGATGTCGTCGGTGTTTTACACGGCATCACTCGCGCTGAAATCCTGCCCGTCGGTATACGATGCGATCGACATGATGAAAACCCGCTGTGCGGAGGAGATATACTCAGCCGGAAGAAAGCGGCTTGAAACAAAACTGAAAACCGCAAAGCTGTACCGCTCCCTTGTACTGAAAACAATGCTGAAGTGCGATAACCGCACCTACAAAACCACGCTCGACGACGGAATTAAGGGCTTTTTCCGGCTTTACGACACGGAATTCGGCGCCGACAGAACCGTAATCACCGCCGATTATCCGCTCTTCATACCGGTAACGGGTCTTTGCGGAATCGAATTCATCTGCAAATACCTTGAGTCGGCATACTATGAAAATC
Organism: Candidatus Colimorpha enterica; assembly: GCA_000433515.1. Classification (GTDB taxonomy): domain Bacteria; phylum Bacillota; class Clostridia; order Oscillospirales; family CAG-272; genus Colimorpha_A. The sequence continues at coordinate 9,316 of FR891207.1, read as the reverse complement.
TCTTCTGCTCCCTGTTCACACAGGACGGCATAAAAAACGTCCTGAAGGCAGTGTGCAGTGACCCGGCAGAGGACGTTTTCAGTATTTTCGGCTCGGTTCTGACCGCCGCGCTGAACTGCGCGCTGTCAGGCGGCGATCCCGTGACCCTCCGTGTGACAAAAGCCGGAGCCGACTATCTTGCGGCAAAAACCGCACCCTTGGGAGTATACGATATGCGAAGGCTTTACTCCTCATCGGCAGAGAAGCTGCTTTCGGTCGCGGAAGTTAAAAACACCGCAGAGACCGCCTATGTCATCTCTGCGGCGGGAAGCATAGGGGCAGAGGTGCACAGGGCGCTTTCGCTGAACGCCGCCGACAGGGTATTCTTCGCAACCTGCCGCGATTGAACACAGGTGATGACCCCGCACGGGGACTGTCATATAAATGTTTTTTGTTCAGGAGGAAAAATTCATGGCAAACAGATTTGTTCTCAATGAGACAAGCTATCACGGAAAGGGCGCGATCACCGCGATCGCGGACGAGATCAGGGGACGCGGCTTTAAAAAGGCTTTTGTCTGCTCCGATCCCGATCTTATTAAATTCGGCGTCACGAAAAAGGTGACGGACGTCCTTGACAGCGCAGGCATTCCTTATGAAATATACAGCGGAATAAAGGCTAACCCCACAATCGAAAACGTGCAGACAGGCGTTGCGGCTTATAAGGCAAGCGGCGCCGAATGCATAGTCGCCATCGGCGGCGGCTCATCAATGGACACCGCAAAGGCAGTCGGCATCATCATCAATAATCCGGAATTCGCCGATGTCCGCTCACTTGAAGGCGTTGCCCCGACAAAGCATAAGTGCGTTCCGATCATCGCCGTCCCGACGACCGCCGGTACCGCCGCAGAGGTCACGATAAACTACGTCATAACCGATACCGAAAAGAACCGCAAAATGGTCTGCGTCGATGTCCACGACATTCCCGTCGTCGCCGTCGTTGACCCCGACATGATGTCCTCAATGCCGAAGGGACTCACCGCCGCAACCGGCATGGACGCTCTCACCCACGCGATCGAAGGCTTCATCACAAAGGGCGCATGGGAAATGAGCGATATGTTCCACCTCAGGGCAATCGAACTCATATCGAAATACCTCCGCGCCGCCGTTGCCAACACTCCCGAAGGCAGAGAAGGCATGGCTCTCGGTCAGTATATCGCCGGAATGGGCTTCTCAAACGTCGGTCTCGGAATCGTGCATTCAATGGCTCACCCGCTCGGCGCACTCTACGACACCCCTCACGGAGTTGCAAACGCAATAATCCTCCCGACCGTCATGGAGTACAACGCTCCGGCAACCGGCGACAAATACCGCGCCATCGCCGCCGCAATGGGAGTAAAGGACACCGAAAAAATGACGCTTGAGGCAGCAAGACGCGCCGCTGTCGACGCCGTAAAGCAGCTCTCAAAGGACGTCGGAATTCCCGCAGACCTGAAGAATATCGTAAAGAGAGAGGACGTTGACTTCCTCGCCCAATCGGCATACGACGACGCCTGCCGCCCCGGCAACCCGAGAGACACGTCAGTCGCCGAGATAAAGGAGCTTTACCTCTCGCTTCTCTGAAAACCGTCTCTGTCATAACCGCCTTTTATAAAACGTAAACAAAACCTGACTGCATACAGATTATGCGGTCAGGTTTTGTTATATTCAGAAAAATGTTATCTGATTCGTGTCGCTCAGCCCCTCAAGCACACCGTTCTCCTTCAGCACCTCAACAACCGCCTTTGTAAGCTTGGCTTTCAGCCGCAGATCCTCGACAGAGAGTATCTCCCCGCCGTCTCTTGCCGTTTCAATGGCAAGCGCGGCATTCTCGCCGACCCCGGCAAGCGAGTTAAACGGAAGACGTATCCTCCCGTCCTCCGGAACATAGGCAAATGCCTTTGATTTGAAGAAATTGACCGGCAGGAACTTTATCCCCCTCGCATAGCACTCGTTAATAAGGTTGAGTGTGGCAAGCATCGCCGTCTCCTTCTGCGAAGCCTCGTTTCCCTTGTCGTTTATCTCCTTCATCGTCCGGACAACACCGGCTTTTCCGCTCATAGCGATCCCGGCATCAAATCCTCCCGGCGCCGCCGTGAAGAATGCGGAATAGAACACCAGCGGCATATGGACCTTGTACCACCCGAGACGTATTGCCGACATGACGTATGCCGCCGCGTGCGCCTTCGGGAACATATACTTGATCTTCTTGCAGGAACCGATGTACCAGTCGGGAACGCCGTGCTCCTTCATCTCCGCCTCCCACTCCGGCGTAAGTCCCTTACCCTTACGCACCGCCTCCATTATCTTGAATGCGTGCGCGTTCTCGACACCGTAGCGGATAAGGTCGTTCATTATGTTGTCACGGCACCCGATAACGTGCGAAATGTCGCATATCCCGTTGTTGATAAGATCCTGCGCATTTCCCGTCCATACGTCCGTCCCGTGCGAAAGCCCGGAGATCTGAAGCAGGTCGGCAAAGGTTTTCGGCTTCGCCTCCTCAACCATCTTCATGACAAACCGCGTTCCGAACTCCGGAAGCCCGTAGGTGCCGAGGTTCGCTTCAATGTCGCCCTGCCGTATTCCGAGGGACTTTGTCGAGCTGAACAGCTCGTAAACCTCCGGATCGTTCATCGGAACGTCCATAACGCTTGTGCCGCTGTACTTTTCAAGCCACTTGTACTTGGTCGGAATATCGTGCCCCAGCTCGTCAAGCTTAAGAAGCGTGTCGTGAAGATATGCAAACGTGAAATGCGTCGTGACAATGTCTGAATTCGGGTCGTCCGCCGGATGCTGCACCGGACAGAAGTCGTATATCTCATACTCCCTCGGCACAACAACTATCCCTCCGGGATGCTGCCCGGTCGTGCGCTTGACCCCGACGCAGTGATTGACAAGCCGCTGAACCTCCGCCTTGTTGACGGTTATCCCCTTCTCCTCAAGGTACTTCATGACGTAACCGTAAACCGTCTTGTCAGCAAGCGCACCGATCGTCCCGGCACGGAAAACGTTCTCCGCACCGAAAAGCTCTTCGGTGTACTTGTGTACCTTGCCCTGAACCTCGCCCGAGAAGTTAAGGTCTATATCCGGCGATTTGTCTCCGTAGAAGCCGAGGAACGTCTCAAACGGTATATCGTGACCGTCTCCCCTCAGCTTCTCTCCGCATACCGGACATACCGCATCTGGAAGGTCAAACCCCGAACCGACATGATCGGGATTCGAAAAATCGCTGTACCTGCATTTCGGGCAGTAATAGTGCGGCGGCAGGGGATTGACCTCCGATATTCCCGCCATCGACGCAACGAACGACGACCCGACCGACCCTCTCGAGCCGACCAGATACCCCTGACTCTCGCTGAACCACACCAGTTTCTGCGCGATCATGTAAAGCACCGCAAAGCCGTGCTTGATTATGGAGGTCAGCTCCTTGTCAAGCCGCGAACGGACTATCTCCGGTATGGGCTTTCCGTACTTTTTCTCGGCATTTTCGTAGCAGATCCTCTGAAGATCCTCCTCCGCCCCGTCCATGTGCGGGGTGAACGTCCCTTTGGGGAAAGGACGTATGTCGGCATCTATCATGTCTGCGATCCGGTTGGTGTTCGTGATAACGACCTCTTTTGCCCTCTCCTCTCCGAGATAGGCAAATTCCTCAAGCATCTCCTCCGTTGTCCTGAAATATATCCCGGTATCCTTGTCGGCATCGGAGAATTTCATGCCCTTAAGAAGTATCTTGCGGTATATTTCATCGTGTCTGTTGAGAAAATGCGCATCGCAGGTCGCAACCACCGGCTTTCCCAGCTCGTCGGCAATCGATATCAGCCTTCTGTTGAACTCCCGTAAATCCTCGTCAGACCCCGCGCGCCCGTTCGCAATGAGGTACCTGTTGTTGCATATCGGCTGAATCTCTATGTAATCGTAATAAGACGCAATTTCAAGTAAATCTGCTCTCGAGCGGTTCTCAAGCATCGCATTGAAAAGCTCCCCCTCCGAGCAGGCAGAACCGATTATCAGCCCCTCACGGTAGTTGTCAAGAACCGTTTTCGGAATCCTCGGGTGCTTTTTGAAATAGTTGAGATAGCTGAACGAAACCAGCTTGTACAGGTTCTTCAGTCCCACCTTGTTCTTCACAAGGATGATCATGTGATATGTCCGCAGCTTCAGACAGTCAACCTTGTCCGCCATCGCCGCAGTCATTGCCGACAGGCTCCTGATCCCCTCCTGCTGAAGCTTCTCAGCCATTTTGAAGAAGATAAGCGCCAGCATCTCCGCATCGTCCGAGGCTCTGTGGTGATTGAAATCGCCGAGCCCGAAATATTCGGCAAGTATGTCAAGCTTGTGCTTCTTGAGATCGGGATTCACATACCGCGACAACGCGACCGTGTCAAGATACGTGTTGTCAAACGGCATCCCGTTGTCGTCGCAGACCTTGCGTATAAAGCTGGTGTCAAACCCGGCATTGTGCGCGATAAGCACCCTGTCCCCGGCAAAATCAAGAAAAGCCTTCACCGCCTCAGCCTGAGACGGCGCTCCCTTCACCATGCTGTCGGTTATCCCGGTAAGCTCCGTGATATTCTCCGGAATGTGCATCCCCGGATCGGCAAAGGTATTGAATTTGTCAATGATCTCCCCGCCCCGGACAAGAACCGCACCTATCTCGGTGATCCTGTCGTTCATCGCCGAAAGACCGGTAGTCTCGATATCAAAAGACACAAATTCCGCGTCGGCAAATTCCGCGTCACAATTCCCGTAAACCGCTCTTGCCGTATCGTCAACGAAATATGCCTCCATGCCGTAAATGACCTTCATCCCGGTCTTGTCGGCAACAAGCATCGCGTCCTGATACCCCTGAACGTTTCCGTGATCGGTTATCGCAACCGCGCGGTGTCCCCAGTTGTAAGCAGTCTTAACCGCAACGTCCGGCGGTATAAGCGCATCCATCGCCGACATCTGCGTGTGAAGATGAAGCTCCACGCGCTTCTCCGGCGCATTGTCGGTACGCTCGACCTTCTTTATCAGCGCGACCGCATTCGGCGAAACCGTAAGCTCACCGTCAAACCTGTCTGTCCTGACCGCGCCGTACACCGCATAAGCGTTTCCGTCCTTCAGCTTCGATACAAATCCCCCCGCCTCTTCCGCGGGAAGTATCATCTTGCAGTATATCGACGCATCGTCGTCGGTAATCGCAAAGTTGACAATAGTCTTGTCCCCCTTGCGCGTGTCCTTGGTCTCAATGGCGTACGCAACCCCGAGAACGCAGACCCGCCGTATCGGGGAGGTCAGATTTCTCAGCGGAACCGGGTCAATTTCAGACATCTCGCCGAGTATCATTTCAGGCGCCGATACGTCAAAAACCGTGTTCCCGGCTTTTATATACCCCTCATCGGTTCTGACTGTCTCCGAAAGCCCATCCCCGCTCAGCGAAATGACCTTTTTCAGCTGCGGCTTGTCCGGCTCGTTCACCTCAACCGTGGTCTTTCCCTGCCCGCGGAAGGACGTATCGACCGGAATGTCAAGCAGAGCCTTCCTCTGCGCCTTTTCGTACTCGTCATAGTCGAACCGGTAGCCCTCTTCCTGCTTTATTTCGACCTTGTATTCCAGCCCGAACTCCGAGCGAATTATCCCGGCAAGTATCTCCGGCGTCTCCGCGCGGTTTATAAGCCCGATCCCGCCCTCGGAAAACCCGATCTCAATCGTCAGTGTGTCCTCGCCGAGCATCGCGGTATAATTGCCGAAAAAGCCCTTCGACACCGCCCCGATCCGCTGAAGCTCTGTTATCAGCTGCCCGATATACCGCTCCGAAAACAGCTCCTTCGGGTACTGCGGAAGTATCTTCACGGTATTTATGCCGTAAGCCTCGCATATCTCACCCTCGACGGTGTAAAGAATATCCTTATCAACGATCTCCGGAAAGGAAACGCGCGCTTCTATCATTTTCAGCTCTTTTTCGACCCTGACCCGCTCGCAGTATGCGTTCTCAAGTATCAGCCGGTACTCCTCGCGCGGAGAGTATTTTTTGAATTTTTCAAGAAAAGCAATTTTCCCTTCCAAACCCGCACTTCCTTTCGGAGAGGGAGGAACGTCTTCCTTCTTTGAAAGAAGGAAGCGAAGAAGCGTACTGAAAAAAATAATATTTTGTATTATCAATACAATCCTTTTCAGTACGTCTCTTTGCTACTTTCTCTCAGAGAAAGTAGACGTTCCTCCTCCCAATCAATCTCTAACTATTTTCAAAACTTCTTCAAACAACCGGTCGGCAAGACCTTCTTCGGGGAGCTTGCCGATAACAACGCCGTGACGGAAGAGAAGCGCCTCACCGTCGCCGCCGGCGATCCCGATGTCAGCCTCTCTCGCCTCACCGGGACCGTTAACCGCGCAGCCCATCACCGCAACGGTTATCGGTCTGTCCGCCCTGACGGAGGAAAGCCTCTCCTCGACCTCGGAGGCGATCTTTATAAGATCGATCTTCGTCCTCCCGCAGGTGGGACAGGAAACGACCCTCACAGCCCCCCGCGCCAGTCCGAGAGAAGAAATAAGCGCCTTCCCCTCGCGCACCTCGTTCACCGGATCGGCAGTGAGCGACACCCGTATAGTATCGCCGATACCGTCGCAGAGCAGACTCCCGATCCCGACTGCGGAACGCAGAACTCCCGGCTTGTATGTACCCGCCTCGGTAACTCCGAGATGAAGCGGATAATCGCACTTCCCGGCAAGGATACGCACCGCCTGTATCATCGTCCTCACATCAGACGACTTGACCGCAAGCACCGTGTCGTAAAAATCATATTTTTCAAGCAGAGCCGCATGAAGCAGCGCGCTTTCCGCAAGCGCCTCCGGGGTGGGAGAGCCGTATTTTTCAAGTATCTCCCTCTGAAGCGACCCGCTGTTCACGCCTACCCTTATCGGTATCCCGGCATTCCGGCAGGCGGCAACAACAGCCTTCACCCGCTCCTCCCCGCCGATGTTTCCGGGATTTATCCTGATCTTGTCCGCCCCCGCCGCCGCGCTCTCAATTGCAAGACGGTAATTGAAATGAATATCCGCAACTATCGGAACGGTGATCCCCGCCTCCTTCAGCCGCGAAATGTTCCGCGCAGACTCTCTGTCCGGCACCGTCATTCTGATTATATCGCATCCTATGTCCCGAAGCTGTCGCATCTGCGCAAGCAGAGCCGGAAAATCCGCACTTGAAACATTCGTCATCGACTGCACCGGAATCTCCGCGTCCCCGCCGATGTATATGTTCCCGACCTTTATCTTCCGGGAACGCCTTCTGTACTGATTGTATTCCATAACTATTTCTTTATCAGCCTCGTAATGTCCTGATAGGTAACGAAAAGCATAAGCAGCATAAGCAGCGCAAGCCCGACGAAATTGATATACCCCGCTATCTCGCGCTTCACCGGCTTCCCGATTATCAGCTCAACAATCAGAAGAACTATCTGCCCGCCGTCAAGCGCAGGAAACGGCAGAAGGTTGAAAATTCCGAGACTCAGCGCAATAAACGCCGTCAGATACATAAGATTCATCCCGCCGTCGTGCGCCGCGACCGCATTCCCGATCTCCCCGGTTATCCCGATGGGACCCGAAAGCGCGTCCACGCCGTATTTCCCGGTAACAAGGTCGATAAGCGAATCCCATATCATCCTCACCGACGTCAGCGACTGCCAGAACGAGTGCTTCACCACGTTTCCGAAGCTCTTGCGCTCCGCCTTCACCCGGAAATCCCGCATAGCGACAGTCACACCGCTCTCGGTCTCGGTCTTGAACTCAACACCGGGAATAACGACCGTCTCCCCGCCGCGTATAACGGTGATATCGGTCTTTTCCGTCGCGGAGTGCATGATAATATACGACAGATCATACGACGTGTGAACGCCATGCTTCCCGATTTTAACGATCCTGTCCCCCTCGGCAAGCCCCGCCGTCTGCGAGGACGCGTTTTCCGAAAATGACGCAACGACAGTTGAACCGAGCGCCTGCGAACAGCAGACGATCACGCAGGTCAGCACTATCCCGACAAGGATGTTCATCACCGCCCCCGCGACCATTATGAAAAATCTCTGCCATACCGGCTTGGAACTCAACGAGTTCTCGCTCCCCGAATCCTCATCCTCGCCGTCCATGCTGACAAATCCACCGATGGGAAGCAGCCTCAGTGAGTACGCAATTCCGGTCTTCTTCGATTTCTTCGACACCACCTTCGGTCCCATCCCGACCGAAAACTCGTTGATCCCGACCTTAAACACCCGCGCCATCGTGTAATGACCAAGCTCATGTATAAGTATCAGAAACCCGAATATAAGCAGCGCTATAATAACATTCAACATATCAGACTCCAGTTAGTTTTTGTTTGGGGGGAAAACGTCTTCTTTCTTTGAAAGAAAGAAGCAAAGAAGCATCTAAAAAAATTATTAATTTATTGCTTTAACCTTGAAAACTCAGCGAAACGGCGCTTCTTGCCTTCCCCTTGAGGGGAAGGTGCCCGAAGGGCGGATGAGGTGTAGCTTTTTCATTCGAAACCGTCATAGTAACAGTTGCGGTGCAAAACGCACCCAAGCCTCACACCCCGGCTCTCCCCGCCGCCATCTCAGCCGCCATCCTCCGTGCCTCACGGTCGGCAGCCTCGATATCCTCAAGCGTCGGACATTCAACCTCCGGCGCATTCTCCGTCACGGCGGACACGATATCCGAAATATCGGTGAACGATATCCTGCCGTCAAGGAACATTGCAACCGCCGCCTCGTCCGCACCGTTCATTACCGCGGGAACCACCCCGCCCCTCTTCACCGCACGGTAAGCAAGCGGCAGAAGCGGAAACGCCTCCCCGTCCGGCTCTGCAAAAGTAAGCCGCGACAGCTTCACAAGATCAAGCTCCGCCACCGGGCTGTCGTATCTTTCGGGGTATGTGAGCGCATACTGCACACAGAGCCGCATATCCGGCGCACCCATCTGCGCAATGACCGCGTTGTCAGTATATTCCACCATAGAATGTATTATACTCTCGCGGTGCACCGCCACATCGACCTGCTCCGGCGCCACTCCGAACAGCATCACCGCCTCAATGACCTCAAACCCCTTGTTCATAAGGGTCGCGGAATCGATTGTAATGCGGTTTCCCATGCTCCATGTCGGGTGGGCAAGCGCGTCGGCGGGAGTTATCCTCGCAAGCTCCTCCCGCTTCTTCCCGAAAAACGGACCCCCTGAGGCAGTGAGAATTATTTTTTTTATTTTCTGCCCCGAAAGTAACAAAAATATTAGTATAATTATACTTGCCGTGCTTGGAATATAAATTGATATAATA
>FR891206.1 GCA_000433515.1 Candidatus Colimorpha enterica | reverse complement strand
ATCATCGAGCAATGCTAAGATCGTTGACTCATAATATTTCAGGGACTTCTCGGAGCAACCTTCAATTCGTTTTGCCGCCAAGAACAACTCTACTAAGTTCTGCTCCGAGAGTTCCTTGTTATTATCACATTCAACCACCTTGTAGTTGAATAACGTATGTTGCAAAACTTCTTGCAACCTTTCCATTTGTCCGTTATTAAGGAATGGGAGCATCCCTTGAATAACCTCATTCATTAAATTCTGTTTCATAATCCATTCTCCTTTGAAATAATATTGAGAACGACTACGGAGTGGTGTTCTTTAGTTTAACTCTCGCCACTCACGGGAGTTATAGATGTATTCGCTAAATGATAATTTACTTGCCACAACTCAAGCAATTTATAAGTCGTGGTTTGTAGATTTTGAGCCTTTTGATGGCGTTTGTCCTCAGAACTGGCTTAACGGTTGCGTCGATGATATTGCTGAGTTCTATGATTCAATGCGTAAACCGCTTTCCTCGTTGGAACGAGCTGATATGGAACGCATCTATCCCTACTATGGAGCAGTTTCTATAGTGGATTATGTAGATGACTTTATCTTTGATGGAGAGTACCTGCTTGTTAGCGAGGACGGAATCTATGTCGTTGATGAAAACGGACACCCACTTTTGCAACATATTACCGGCAAGTTTTGGGCGAATAACCACGCCCACATCCTCAAAGGTAAGTCGGGGTTCAACGAGGATAGCTTGTATTTGTTTTTAGCAAACACCAATATGGCTCCGATAGTTACGGGTGCAGCACAGCCTAAAATCAATCAAGCTAACCTAAAAAGTTTTCCGATTACCATACCTACAGGTGAAGTAATTGAGAAATTCAATGCTCTCATTCAGCCATTTTTCGACCAAAGACTTTCAAATGAAGCCGAGGTCAAGAAATTGGATAATCTCAAGGACTTGCTTTTAAGTCGATTGGTGAACTAAGCCGCTAAATTATCATTTATCTGCTTCTTCAAAGCAATTCGATCTGTAATTGCTTTGTATGCTTTTACGATATTTCTTTGTTCTTCGATTGCCGGTACGGGAAGTTCCACCATACAGAGTTCATTCCAATCGAAGATCTCACGCACACTACCATGTGACTTATAGCGAGCATATCTATCAAACTCAGGTCTGCTAAACCAAAGCATCAAATACTCGGAGTCAAGTTCATTCTTCTTAACAACTTCAAAAACGGTATAGGAGCTTGAGATAATGCAAGCTTCACCATCTAAATAAGCGATAGAAATTTTTTCACCGTTTCGTGAAGTGACGGGACCGTATGCAAATTGTCCCGTGCGAACTACCTTATAACTCGAAAGATCTGTGCCTACAATGTTAGCAATAGAGGGGATAAACCGTTTTTCAATACTAACACCGAGTAGGTTTGTAACAGACAAATCTCTGTTACGTTGGTCTACAAGCTGAATGTAGTCGCCTAAAACCTTGTAATCAGTTCTCATTCCTTTCACCTCAACCAATATATTTACGATGAGCAATCTTAACATTGCTCTGTTTGACCATCGCATATTGCAAGGTCGTGTCTATTCGTCTATGCCCTAAGAGTTGCTGAAGCTGCTCTATGGGCATTCCTTTATCTATTGCCATTGTTGCAAGGGTTCTTCTGAACTTGTGCGGATGCACTTTGTTTAGTCCCAAGCGTTTACCGTATTGTCGCAATCTTACTTCCACTCCGCTGATCTGCAAGCGATTATATGGCTTTTGCAGAGAAACAAATAAAGCAGGATTGTCGTCATCACGGCTATTTAGATAGTTCTGCAAGTGTATCTTTGTCCGAGCATCAAAGTAAACTATTCGTTCCTTGTCGCCCTTGCCGAACACTACACACTCTCGTTCATTGAAGTTTATATCTTCACGGTTGAGCAAAACCATCTCGCCAACACGCATACCCGTTGAAGCAAGCATATCAATAATTGCCAAATCTCTTAGTTCTGTGCAGTTATCCCGCATTAGTTCAAGAGCTTCATCGGTATATGTTTCTTTTATGTTCGTTCCGGTTTTGACTTTGTGTATTCGCCGCACCGGACTTTTGAGAATGTAATCCTCATCTTCGAGCCAAGAGAAGAAACTTGAGAGTATTCTTCTGATATTATCAATCGTTACCTTACTTGATTGCTTTCGTGCCTGATACTCTGTTAGGTAGGTACGAATATCATCAGTAACAATGTAGGTCAGACCGCGGGCTATGCGATTCCGT
>FR891205.1:16028-27232 GCA_000433515.1 Candidatus Colimorpha enterica | reverse complement strand
AGATCGAGGTTAAACTCTTGCAACACAATGATGACTTTAAAGGGGTTGATATCGCTTTCATTCCGACGATACCGTCGCAGATGTTGATAAGCTCATGCCCCGACGCAAGTGCGGTATCGAGGTCGATCACCATTGAAAAGAAGTCCTCCGGCTTCTTGAAGCGCGCGTGCATTTCGAACTTTGCGATTCCGGGGATCACACCGAAAAGATTCTTTGCCGCGCCTGTCATGATTGCAAGCGAATGGGTCTTCATTTTGCAGATATTGACGATAACGTCGGACTCAAGTATCGGAGTGATGACGTTCACCGTCTTTGAAACCTTGCCGTCCGGCGTGGAAAACTCTCTGAAACTCATATCGCGGTTCAGAACCGCGCCGCTGCTTTCTGCTGCGTCAGCCATTCCGGTTATACGGTATATCCTGTCAAGGTTTTTTTCGTTATATATCCCGCCGGGGCTTTCGGCTATGATTACCGATTCCGCGCCGAGGTCGGAAAAGAGCCTTGCTGCCGCCCCGACGACTGCGGGATGGGTCGTTGCCGCCTTTTCCGGCGGATAGGCAAGGAGCAGGTTGGGCTTTATCACCACCCGTTTTCCCCTGATCCCGTCGGCGGACAGTCCGATGAGCCGCGACATTTCCGTCAGCTTTTCGTATATCCTGTCTGAGTCGTAATCATCGCATTTCAGAACTGCGGTTATATCATTTGCGTCCATGCTTCGGTTTTATCTCCTCTGCTTCATCCTTTTCTTCCTCGCCGTAGTCCTCTTTTGTATGGCTCCGGTACAGCCTCATTTCGGCGACAAGCCGGCACGCCGCCGGCGGTGTGAAGCTGTCCGGGTCGGAGGCATATCTTGACGCGATCTCTCCGATAAGCTCCGACTGTCTGCGGCGGTCGCAGCGGTAAAAACCGATTCCTGCCGCCAGCTCTCTCACGCTCATTGATGCATAGTCTTCGTGTTCCGGAAGGCGGCAGTCGAACAAGCCCGGAGAATACCGTCCGATAAAAAACGGTGCCGACGGAAATCTGCGCAGGACATCGGAATATTCAGCCCCGCCGCAATCGCTTCCGCAGAGCGGGCAGATATACGCGTTTCCGTTGCGGGAAAGCATCACATACTCCGAGCAGGTACGGCAGAAGCCGGTGACGTCGTGCGGAAGGCGCATATTCATATATCTCCGCGGCGAGTTGGCACAGACCGATGCACCGGAGCAGAAATTGCGCGTGAAGCTGTTTTTTATGTGCCGTACCGCAGCGGTAAGCTCCGGTGCGATATCGGATTTTGCTCCGGCGGGAAGCGAGAGGTAGATCGACGATGCGCGTATAAAAAGGAGAGAGTTCAGGGCAGAGCCGTGAAATCTTTCGTTTCCGGAGAATTCTCCGGTAATGAATCCGGGTTCCGCTCCGGAATACGGAAGCATACCGGTTTTTATCAGCGGAAGCTGTTCGCCGAGGACCTTGCCGGCAAGATTGCAGAGTCTTGTGTGCGGCAGGCGGTAAAATTCTTCATACCGGAACAGTGAGAGGATCGCCGCAAGTCCCGAAAGCGAGGTAGCGTTGTATGGCATTCCGACCCTTTTTCCGTCCTGTGAAAACAGCTGAGGGAATCTGCCGTTTTCCCTCATCATGCGGTAAAACGTATCGGCAATGCCGTCGGCAAGCGGTTTCAGCCCGAAAACGCTTGCGAAGTGAAGATAATCGCTCATTGAGCCGGCATCGCAGAACCAGTTCTGCTCGCTGCAGCGTATTCCGCCGGTCTTTGCACGGAGATTACGTGCGGCTCTGAAGCAGTATTTCGCAAGATCGGAATACAGTCCGTCCTCCCCGAAATCCGCGCGTCTGAGGTATATTGACGTTCTTGCGGAAAAGACAGAGGCGGCATCGCCGTGTTTATCTCTGCTGTCCGGGTCCTCCGCTACAGAGGCATTTGCGGCGACCCTTTTAACCTTTGCCGCGCTGCCCTGCGATCCGGGCTCGATTATGAACAGGCGGGAGGTCCCGCCTCCGAGGGTTATTCTCTTCCCTCCGCCGGTTACGGCCGCATTCATGTCCGGAAGGATATAGACGGCTCTTTTCCCTCTTGAAAGGCGGAGATACTGAACATCGTTCCGTTTTCCCGGAACCGGTTCGTGAAGCTGAGGCTTTATACCCGGAAAGGGCTCGACCGTGATATCAAGTCCGGAAACGGTCAATATCGTGACGACCATGACACCGGTAACAGGGTTGGCGGAAAATGTCATGCTGTCAACCGAGCTTGACACCGTTCCGTCGCGCGCGACGGTTGTGGAATAGAGATTCCGTACCATGACGGAATCGGCGTAGAGCGTCTTTTCGGTCATGTTCTTCTTTTTCAGGACGGGGCGCAGAAACGCAAAATCCGCAAAAGCCGAGGACAGCCTTATTCCGTCGCTTCCGGAAAACGCAAAGAGTCTTCCTGTTCCCAGGACATGGGTCAGGAACCGACCCGAGTCACCGACATATATCATCCGTAGAAATTCCCGTGAATACCGTCAACGAGCGATGCGAGCTTCTGAATATAAGAATTTGCCTCGTTTCCTCCCGCGTCCATATCGGTCATTATCACAAGCAGATACGGATGTTCGTCGTAGACGATCGCCATATCGTGATACCCGCCGGTCTCCCAGCAGTATTTATGCGCGATCTTCTTCGGCGAAACTCCCTGACCTATCATCACGGTATGGAGAGAGGACATCATCGCTTCCTTCATGAAGCCGGCATATTCGGCGCCGCTTTCGGTGAATTCGTATATTTTGCGGAGCAGCTTACCGATATCACCGGCGGAAGCGTCTTTTACGTTGAATCTGACGGTATCCGCGCCTATCTTCTTTGAAAGATCCCTCAGCATTGCAGTCCCGTATGCCGATTTCAGCTCCTCATATGCAACACAGTCGCCGTAGACAAGCAGAAGGCGCAGCAGCTCAAGGTGGGTATATTCGACGCCGAATTCCTCGTCCTTTATGACGCCCTCGCCGGTAACCGCCTTGTCAGCCGTATATGTGAACACGGTGTTCAGGTCATACTCCGGCCGGAATTCCGGAAGGACGGCATTTGCGCCGTTTTTCGCAATCAGCTCGGCGCACTTTTTGTCGTATGCCGCCTTTTCATCCGATGCGGCGGAAAGGACGGTCATCGCAAATGCCGCCTTCAGAGTGCCTTCCGCAGGAAAGACGGTATCGGCGTTATCGGAATAGGTATAGCCGGTATCGATATCCTTATAGAGCAGCGATATTTTCGGATAGACGCCGACGGCACCTGCGGTATTGGAGTTTGCCGCACCGGAATAATTGAGCGGCGCGCCGCTCTTTATCATTTCGTCGAGCCGGTTCAGAAGCTCCGCCTGCGAATTCAGGTCGATATTGTATGATTTACCGAATGAAACGATCTGGTTTTTCAGTCCGGATATCTCGGCTTCCTTTTCGGAAAGCTGTTTTTTAAGCTCCTCGAGCCGGGAATTCAGAGAGGCGTAAAGTCCGTCGGCATCGCCGAAGCCTTTTTCGAGATTTTTTATCTCCGTTTCAAGTCCGGCGATCCTGCCCTCGAGCTGTTCTCGGTTCTTTTCGGCAAGCTCAAGGCTGTTTCTCATTGCCGCAAGTTCTTTTTTTGCGTCCATCCCTGCCTTTTCATGATCGGAAAGCTCTATATCGGTCTTTTTTCTGTAATCCGAGAAATTATTCTCCGAGCGGTTCAGCATTCCGAACAGAAATGCTGCGAGCACGGAGGCACTGATGAAAAGCAGAAAAAGTATTACGCAGACAAGGCACGCAGCCTTTTCGTTCCGCGTCATTTTTCTTAAGAAATTGAGTTTCACGCCGGGGATCGTCCTTTCGGATAAGGGAAATCTTTCTTTTGGGTATAAAAATACCGCACCCGTGACGGGTACGGTATAATTATATAACACATAAACGATAAAATCAAGTGGCAGCGCGCCATTTCAGCGGTCGTTATAGAAAATTATCTCGTCGGGAAGATAATAATTCAGCTTTTCCCTTGCGATTCGCATTATATAATCGTTGTCCATTTCGTGATCAAGATCGGATCTCAGCTTATCTATGGCGTCCTCGTACTGCTGTTTTTCCCGGAGAAGCTCCTCTTCTCTGTCGCGCAGATCGTTGTAGTCGGCACGGAGCATGATGATATTGACGGCGCAGAAACAGATCACGACGAGGATCGTGAGTTTAACGAAAAAATTAAGTCTTCCGCCGCTGTTCATAAACTATGACTTCCTTTCATTCCCGGAGCCGGGAGGAGATGATTCGGGTACCGTAAAAGAAAGAACAAGGTGCTTTTCGTACTTTGCCGTATAAGCCGCGCGCCGCCGGGAGCTTATCTTGCCGGCAAAAGAACCGATATGTCGGGCAATAAAACCGTAAGCCGGGCATATCGCCCTCCTGCAAACAAACAGCACGGCACGGCAAAGCGCGCGGATTATTGCCTCGGCGGAGCGCATTACAAGCACTCCGACGGTTTCCCGGTAAAGAAAGAATCCGCCTGCGTAAGCCGCCGCAGAATACCATCTCGGAAGTCCGAAGCTCAGGCGGTAGGCGATAAGGATAAAAACCGATGTGCAGAAGAGAGAAAACAGTATGTCCTCAAAAAATGTAAGGACTGTATCGGCTCTTCCCTTTCCGCCGCGCAAAAAGCGTGTTCCGGGGATCCTGAACGCGGCTCTTCTGATCCTGAAAAGATCGTAGACCGCGCCGGAGATTATACCGAGCGCAAGTGACCACACGATGACCGGAAGAAAAATTTCCCGCGATACCGGTATGAGCATTATCTGAACAGCCGTTTTGCGCGGCTCTTTGCACCGGTGTTTTCGGTGTAGAACAGCCCGTTTATCTTGCCGGCGAGGATTATACTGCCGTTTGCAAGGTCGAGCTTTGTGACATGAAGATCCTCGCCGTCAACGGCAAGGGTTCCCATATCGGTTTTCAGCACGGCGCCGGTTTCGTCAAAACTGACGACATCGGTCACTCCGGTAAGGTCAAGTATCTTCCTGTCGGTTATTATCAGCTTCTGCCCGGTCTTTTCCGGGCTTATGTTTTTTTCGGTCATGTCCGCCTCCGGCAACAATATCGTAACTCTGCTACATTGTATGCTGCCGGAGGCGCGCAAATGACTGAAATCCGTCCCGCATCGGGCGGGTGTTTTTTCTCAGGCAATTACCTCGTAAAGCGAGGAAGCGTCAGCCTTGAGTGTATGCTCCTTTACGTCAAGCACCTTCACCCTCAGCCTGCGTTCGCCGAAGGAGATCTCGATTATATCCCCTTCCTTCACGTCGTATGACGCTTTTGCCGGCTTGCCGTTAACGGTGACGTGGGAATTGTCGCACGCCTCGTTGGCAACGGTGCGCCGTTTTATAAGCCTTGAGACTTTGAGGTACTTGTCAAGGCGCATCTCAGTTCACCTTGTCGCGGAGAGCCTTTCCTGCGGTGAAAACCGGGCGCTTTGCGGCGGCGATCTTTATGGTCGCGCCGGTGGCGGGGTTTCTGCCCTCTCTTTCGGGGCGCTCCTTTACCTCGAAGGTGCCGAAGCCGACGAGCTGCACCTTTTCGCCTGCTGCAAGCTTCTCCTCGACTGCGGTAAGGACAGCGGCAACGGCTGCCTCGGCATCCTTCTTCTTCAGTCCTGTTTTTTCCGCGACTTCCGCGATAAGTTCTGTCTTTGTCATAATATCCTCTTGTTCTCCGCCGGTTGAGATTTGAATGAAAGCGGGTATGCCGGCGGACATCCCGGTTCTCCCCGTATCCCGGGGGGACAGAAAACGGACAGCCCGTCCGTTTTTTCTGTATGTGTACCTGTACGTTGATTATTGTATCACATATCGTCGATTATATCAAGAGTTTTTTGCATTTTTAAGGATTTTCTCTCACGCCGGCATCACTGACGGCAAAATAACCGCCCCGTTCCCGGTTTTTTAGTCCGGAGAGCGGGGCGAATATGAACTTTTTGTAAATCCTTCACGGAACGCGAAACCAAACCGCCGGAAAAGACATTATTGTATATGAGAGCATTTTTAGGGTTTCTGATTCATGGCGCGCATTGCGTTTATGACGGCTATGACCATGACTCCGACATCGGCGAACACCGCCTCCCACATCGTGAATACGCCGACGGCGGAAAGGATCAGGACAACAGCCTTTACGACAAGGCTGAACGTGATGTTCTGCTTCACTATTCCGAGCGTGCGCCTTGCGATCCTGACCGCGAGCGACAGTCTGCGCAGGTCGTCGTCCATTATGACAACGTCTGCCGATTCTATTGCGGCATCGGAGCCGAGAGCGCCCATTGCAACGCCGACATCGGCTCTTGTGAGCACCGGTGCATCGTTCACTCCGTCTCCGACAAAGACAAGACTGCCGCTTCTGCCGTCCTCTTTAAGGAGCTTCTCGACCTCCGTCACCTTGTCGGCGGGGAGAAGTCCGGCATGGACCTCGTCGATCGGAAGCCGGGATGCAATCCTGTCGGCAACCGGCTTCACGTCGCCGGTCAGCATGACGGTCTTCTTCACTCCGAGAGACTTCAGCTCCTTAAGCGCCTCCTCCGAACCGGTTTTTATGCTGTCGGATATCGAGATGTGACCCATATATGCGGCTTTTCCGTCGGCATCGGCGACCGCGACATGAATGACCGTTCCGCCGAGCCGGCACTCGTGCCAATCCGCGCCGACCTCGTCCATCAGTTTACCGTTTCCGACCCAGACGGTTCTGCCGTCAACCGACGCCCTGACGCCGCGTCCGGCAAGCTCCGCAACCTCGGCAATGCGTGATTTATCGATTTCCTTTCCGTAAGCCCCGCGCAGTGACTGAGATATCGGGTGGTTGGAATAACACTCGGAAAGCGCCGCTGTTTCAAGCAGCTGTCTCTCCCCGATGATCTGCGGATGGATCGCCGTGACCCTGAAACTGCCCTCGGTAAGCGTTCCGGTCTTATCGAAAACCGCCGTGCCACAGGAGGCAAGCTGTTCAAGATAGACCGAGCCCTTGACAAGGATACCGTTCTTTGAGGCTCCGCCCATTCCGGCAAAGAAGGTAAGGGGGACGGATATTACAAGTGCGCAGGGGCAGGAGATGACAAGGAAGCTGAGTGCTTTGTATATCCATCCGCTCCAGTTTCCGTCGAAAAGCGGCGGGACGACTGCCAGTATCAGAGCACTGATAACGACTGCGGGGGTGTAATACTTCGCGAATTTCGTGATGAAGCCCTCTGCCTTCGATTTGTTTGCAGCGGAATTTTCGGCAAGCTCGAGTATCTTTGATGCCGTTGACTCGCCGTAGGGCTTGTCGGCGCGGATCTTTATAAGTCCGGAGATGTTTATGCAGCCGCTGATGACAGCGTCACCCTCGGAAACGTCCCTCGGGACAGGCTCTCCGGTCAGTGCCGTGGTATTGATGCTTGTGCTTCCGTCGATGACGGTGCCGTCAAGCGGGATCTTCTCGCCGGGCTTGACGACGAGGGTTTCTCCGACCGCGACCTCCTCCGGGGACACCGTGAGCACCTCTCCGTTTCTTTCGACGTTTGCGTAATCGGGGCGGAGATCCATAAGACCGGTTATCGATTTTCTGCTCTTTCCGACAGCGATGCTCTCGAAAAGCTCGCCGACCTGATAAAACAGCATGACGAACACCGCCTCCGGGTACTCGCCGACGCCGAACGCACCGACGGTTGCCAATGCCATAAGAAAGTTTTCGTCGAAGATCTGACCGTGAAGGATGTTTTTCACTGCCTTGATAAGCACGGAGTAACCTACAACGGCATACGGGATGAGATAAAGCGCAAGCCTGAAGATTCCCTTTACCGGTATAAAAATTGCGGCGATGAAGAGAACCAGCGCGACGGTTATGCGGATAAGCAGTTTTTTCTGTTTGTTTGTCATTTCGGAGTTGCCTCGCTTCCTGTGACTCTGCAGAGACCTTTGGTCTGCCGTGAGATACAGATGATTATTTTACGATGACTGTGCAGTCCGGCTCGATCTTGCGGCAGACCTTTACAGCCTTTTTGACGATGTCGTTGAATTTGTCGTCGTCAGCCTCAAGAATCATTTTCTGGGTCATGAAGGAAACCGACACGAAGGTTACTCCCTCGATCCCGCGGACGGCGTTCTCCATTTTTGCGGCGCAGTTTGCGCAGTCAAGATCTTCAAGCTCGAATGTTTTTCTCATGGTATTTTCCTCTCTCTTTCGGTTTTGATTTTCGGTCGCCGGATGCGCATTCACTCTTCGACATGACCTATGCCCTGATCTATGATCGATCGGACATGGTCGTCGGACAGCGAATAGAACACGGTTTTTCCTTCGCGGCGGTATTTAACCAGCCTTGCCTGCTTGAGCACGCGGAGCTGATGGGATATTGCCGAGATGCTCATTCCCAGCACCTGTGCAATATCGCAGACGCACATCTCCGACTCGAACAGTGCGTAAAGTATCCTTATTCTCGTGCTGTCGCCGAAAACCCTGTAAAGCTCTGCAAGGTCGCAGAGTATGTCATCGTCCGGCATATTTTCGTTGACCTTATCGACAAGGTCGCTGTGTATGTGCATATACTCGCACGACGGTGATATTTCGTTTTCCGCCACTTAGTTCCGTCCTCCGTTCAAAATGTTGATTAAATGTTCATTTGAATAACTGTTCAAACGTATTATATCACTGTCCGGATTGTTTGTCAAGTACCCGGATGAAAAAAACGGATTTTTCAAATTAATAAATTTCACGGAACGCTGCCCTTCCGGTGCTGCGGAAATCCGCTCAGAAAAATACGGATTCACAGTTTGTCTATTGACACCGGAACAAATCAAGTATACAATAATATTGTCGTTCCCCGGTAAAATATCGGAAATCTCCGAAGCCGGCACCGGGGGTGATATCGCGTGAATTCCAAGAAACGACGTGACGCCATGAAAAAATATTTTGATAAATTAGCATTTTCAATAATTCTCCCGGTACTGATTTCGGTTATTACAGTCCAGCCCCTTGCGGTTTCGGCAGCCGACACAATCGAGATACGGGTTTCCCTCATCAGGTATATTGAATACACAAGCCGGACTGCCGTTCCTACCGAAGAGGAGAGAAAGCCGGCGTCAGAGGCGCTCAGAGCCATTACCCAGACCGCATACGATGCCTTCATCATGGATCACCCTAAAAAATCCATGTGGATCGACGTGAACCGTTCGAGGATCGAGGCAGTCTCGGAGAGCCGGCAGGAAAACGGGCTTTATATCTGGAAGGTTAAGGAGCTGAAAAATCGCATTTCGGTGCTTCCGGAATACCGCGACCCGGAAAAGCTGACGGCGGAGCTTGAAAAAGCACTTGACTCCTTCACGCCGGTCGGCGACACTCTTTATGACAGGATAAAGTCCATACATGACTATATCTGTCTCCTTACGGAATACGATGCATCGGGAAAATATGCTTACAGCGCATACGGTGCGCTTGTTGACAGAAAATCGGTCTGCGAAGGGTATGCCGAAGCATTCCGTCTGATCTGCGACAGAAACGGGATCGAGTGCATTCTCGTCTCCGGCATAGGCATTGTAATGCGGAGCGGCGACGGTCAGCTTAACGAGTTCAGTGAAAACCATATGTGGAACTACGTCAGGATGGACGACGGAAAATGGTATGCCGTTGACGCCACGTGGGACGACGGGAAAAAGATCTCGCACGAATATCTTCTTGTCGGGTCAGACACGGTTGTCAACAAGGTGTCCGGAAGAAAATTCGCCCAGAACCACATCCCGTCGGGAGATATTTCCGGGACAGGGCTTTTCCTGTTTACTCTTCCGGAGCTTTCGGAAAAATCCTACAAAGACAACAACAGCCCGGTAACCGAAACGTCCGGAGAGACATCCGGAGAAACATCCGCTGAAACATCCGGGGAAACGTCCGGGGAAACGTCCGGAACTTTTGCTGCACCCGAAAGCGACGGCCTTATTCAGGAGTCCTCGACCTTCATGACGGATACGGCGGAAGACACCGGTCATGTATCCTCCCGCCCGGCACCGGCTAAGCGGGACAGCACAGCCGGCTACTATTACAGCCAGCTGAACGAGGAGCAGAAGAATTTCTACAAAGCTCTCATGAAGGTGGCACCGCCGTCCGCCGGCAGCAGCGTAACCACGTATGACCCGCCGGATACGGTCACGACCGAGTCTGCTTCCCGCACCGATACCGATCCCCCGCACGTCATCGACGATCAGACGACAAAGCCGCCGAAGCCCGAAACCTCCGTTCCTGCAGGCACGGATACGGTTCTTACAACAACCGACACTATCGGCACTGATACCGTCACGAGCGATATCCCGGCTCCCCATCCGGGGAGCGATTCCTTCACAGTTACTCTTGTAAACGGGAAAACAACTGACGTCACTACGGCGACACCTCCGGAGACGGAGCCGCCGATAACCTTCCGTTATGTCGTACACGTAACGGTGATCGTTCTTGCGATCGGTTCGCTGTTCTGCATCGTCGGGATAATGATCCTGAAGTTCCAGCGCAGGGAAAAGAAATAACGGCAGGTCCGTGAAACAATACCGCCTCTCTCCTGACGGAAAGGGGCGGTATAAATTTATACTTGTCTTCTTATTTTCTTTCAAGTGCGCGGCAGAGAAGCACGGCGGCATCGGCTCTTGTAAGCTCGGATGAGAGATTCTCCGCCGAGTCGATTATTCCGGCAGCATACAGTCCCGAAACGACATCGGCGAGCTCACCCTTAAGCGAATCCGAGCCTGCAAACACCGGCTTTACCACAGGTTTTTCGGTTTTAAGAATCCCGCCAAGCATGACGAGCGCATCGGAGACGGTTATATTTCCGCGCGGGTCGAAATTATCTTTTCCGTTTCCGTCAGGGACGCTTATCATGCCTTCGTTGTATGCGGCGATGACATACGGGCGGTATTCGGCGGGGATGTCGCCGTCGTCGGCAAAAACGATGACCGTTCCCTGCCCGATACCGGAAACGTCGCCCCCTGCCGTTTTCATAGCCAGTGCAAGGAACTGCGCACGGCTGACCTTTCCCTGCGGGTCGAACAGTGTGCTTCCGTTCAGCCCGATTCCGGTCATTATACCGGCGTCGCTTACGGTTATCGCGGCGCAGTGTGCGGGATTTCCGATCATATCATCGAACACTGTCCCTTTGTCGGAGCGGCTGACGGTTATTCCGACGGTGACTGTCTCCGAACGGTTGCCGTATGCGTC
>FR891205.1:10438-15958 GCA_000433515.1 Candidatus Colimorpha enterica | reverse complement strand
GTTCTTCATCGGGGTGTAGGTATAGCCGCCGTTTCTGTCGTTAACGACAAGAAGACCCTTTGCGGTGCCGGAGACTACCTCGTATGTCAGTGCATCGCCCTCCGGGTCGGCGGCTGTCATTTTCCCGGACACCGCTATATTCTTATAGGTGGCGACAGAGGTGCTTCCTGCCGCCGGGGCGCGGTTTATGTCTTTTGTTATCCTTACGGTGCATTTCAGGTCATACTCCCGATCCTTTCCGGTTCTTACGGTGAAGAAACAGTCCTTTTCCGACTTATCCGACGGTACGAATCTGAGCGCCGACAGGTTTTCAGCCGAAACCGTCTGATTCTTCATGACCTCAAGCGAGCCGAGCATCAGTTTTCCCGCCGAAGCGTCCGGCAGCGAGGTTATCACCGCCTTTCCGATGCTGTCAACTCCGAGAACGTCGGAAAAATCGGCGGCACAGAACCTGACATCGCTGCCGCAGAGCCCGCTTTTCACGGTTCCGAGGCCGCGGGAAAGAATGCTCAGTGCCGGCGACACGGGAGCCTGTTCGATACCGCTCTCCGCCGCCGCGACAAGACCCGCAGCAAAAGCCGTCAGCGACACGGAAAGTGCCGCAAGTACGATCATACCTGACTTTTTCATTGAAAATACCTCCCATCGGATCTCCGGATGCGCCGTTTCCGGTGTCCGGGACTTTCCGCAGTCAAAAATTCAATTATTGTTTGCAAAAACCGGTTGTTTATGTTTTTCCGGCGATGTATAATATAACTATGCCGTGAGGCGGCAAATAATCACCGTGAACGGAAAAATGCCGATGGAAATTGTCATCACCGAAGCCGAAAACGGAAAATGCCTGAGGGACTATCTCAAAAAGGATCTCGGAATGTCCCGCGCCGAGCTTTCGCATCTGAAGAGCCTTGATACCGGGATAATGATAAACGGCGTCCGAGTGACCGTCAGAGCAGTGCTTGCGACGGGAGATGTTCTTTTTCTTGACAGAGACGACGCCGCGGCGGGGGGAAACGTTATGCCGGGCGACATTCCGCTTGACATAATATACGAGGACGGCGACATTATCGCGCTGAACAAGCCTGCCGGAATGCCTACTCATCCGTCGCACGGGCATTATTACGACACGCTTGCGAACGGGCTTGCATTTTATTTTGCAAAGAAAAGCATCCCGTTTGTATTCCGCGCCGTGAACCGGCTTGACAGAGACACAAGCGGTATCGTTCTTGTTGCAAAAAACCGCGCGTCAGCCTATCGCATTTCATCCGAAATGTCGCGCGGGGGAATAAAAAAGACCTATATTGCCGCCGCTGTGGGTGCGGTTTATCAGTCCGGGACGGTTATTGCCAACATAAAGCGCCGGTATGAAAGCATTATCGAGCGCACGGTTTGCCCGGAAAACGAGGGGCAGTATGCCGAGACACGGTATGCTCCGCTGTACACCGACGGAAAAGTCACGCTTCTTGAGGTGCGACCCGTCACCGGCAGGACGCATCAGATACGGGTACACATGGCATATATCGGACATCCGCTGTGCGGGGACACGCTTTACGGGGAGGAATCGGAGCTGATCGGCAGGCAGGCGCTTCACTGTTCGCGGCTTGAATTCACGCATCCGACGACCGGGGAAAGGATCACCCTCTCAGCACCGCTGAAAGGCGATATGGGGCGTCTGTGCCGCAGGATCGGCGCGGACATTGCGGGTGCCGTATGAATTGTGCGAAAGGACAGAACATGAAGAAGATAAAGGATTTCTTTAAAAAGCTGAACGAATGCACGCCCAAACCGGCGAAGGTGCTGTTTGTCCTTGCGCTGATCTCGCTGATACTGAAGATCGCTTTTTCGCTCAGCCCGGTTTTTTCGGATTTTTACAACCGCTATCCCGGCGCGTTTTTCCGGATGATAAATGCAAAGCTGACCGGGTGGTTCCCGTTTTCTCTTGCCGAGACGATACTCATGCTTATGCCGCTTATTGTCACGGTGCTTGTAGTGATGATAATTAAAGTATCGAAAAAGACGCTCCGCGATATGGTGAAGATGATGATGTCGCTGCTTGCGGCGCTGGCATTTTTCTTCACGTCCTTTACCTTTACCTTTGCCGCCGGGTACAGCGGGACATCTCTTGACGAGAAGCTGGGAATTTCAAGGCAGAAGGTCTCGGCTGACGAGCTTTATGAGACGGCAAAGATCCTGCTTGACGGCATTTCGGAGGTCAGCGGACAGATTGAATTCCGCTACGGTTCGTCATCCGTCATGCCTTACACGCTTGATGAGATGAACCGGCTGCTTCAGGATGCGTATATTGAGGCTTCAAAGGATTACTCCTTCCTTCCCGCCTTCCGGACGAGAGTGAAATATGTTGTTATGAGCGAGCCTATGACCTACACGCACATCTCCGGCGTCTACACGTACTTTACCGGAGAGTCGAACATCAACACGAATTTTCCCGACTACACTCTTCCCTACACTGCCGCGCACGAGCTGGCTCACCAGAGGGGAATTTCAAAGGAGGACGAGGCGAACTTTATTGCTTTCCTTGTCTGTCTGAAAAGCGACGATCCTTATATCCGGTATTCCGGCTTCATGAGCGTTTACGAGTATGTGATCTCCGCGCTTTACAGAGCCGACAAAGACAAATACACGGCTCTTCTTTCGGAGACAGACAGCAGGCTGAGATACGAGATGATCGCATACAACGATTTCTTTGAAAAGTACCGCGACAACGTTGCCGCCGATATAAGCGGGACGATAAACGACACCTACCTCGCCTCTCAGGGGCAGAAGGAAGGCTCCCGCAGCTACGGAATGGTCGTTGACCTCGCCGTGGCGTATTACAAGGGGAAATAAGTGACGCCGGGCGCTGCCCGGACCCGCTCAGAACCTTCTTGAAAGAAGGTTCTGAGAACTCCAAGAACTTTGGTAAATGAATTTAATTATTATGGGTTCGATACTCTCCGGCTTAACCCGAGGAGCACCGAACCCATATTTCTTCTTTTCAGTTCAAAAGTTCTTGAAGATTCTTAAGAAACTTCTTTCAAGAAGTTTCTTAAGCGGGTCTGGGCGGCGCCCAGCGTCACCTCACCCTGTTCTGCCTGAAAACCTCGTAGCCTGCGACGGTTGCGGCGGAGGCGGCGGAAAGGGATGCTGTGAAATCTCTTGCGTAATCGATCCTGACGTTAAGGTCGGAGGAATCGAGAAGCCTTCTTGAAATGCCGCGCTTTTCTCCGCCGACAACGAGAAACAGCGGAAGCGAAAGATCGGCATCGAAAACCGGAACCGAGTCGCGGAGATCGGCACAGACAACGCGGTAGCCGGCGGCTTTCATAACTCCCGCCGGGTCATTGCCGCAGAGATACAGCGGGATCAGCTCGGAAGCCCCGGCAGACGCGCGGCAGACTATTCCGGCGGCGGTCATCCAGTTTCTTTCGGAGAGGATTATCCCGTCAGCCCCCGCCGCGTAAAGCGAACGGAGAGCGTAGCCGAAATTATACGGGTCTTCTATCCCCTCAAGCATGACATAGAACCCGTTCGGTTTTATCATGTCCGCGGATATCCCGGGAATCGTGCGGCCGGTGCATTCCGCGGCAAGCCCGCCGTGTGTGTTTCCGACGGTCATGCAGTCAATATCCTCGGACGAGCACATGACGACATCAAAGCCGAGCTCCTCTCCGCGGTGTTTTATCCATGCGTATTCGCGGCTTTTTCCGGTTCTTCCGGAGTCGCAGAAAACGCTTTTTATTTTTCTGTCATTTCCGGAATTCCCGGCGGCAAAGGCAAGGCTGTTTGCGATAAGCGTTCTTACCGAAACGATGCCCTCGAAAATATTTCCGCCGGAAATACGGTCGTTTTCCTTCAGCATATTGTCCCTTTTCTTATCATGTCATAAATGAATCCGTCGCGTATTCCGGAATAGACGGTAAAAACACGTTCCGTTCCCGCATAGCGGAAAAGCTCCGAAAATACACAGAGACCCGGTATCAGCATATGTATTCTGTCCGGGATTTTCGAGGCGAGAAAATGCAGGCAGCCGCTTTCGTTCATGCACCGGTCAAGAACCGAAGAAAAATCGGCGGGAGTAAACTGCGCCATGTTTCCTCTCGGCTTTCCGGTGAGCCACGAAACTGCCTTCCCCGCCGCTTTCGCCGTTCCTCCGGTGAGATAGACGGTGTTTCCGGCAAAAATTCCGGCAGAAAGATTTTTGCGCAGCTCGTCACGGACAAAGCGGGATATCCCGTCAACCTCCGCGGCAGTCGGAATTACACCGGAGACAAAGCGGTTATACAGCTTCAGAGCACCGAACGGCAGGCTTATTCTGAAAGCGTCGCTGCCGCCGACGACCGAAACAAGCTCGGTGCTTCCGCCTCCCATATCGGCAAAAATACCGTCATCCGGGAACCATTTGAATGCGCCGTGAGCCGCCGAAAGAAAGCCGGTAAAGCCAAGCTCCGCCTCGCGCTCTCCGCTTATCACCGATATTCTTATCCCGGTGCGGCGGAACACCTCGGAGACTGCGTATTCGCCGTTTGAAATGTTGCGCAGGCTTGCGGTTGCGATATAGAATGCCCCGTCGGCGGACACTGTCTCCGCCAGTTTTTCATAGTCGGATACGACTGCGGCAAGCTCGGATATCCCCGTATCGGACAGAACCCCGTCAGTTACATACCCGGCAAGCCCGACGGGAGTTGACTGGCTTACTATGTGCTTTGCCGCGCCGTTTTCCACACTGTAAATGCTTATCTTGACGGTGTTTGCGCCTATATCGGTCACTGCGTATTTCATGACTCTGTCCTTTCTTCGGTCATCCGGCTGACTGTACTCTCTTTTATGCTTTTGCGGCTTTTCCCGGAGCTTTGCGCTTTTTGTCGTAAAGTCTCACGGCAAAGACGGTTCCGGCTATGAGCGCGGCATATACGGCGACAATGACAGTCCAGAACCACGCGCTGTAATAGACCGGCAGCTTCTTTGATATCCTGCCGTCGAAGGAGAGTATCCATTCGTTCTCTCCGTCCGGGGAGATTTTGAATTTCACATATGAGATCGCGGCAAATTCGCCGTCGATGAGAACGGCATCTTCGGAATACAGCGGACTGTACACGCCGCTGCTTTCGGTTCCGGGAGTCAGGACGGCGATAAGCTCGGCTTTCATCTCGGATTCTATTTCTGCCGGATGACCGGAAAGGATGAACACATCGTTTTTAGCGTCGATGTAGGGGAACCGGTTGAATATCAGCTTTCCGGCGTTGAGTATTGCCTGCCCTGCCTCCGCCTTGTTCAGCGTGAAGCCGCCGCCCCCGACGGTAAGGGTGCCGAGATTGAATATCCCGCCGCCGTAAACCGCCTTGCCTCTTCCTATCGAGCCGCCGGATATGGCAAGCGACGAGTTGCCGCAGTTATATATATTTCCGCCGCAGGAGGCTGCGGTACCGGAATACATCGAGCCGTCGGAGATCTCCGCTGTCGAAGAATTATAGAGCGTGCCGCCGTTCTGCGCCGAGTTGTCGGAGAAATATGTGCCGGAGAAAG
>FR891205.1:0-10397 GCA_000433515.1 Candidatus Colimorpha enterica | reverse complement strand
TTGTACACCGCACCGCCGTTTCCGGTCGAGACGCACTCGGTTATCTGCCCGCCGACAAAGGTGACATTTCCGCTTGAATACACGCCGGCACCCTCGCCTGCCTTGCAGCCGGTGACCGATGAACTTGTGAAATTGAGCGTTCCGCTTGAGAACACCGCGCCGCCCTTTGTTGCGGTACAGGCGGATATTCCCGTGCCGATGAGGTCAGCAGTGCCCTCGTTGTAGACCGCTCCGCCGAATTCGGCAGAACCGCCGGAAATGCTGCCGCCCGTAAGGAACAGCTTTCCTTTATTGAAGAACGCCCCGCCCGAGCCGGTGCTGCGGCAGTTTTCGACCGTTCCGCCGTAGAACGCAACGGTTCCCTCGCTGTACACCGCCGCGCCGCACACGGTGGTCAGACAATTCTTTATCACCGTTCCGGTACAGACCGAAAGCTCCGAGCCGGATGATACCCGGAAGACCGGGCCCTCGGTACTGCGCCCGGAGTCCGAGCCGCCGTCGAATATTATGCTGTCGTTTATGCTGTTGTTTATGCTGTCGTTCTCGGTGCTCTCCGCGTTTCCGACGGCAAGGGCAGCCTTCTTTTCGCCGCCTACAATTATCATGCTGTCGTTGTCAAAAGCCGCCGTGACGGTGACTCCCGCGCCGGAGAGAAAATATTCCCCTTCGGTCAGGTGTATCGGCTTTTCGAGCTTGATATCGGCGCGGAGCGTTATATATATCACCTTGCCGTCATCGTTTTTCTTGACGAACACGGCACCGTCACCGCCGAGCGCGGCAATAAGCCCGTCATAATCCGAAACCTCGCCGCCGGGTGCGGAAATCACCTCATCCGCCGAAGCGGTGAAGGAAAGAATCACTGCCAATACCGCCGCAGCGAATAACGGGATCAGTTTTTTTGCTGAAATCATCTGACAACCTCCGGACATAAGGTGCGGCAGCGTCGGCGGCAGCCGTCCTTACGGAAAAATCTTGTATTGATTATACCATCATATGAGTGCCGTGTCAATTGAATATTGTTAATAATTGCACCGACCCTGCATCTGTCAGAAAAAATTTTCGCCCCGCCACTTGACAAATCGCGCCGGGGGTGTTATAGTATTCACATACCGAAATGGTATCCTGACGGACACGTTCCCGCCGACCGCGACCGCAAAGAGAGCCGGACATCTGCTGAAAGCCCGGTCCTTCGCACTCCGGGAGTACCACCGTCAACGGATAATTTAAGTAAACGAGTGAAACGCTTGGGTGGAACCGTGCGGTAATTTTACTGCACCCCGAACAGAAATTTTCTGTCGGGGTTTTGTTGTTTTCCCGGACAGAAACGGTTTATTCAGACGAAACGGAGGAATGAAAATGAAAACCGCATACGAAATTCTCAAGGAAGCCGAAAAGATGAGCAAAGAGGTCATCGCGGCTGAGGCTGACGGAAAGGTCATCGGTCTTTCCGAAGAGGTCGCCGACGGCGCGGAGGTCAAGCCCCTTACCTTTGCCGACAAGGAGGGCAAGAAGGTCTTCTGGCACACAGCATCGCACATTCTTGCACAGGCGGTGAAGCGCCTTTATCCCGAGGCAAAGCTGACGATCGGTCCGTCGGTCGACAACGGCTTCTATTATGACATCGACACCGAAACCGCCTTCGCTCCCGAAATTCTTACGAAGATCGAGGCGGAGATGAAGAAGATCGTCAAGGAAAATCTGACG
This sequence comes from Candidatus Colimorpha enterica, assembly GCA_000433515.1. GTDB lineage: Bacteria > Bacillota > Clostridia > Oscillospirales > CAG-272 > Colimorpha_A. The sequence goes on along the minus strand of FR891205.1, from coordinate 8,693 downwards.
GTCGAGCGATTCCTTCTCCCCCGCGGCGAGGCAAAGAAGCTGATGGAGGAGAGAAACGAGCCGTACAAGGTACTGCTCATCGACAGGATCCCGGAGGGAGAGGACATATCCTTCTACCGTCAGGGCGAATTCGTCGATCTCTGCGCCGGTCCTCACCTGCATTCGACGGGCGCTGTCAAGGCATTCAAGCTGACACAGTGCACCGGCGCCTACTGGGAGGGCAATTCAAAAAACAAGGTGCTTCAGAGAGTCTACGGCGTGGCTTTCCCGACGAAGGACGAGCTGAATTCCTTCCTTACCGCTCAGGAAGAGGCAAGAAAGCGCGACCACAACAAGCTGGGGCGCGAGCTTGAGTACTTCACGACGGTTGACGTTATCGGTCAGGGGCTTCCCGTTCTTCTTCCGAAGGGTGCAAGAGTCGTTCAGCTGCTTCAGAGGTGGGTTGAGGACGAGGAACAGAAGCGCGGTTATCTTCTCACAAAGACACCGCTTATGGCCAAATCCGACCTTTACAAGATATCCGGTCACTGGGATCACTACCTTGACGGTATGTTTGTCCTCGGCGACCCGAAGGACGAGACGAAGGAATGCTTTGCTCTCCGTCCGATGACCTGTCCGTTCCAGTATCAGGTCTACCTCAACAAGGCGCGCTCCTACCGTGACCTTCCCATGCGTCTCGGTGAGACGTCCACCCTGTTCAGAAACGAGGACAGCGGCGAAATGCACGGGCTTATCCGTGTCCGTCAGTTCACTATCTCCGAGGGTCACATCATGCTCCGTCCCGAACAGCTTGAGGACGAATTCCGCGGCTGTCTTGAGCTTGCAAAATACTTCCTTGATACCGTCGGAATGCTTGAGGACTGCACCTTCCGCTTCTCACAGTGGGATCCCGACAACCGTGAAAAATACATCGGCACGCCAGAGCAGTGGGACGAGGCTCAGGGCATCATGAAGAAGATCCTTGACGACCTCGGAGTCGAATACACTGTCGGTGTCGGCGAGGCGGCATTCTACGGACCGAAGCTTGACGTTCAGTACAAGAACGTTTTCGGCAAGGAGGACACGATCGTCACGATCCAGGTCGATCAGCTTCTTGCGGAGCAGTTCGGAATGGAGTACACCGACACCGACGGACAGAAAAAGCGTCCGTATATCCTTCACCGCACCTCTCTCGGCTGCTATGAGCGCACGCTTGCGTATCTCATCGAAAAGTATGCCGGTGCGCTTCCGACGTGGCTTTCGCCCACACAGGTAAAGCTCCTCCCCATCGGAAACGAACAGCTTGAGTACACGAAGAAGATCGCAGAGAAAATGCAGTCCTTCGGCATAAGGGTCGAGACGGACGACAGATACGAAAAGATCGGCTACAAGATCCGTCAGGCACAGCTTCAGAAGATCCCGTATATGCTGATCATCGGCGACAAGGAAATGGCAGACGGCACGGTCTCGGTAAGATCACGCAAGAACGGCGACATGGGCGCGGTTCCGGCTGATGAGTTCATCGACAGGCTGGTGCTTGAGATCGCAAAGAAGGAAAGATAATTCCTTCACCGGAAACCCGAAAAACAATAACATCCCGGCAGACAAAAACTGCCGGGATGCTGTTTTTTAAGGCAACGGTTACAGGGAAAACGAAATTCCGACACTGCCGGTCATTCGTCGTTCATCTCAAACACCCCGCCCTTCTGCATTGCGCCGAAGATGCGGTGTTTAAGTCCCTTGTACTCGCGGTCAAGTCCGTTTATCAGCTGTTTCATTTTTTCCCTTTCGGTGTGACCGTCCTCCGGACAGGGGTTTTTGACTGTCGGGAGGTCGTTTTTTGAGAGAAAATACCGTATGTCCTTTTCAGGGACGTAGAGAAGCGGGCGGATGAGGGTAATATCCTTGCGGCTTAAATATGTAACCGGGAGGAATGCGCCGATCCTGCCCTCGTGGAACAGGTTGAGCATGAAGGTATCGATGACGTCGTCATAATGGTGACCGAGCGCGATCTTGTTACACCCCATCTCCTTTGCCGCGTCGTGGAGGATCCCGCGGCGCATTTTTGCGCAGAGAGAACATGGGTTGCTCTCTTTTCTGACATCGAATATAATGTGCGCAAGCTCGGTTTTTATCACGCGATACTCCACTCCGCATTCAGAGCAGAAATCGGCGACGGGGGAGTAATCCATCCCCTCAAAGCCCATCGACACGCTTATCCCGCAGACCTCAAACCTTTTCGGATAAAAGCGCTGAAGGTCGAGCAGTACGCACAGGAGCGCAATGCTGTCCTTCCCTCCCGAAAGACCGACTGCTATCCTGTCTCCGTCCTCTATCATGCCGTAATCGTCAACCGCGCGTCTTGCACAGCTGAGAAGCCGTCTTATACTGTTGAATTCCATTTATTGACCTTTTCCGCCGATGTCACATGATTTTTTCCGGCATATACTGTAATTATCAAGAATATGCGGAGGAAATGCAGCATGGCGATAAAAATTTTCATTGACCAGGGACACAATCCCGGAAACCCGAATGCCGGTGCGGAGGGCAACGGGCTTTATGAGCAGGACATAACCTACGAGGTGGGAAGGCTTACGGCGGAGCTTTTACGCGAGAATCCGGAGTTTGAGGTGCGTCTGTCAAGAAACACACCGACAGAGATCCTCGGCACAAGCGTGGCTTCAAGCCTGAGGGCAAGAACCGACGCCGCAAATTCATGGGGAGCCGATTTTTTCATCAGCATTCACGCGAACGCCTCGACTATCGAATCGGCAAGCGGAAGCGAGGGCTTTGCCTATTCCGCGTCGTCTCGGGGATATCCGATGGGAGAGGACATTCTGTTCTGGCTGAACCGGGCGACGGGGCTTGAGAACCGGGGAATGAGTGTCCGTCCGACGCTGTGGGTGCTTCGGAAATCGGCGATGCCGGCGGTGCTTATCGAGCTTGGGTTCATAACAAACGCGTCCGATGCGGCGCTTATGTCGGAAGACCCCGGTGCCTTTGCGACCGGGATTTACAACGGCATACAGGAATATTACGGCTTCCTGTCACGCTGAGGGCACCTCAAAGGCGAATATATCGCAAAACAGTTTTTTGCTGTTTTCGTAGTTTTTCTCCGCCGCTTTTCTTCCCGTGAAGGCGGCGGAGGTGGGGAGACGGCGGAAGCATATCCGCGTTCCCTCCGGCAGGTTTCCGGCTGCCTCGAAAAACATTGAGAATTCCAGCTTTCCGAAATCAGCCGAATAATCATCGACCGCACTTTCCGGTCGGTAGCCGAGGGCTTCTTCAAGCGTGACAAGCCCTCCGGCGTTGAGAACTATCTTATACCAGTACTCGTCAACGATAAGTATCGACGCGTCGCCGGAAAACACCTGCTGGGAAAAGCTCTTTTTCACGTTGTCCGACGAGAACTGTGCGTATTTCACCGCAAGCGCCGGGTCGTCGGAGGTCCCTATTGCCTCTCTCAGCTGATCGTCGGTAAATGCGGTCATATCGATGATCTGGACGCTCTTTTTTCCGTCTCCGTCATAATCGGCTGACATTACCTGAGAAAAAGCCGACGACAGGGAGTTTTTTTCGCCGCCTTCAAATATGTACGGTCCGGTATAAAGCACCGACGCGTCATAGCTGCTGCGGTCGCCTGACTGAACGGCGCAGAAAATTATCACGCCGACAAAGAACACGGCGATAAGAACAGTCCATTTATAATAGTACCAGTAGTTTCTGAACCAGTCGCGGATCTTTGCGAATATCTTCATATTCCGATATCACGCCGCCTTTCCGATATCGATATATCCCGCGTAGGCTATCGGGTGTTTCTGTCTGTCTCCGGAGCCCTCGACGGCTGAGACGAGGAAAAACCTGCCGTAGACGGTTATTCTGTCTCCGGGAACGATCCCTCCTCCTCCCGACCGCCGGTCGAAAAAGGCAAAAATGTGTTCGTCGCTGTCCGACGCGAAAATATAATCGCCGTAGCGTCCGGATTTGTACTCATATCCTTCGGTCAGCTTGACAACAGTGTATTCGCCTTTGATATAGGTGCCGGCATTCCCGGTCGTGTCGCGCATGAGCTCGGCGTATGTGACCGGTCGGCACTGCGCCTTATAATCCTCTTCCGATTCGGTATCGGAGGTGTCGTACATATACTCTGTCGGCCGGCTGCCATCCGGGTTGCCGTTGATCCCGCCGAATATCACCATGCCGACCGCATAACAGATATATACTCCGAAAAGCGCAATTACCGTGACAACGACCTTGACCCACTTTTTCCAGTCGCTTGTCCACACAAGAATTATGCCGACAAGTCTTGAAATGAACAGCGCGATGATTATGAACCACGTCTGATGGTACAGATCGGTCGGGACGCTTCTGTAATTGCTTTTTTCGCGTTTTTTTCTCTTTTTCGGAGGCCTTCGGTTGCCGGCTTTCATTTCCTCCGGGCAGACCTTTTTGCATATCGGGCAGATATCGCCATCAAAAAATGCTCCGCAGTCGGGGCATTTGTTGAGCTCCGGTATGTCGTTGTCGTCATTGTCGCGCAGATAGCCTATCTGCGGAGATCCGAATCTTCCCATGATGTGATCACCTTTCTTACGGAAATGATGCCATTTAGATAATTATACATCATCCGCCGCCGTCTGTCAACATTTTATAATAGATATCGGTTCTGTCATACGTGACTACAATGCGCTCTATGCAGCTGCGCAGAACGTTCTGCTTCTCCTCCTGTGTCATATACTCCCACGCTTCCTCTGCGGTGTCAAGCTTTTTCAGCCGCTCTCTTGCCGCCTCTCCGTCCTTTGCCTCTTCTTCGATCGTCGAAATGCGTTTTTTCACCGATTCAAGCTCTGCTCTTACTGACGATATCGTCTCGGTCAGCGCTTCATCTGCCGTTTCGCCGTAGAGGTTGTAGAGATTTTTCAGCTTTTTTGTCAGCTTGTCCGCCTGTTTTGAAAGCAGGTCGGAAACGTCGGCTGATGTGTCGGGGCTTTCTCCCCCGGATATCTTTGCAGACATTGAAAACAGGTCGGAGATCACGCTGTTCTCAAGCTCATCCGCCCATATTTTACAGTTATCGCAGTTTTCAGAACGGTGAAGGTGGGGCTTTCCCTTGTCCTGAGAATAGCAATATATCTTATATCCGCTTTTGCCCCACTTCTGATACCTCATTTTCGCGCCGCACACGCCGCATACGACAAGACCGGCAAGCAGACATTTCGACGGATTGAGATTTCCCCGGCTTCTCTCATCCAGCAGGCGCATTGCGTCATTGTAGGTCTTTTCGCTGACTATCGCCTCGTGCTTTCCGCGGTACTCCTCGCCGTTGTAGACGATGAAGCCCGCGTTGGTCCTGCGTTTCAGTATCTGTTCGGCAAGGCGCTCGTATTTCAGTCCCGTATACCGGGCGATACGCATCATCGACCAGCCGCGGAGGTAGAGGTCGTACATGAGTCTGACCGTCGGCGCGTCGGAATTGGGGACAAGTATCCCCTTCTCCGGGTCGTAATCGTAGCCGAACGGGATCTTCCCTCCGCCGCGCCACAGGCCGCTTTTGATCCGTTCCTTCATCCCCATCCGGGTGCGCTCTCTTATCGTCTCGCGCTCCAGCTGGGCGAAGGCGGACATTATTCCGAGCATCGCGCGCCCTATCGGGGTCGATGTGTCCATATTTTCGTTGAGCGACACAAAGCTGACTCCGTTCGGGATAAGGACGTCCTCGATAAGATAGAGCGTATCCTTCTGGCTTCTTGAAAGCCGGTCGAGCTTATAAACGACGACGTGGCTGACAAGTCCGTTTTTAATATCGGAAACCATCCGGGAAAGCTCCGGGCGATCGATATTGCTTCCGCTGTAACCGCCGTCTATATAGTGCTCGTAATGCTCTATTCCCCGGCTGACGCAGTATGCGGTGAGCATTTCCCTCTGCGCCTCGACCGAATAGCCCTCTTCAAACTGCGCGTCGGTCGAAACGCGGCAGTACAGCGCGGCGTGCTTATCATTCCGCACTGTTTTCCGCTCTCTCCGGCAAAGCGTTGGCACGTTTTCTTGCGCCGCGGACTGCGTTTTCAAGTGCTTCCGTCACGATTCCCGCTCTTGACAGCTCTTCCTCGCTTACAGGTTTTCCGTTTATATATCTGTTGATCTGCATTTTTTGCCTCCGAGATTTTTTACCGGGCGCTGCCCGGACCCGTCAAGCCCCTTCTTGAAAGAAGGGGCTTGAAACACCAAGAACTTTTATAAAAAATTTGGTTGGCAGGTGATTTCAAATTCCTGCTCACTGAATTATTGCCCGCACAGCATGAAAAATATCGCGTGAAGAAAAATTTTCCTTGCCTGTCGGAGGAATTTGTGGTAGAATTCTTATATAACAGTGTCGGAAAGGGGGAGAAAATCACGGAAAAACTTGCAAAAAGACCGTTTTTCACGGTTTGTTCGGTGTGGCTTGCAGTGTCGTTCCCGCTTTTCTTCTCGGTGACGGCGGTAAGGCTTGCGGTTCTGATAATCTCGGCAGTGCTTTTTGCCGCTCTGCTTACTGCACGGTTTATAAAGAACGGCAGATACCGGAACGATGTCATGCCGTATCTTCTTGTCGCGCTCGGAATGTTTCTGTCAGGAATATTTCAGTTTGTCCACTGTGATATTGCGGTTCCGCGGATACTTTCGTACTCCGGCACCGATTCGGAAATTACGGCAACGGTGATAAAATGCCGTCAGCGCGCGGACTACGGCTCGTCATACGATATAAAGTTAACCTCTGTGGGCGGGAAGCGCGTTTCGTTTCCTGCAGTTCTTCACGTACCGGGAGAGCTTGACGCAGAGCCGGGCGAGACCATCCGGGCAAATGTCTCGTTCTCCCGACCGGAGGAGAGCGAAAACGGATTCCCTCTGAGGCGGTATTACATTTCAAAGGGAATTTATCTCATTGCCGAAGCGGAGCCTGACGGAGTTGAGTTCACCGGAAAAACAAAGACCGTCGGAACGTTTTTCGCGTCGCTTTCCGACAGGCTGTCGGCACGGCTGAAGCTGTCGCTCGGAGGTGATACCGGAGGATTTGCATCGGGCATTCTTCTCGGAAGGCGGGGAGACGTGCCGGACGGGCTTCAATGCGATTTCAGATATCTCGGAATATCGCACATTCTTGCGGTAAGCGGTATGCATCTGTCGGTCATCGCGGGCGCGTTCATCATGCTGCTGCGGTTTTTCAGGCTGAAGCGCGGTGCTGTTTTTGCGCTCGGTTCGGCATTCACGGTGTTCATGATGCTGCTTGTCGGGCTTCCGGCGTCGGTTGTACGGTCGGGGATAATGCTTATTATCTGCCTTGCCGCAGATGCCGCGGGAAAGGTCGACACACCGGTGATATCGCTTGTCACCGCAGGAACCGCAATCGTTCTGTTCTCGCCGGAATCGCTTGCCGACGCGGGATTTCAGCTGTCGTTTTCGGCGACTCTCGGAATACTTACCCTCGGAAAATATATTGTCGGAAAGATAATGGGCAGGCTGGGTAAAAAGAAGCTCGTCACCGTCTCCGGAGAGAAGAAGAGCAACCCGCTCCGTCCGCTTGCGTCGGTTCTTTCGCTGCTTGCGGTGTCGCTTTCTGCCGTGATTTTCACTCTTCCGTTCAGCTGGTTCTGTTACCGCGAAATATCGGCGGTTTCCCCGCTCTCGAATCTGATATTCATTCCGCTTGCCGAAATGTTTCTGTTTCTTTCGTCAGGCGTACTTATCTTCACCGGAGGGCTGCCAGGATATCTGTTCAGAAGCGGTGCCGGCGCAGTCGGGCTTCTTATAACGAACCTTGCCGGAAGGCTGGCGCGGATATCGCCGGAGCCGGTCTTTCTCGGACAGGAATACGCACTTCCGGCGCTGATACTTGCCGTAATTGCCGGTGTTGTTTTCTGTGCGGTGAGAAAGAAGGTCGGACGGTCGGTCATTATCGTCATTTTTGCCGCGTGGGTCGGGATATTCTCGGTCAGCCGCTCGGTCGGAGCCGTCACGGAAAGGGAAACAGTGAAGATCTCCGCCTTCAACCGGGGAAAAAATGACTATCTCCTTGTGAATTCCGGCAGTAAAACACTTCTTATCGACTTTTCCGACGGGAGGACAACGGGGCTTCGAAATGCCGCATCATCCGCCGCCGACCTTTTCGGCGACGTGTCGGCAGATGCGGTACTGCTCACTCATCTTCACCGATATCATGCGGTCAGCCTTGCACGGCTGTCGGAAAGCACACGGCTTGACTACATAATCCTCCCCGAACCGTATGACGAAGCATCGAGCGGTGCTGCCGCGGCGATAAAAGAGGCGGCGGAAAAGCGGGGCGTCACCGTGATCTCCTATCCGTCCGACAGAAAATCGTCGATTGACTTCAAAAACTGCCGGATAACGCTTTCCGGGATCTCATTCCTTAAACGTTCGGTTCAGCCGGTCATGTATCTCACCGTCGATACCGGAAACGGGATCTTCGGATATTTCTCGGCTTCCGTGTTCTCCTCTTTCCTCTCGTATCAGGCAAAAGAAGCGGTTGCCGGATGCGATACCGCATGGCTCGGCATTCACGGTCCGGTGATAAAGGAAAGCCCCGGCACCTTAAACTCCGGCGGGAACGTCGTCGTTTCGTCGGATGAGGTCAATACCGCATACGGAACGGTATTTGAACCTGTCGACAACAGTCACGTATACGTTTTCCGCAAAAACACCCGCGGATAAAAATTACA
>FR891204.1 GCA_000433515.1 Candidatus Colimorpha enterica | reverse complement strand
AGTATATGCTGAAATTCCCTCCGTCCGGTGCTCAAAAACCAACTGACCTCTCCTACACCAACAGTTGCATCAGTGAGCATCTTGGCAGCAGTATTTTTAATATGCTTGGTATTCCCGCACAGCAGACTCTGCTTGGAGTTTTCACGGTGAATGGCAAGGAAAAGGTGGTTTGTGCTTGCGGTGATTTTACCGCAGACGGAAAGACGCTGTATGACTTCTGCTCCATCAAGAATACGGTAATTGATTCCGAACACGGTGGTAGCGGAACAGAGCTGTCGGATATTTTGGAATCCATTGAAAAGCAGCAGTTTGTAAATCCCAGCAAGCTTCTCGAACACTTTTGGAATGTGTTTGTAGTAGATGCATTGCTTGGAAACTTTGACCGCCATAACGGAAACTGGGGATTCCTTTACAACAGCCAAACCGACACGGCAGAGATTGCTCCGATTTTCGACTGCGGAAGCTGTCTTCTTCCCCAAGCGGATGAAAAGGTCATGCGAAACGTTCTTACCAATGAAGATGATCTGAACGCACGCATTTACAGATTCCCGACATCTGCCATCAAGATGGGTG
>FR891203.1:22354-31502 GCA_000433515.1 Candidatus Colimorpha enterica | reverse complement strand
AGCATACTCAGCAGTACAAGCACAGCTCCTCCTGCCGGCGGGAGAATTGCGTTGAGATATGCAATGCCGGTGAAATGATGGAGAATAAGATTTATCGGCAGTATCAGCACAAGCGTTATGCCGATTCCGAAAAGCCCCGCAAGCAGTCCGATAATGAACGTCTCGGCATTGAATACCCGCGCAACGTCCGCTTTCGATGCGCCGACGGCACGGAGGACACCGATTTCCTTTGTTCTCTCAAGCACCGAAATGTTGGTTATGACGCCGATCATTATCGACGAAACCACAAGCGATATTCCGACAAACGCGATAAGCACATACGATACAGCATTTATAACCGTCGAGACCGACGACATCAGCAGCCTGACGTAATCCGTCACCTTTATCTCATTTTCCTCGGAAACGCCGCTGTTGTATTCCTCAATGAGGTCGCTGATGCTGTTCTTATCCTCAAAGGTCGGGGCATATATCACAATTCCCGACGGAGTCTCAGGGTCGGCATATCCGAGCTTTTTCAGGTTGTCCTCATATGTGGAATCGGATGTCTGCGCCGGAAGGAAGAGCGACCAGAAGCTCTCGTACTGCTCATCGGTGAACTGCGCGGAGCCGAGAAGCGCGGCAAGCTGTTCCTCCGACATTGCCGAAAGCTGTTGCTTTATCCCGGCGGCATACTGCTCGGAAATGACCGCGGCGACCTGCTCGCTGAACATGGCGTTCAGTTCATCGTCGGACATCCTGTCAAAATACGCGCGGACGGTGTCAAGGTCGGTCGAGCCTGTCTTTTCGGCATATGCCGCAACAAGAGTTTCGGTGATGGTTTCCCGCGTCTGTGTCTTCATGTATTCGCTGACGGCACCCGCAATATAATCCTCCGACGGGACGGACATTATCTTTGTGTAAATCTCCGCTTTTCCGTGTGTGTCAAGCGAGGCGAAATACTCCTTCACCGCGGCGATTTTTCCGGCTGTATCAGGGTCGGAAACCGAAGATCTGAAGGCAAGCCCGCTTATCACGTCGGTCTTCGGATCGGCAAGCTGAGCCTTCACAATGTCGCTGTCCGCAGTCCTTTTCATGACCTCGTCGGTAAGCGCGGAGGTATAGGCAACAGAGCCGGATATCATCGAAAACAGCGCGTTCTCGTTCGGTTTTATGATACCGCAGATCCTGATTTCGGTATATTTCGTGTCATCGTCGAACAGGTAGGAAAGCCCGGCGTCGGTCTTTGAGATATCGGTGTAGCTTCCGTCACCCTGCTTCTGCCACCTGTCAGCCGCAAGGATAAGCCGGAAGGTCATTCCGCACAGCTCCTCGTATGTGTAGACAGCGGCATCGGCGGAGCCGGTATTTTTCCCCTTTATCGCGTCGGCAAGCTCGGAGGAGGATTTAAGCCCGAGAGCATAGAGGACAAGGTCGCTCAGCTCGTTCCTTTCGTTCAGGACAAGCACGGCTTCATGGGAATTCTGCGGCCAGCTGCCGTAAACGACGTCGTACTGATTCTTCAGCATCGGGTTGATAAGCTCGCCGTCCTCACCGGCAAGAAGCTCCTCCCAGACCTTCATGTACGACGAATAGGAGCTGACCATCGCATCGGAGGCAGAGCCCTCGCCGACGGAAACGCCCATTGCCCTGTACATATCGTAAAGCACCGTTTCGGTTTCGGCAATGCGTATCCCGCCGTCGGAATTTTTAACGTAAAAATTCATCGGGACATCGTATTTATAGCGTATCGCCGAGGTATGGGAGCGGAATCTGTCGCTTCCCTGAATGAATTTCCGGAAATCCGTCAGATTGTTCTTTTCGGTCGTCACCGAGGTCATGGAGCTGACCATCCGGTACATTATGTCGTTTGAATACACCTTGTCAGGGTCGCGGTTTGAGAGGTCGGCATCGTCCTTTCCGGCGCCGGACATAAGCTCGAGCATGGCGGACATATCCACCTGCTCCCCGTCGACGGTGAGAGGATATTTCGACAGCGTATCCTCCTGAACCTTGTCGATAAAGCGGTTGACGCCGTTTGAGACCGAAAGGATCAGCGCGATGCCGATTATTCCTATCGATCCGGCAAAGCAGGTCATTATCGTTCTTCCCTTTTTGGTCAGAAGGTTGTTGACCGACAGCCCGAGAGCCGTGAAGAACGACATGGAGCGGTTCTTTTTCAGGCTGTAATCGCTTTTTTCGTCACTGGATTTATAAGGGTCGGAGTCGCCGGTGATGCGTCCGTCCTTCAGCGTGACTATTCTTGTCGAATATCTCTGAGCCAGCTCCGGATTGTGCGTGACCATTATCACAAGCCGGTCGGAGGCTATCTCCTTCAGTATCTCCATGACCTGAACGCTTGTCCCGGAGTCAAGCGCCCCCGTCGGCTCGTCGGCAAGGAGTATTTCCGGGTCATTTACGATCGCGCGGGCAATAGCCACCCTCTGCATCTGACCGCCGGACAGCTGATTCGGCTTTTTAAGCATCTGATCGCCGAGTCCGACGCGGGTAAGCGCCTCCTCCGCACGTTTTCTTCTTTCCTTCCTTTTGACCCCGGAGAGCGTCAGGGCAAGCTCGACATTTGCCAGCACCGTCTGATGCGGTATCAGGTTATAGCTCTGAAACACAAATCCGACCGAGTGGTTTCTGTACGCATCCCATTCTCTGTCGGAGTATTTTTTCGTCGATCTGCCGCGTATTATCAGGTCTCCGGAGGTGTATTTGTCAAGTCCTCCGATAATATTGAGCAGTGTGGTCTTTCCGCAGCCGGACTGACCGAGCACCGACACGAACTCGCATTTTCTGAATTCGATATCAACACCGCGGAGAGCCTCGACGCTCTGCCCTCCGGTTCCGTAAACCTTCTTTATTCCCCTCAGTTCAAGCACTTTTCGGTTTCCTCGCAAAATTATTTCCTTTTTACCGATTAATCGTAAACGCAAAATATTAACCTGATGTGAAAAATGTTGCCGATTATTTTTTCATTTCTTTAAAGAATCACGGGATGGTTATCAAAATTCATTCAGGTGCGTATTAATTTACCGAAATTAAATTATTTTGATTTACCGGGTTCACAAAGTCGGCGTATCATATGTTACAGAAACATGAGGTTATGTACAATGGGTAATTTCAGAAACAAACTGTTGAAATTTTTCAGCGGAAGGTACGGTATCGACGAATTCGGCAGGTTCCTTGTCATCGTTTACATGATACTTATCATCCTGTCGTCGGTGCTCGGACTGTTCTGCCGCGGAGTTGGTATGCTGATATTGCGGATACTGATTTTTGCGTTCGGGGTCTACACGGTTTACCGCATGATGTCAAGGAATATTTACGTGAGAAGAAACGAAAACGAGAAATACAAAGCTCTTCTCGGAAAGATCAGAGCCACGTTCCGGCTGACAAAAAACCGCTTCCGCGACAGAAAAACACATGTATACAGAAAATGTCCGTACTGCAGGGCAGTCCTTCGGCTGAAAAAGATCAGAGGAAAGCACCGCGCCGCCTGTCCGAGGTGCGGAAAGAGCTTTGACGTAAAAGTATGATAAAAACGACCTTCCGTCCGCCGGGAGGCGTTTTTTTCTGTCTGTTTTGCGCCAGCTGCATTCCGTAAATGCATTAAATGTAACAATGAGGAAAAAATCCGTTCAACTGTTTTGTCCGATCCGTGAGATATGTCAGATATATGGTCAGATGATTTGATAAAAAAATCTATTGACAAATCGATTATTGTGAGTTAAAATAATCATATAGTTGCGGTGCAGCCATAACAGTTATAAATATAACTTGTTTGAGCGGTCACCGTAATCGGAAAAATACGGAGACAGGCATGAAAATAGACGGAACAGTCAAAAAGGAAACCGCGTATGTCGCAATTGCAGAGGCAATCCTCATAGCTGTAATGCTTGCGGTTTATCTCATCATTTCAAAATTCACCCCGAACGTGCTTTTTGCCGCGCTTACAAGCGGGGCTGTCGCGGTTCTCAATTTCTTTGTCATGGGGCTGACGGTTCAGAAGGCGGTGACTGTTGATGACGACTCGGACAGGCGGAAGCTTATCCGTGCATCGCAGCTTGTGCGGCTTCTTGTCATGGATGTTGTCGTGATAGTCTGCGCCGTGTTCCCAAAGTTTGATATCTTCGCGCTCTTCATTCCGCTGTTCTTTCCCCGTCTGTTCGCGCAGGCAAGAGGGATATACGGCGCGGTGAAGGACGGCAAAAACGGAGGCAGAACCGAATGAAGCCAACCGAAAAGCGCGGCCGCGGCGGCAAAAGGTCGCTTGCCCGCGACATAATAAGCGTCATCCTTATCGTTGTCCCCTTCCTCGGTGCGGCTATACTGAACGTGCTGACAAAGCCGGCGTCGGACGGTATCGACGTGACCGGAGCACAGGTATATTTCACTGTTAAAATGCCGATACAGGATCTGTATATCACCGAGGCTCAGGTTACCTCATTCTGCGTCATGTCGGCGCTTCTCGGGCTGTGTCTGTTCCTGACAAACGGGCTTTCAACCACCGGAACGTCGAAAAGACAGCTTGCGGCGGAGCTGATCGTCACAAAGGTTCAGTCGTTCGTAAACGGCAACATGGGCGAGCGGTTTGCCGGATTTGCACCCTTTGTCGCCGCAATCATGGGGCTGTCGGCATTTTCAAGCCTTTCAAGCCTTCTCGGGCTTTATCCGGCGACCTCCGATCTCAACATAGTCGCCGGCTGGGCTATTCTGGTTTTCATACTTATAACACACTACAAGCTAAAGGGCGGGATCGGACCCTATCTGAAGGGCTTTGTCGAGCCTATCCCGATATTTGCCCCCTTCAATGTCATCGGCGAGATCGCAACACCGGTGTCGATGGCGTTCCGTCATTACGGAAACGTGCTTTCCGGTGTTGTCATATCTACTCTTGTTGCCGCGGGGCTGAGCGGACTTTCCTCTCTTCTTCTCGGATGGCTTCCGGGGGTTCTCGGAAGGTTCCCTCTTCTCAGGATCGGGCTTCCCGCAATACTCTCACTTTATTTCGACCTTTTCAGCGGATGTCTGCAGGCATTCATATTCGCCATGCTGACTATGCTTTACATATCAAACGGCTTCCCTGAGGAGGATTACGAGAAGCGCAGGAAAAAGAAGGCTGAAAAAGCCCTGAGAGCTTCCCGTCAACACTGAACACGACAATAATTCTGGAGGAAAAAAACATGGAACTCGCAATTGGAATCATACTCGGATGCTGTGCCCTCGGTGCCGGAACTGCGATGATAGCAGGTATCGGACCGGGTATCGGTGAAGGAAACGCGGTGGCAAAGGCCTGCGAAGCCATCGGCCGCCAGCCGGAGTGCAAGGGTCAGGTGACAAGCACGCTCCTTATGGGCTGTGCAGTCGCCGAAACGACCGGTCTTTACGCGCTCGTCATTGCTATCCTGCTCATTTTCGTCGCACCGAAAATGTTTGTAAATATCCTGCTCGGCGCAATAAAGTGAGCCGTAAAGCGGCAGTGAAAGGAACACGGACAGTATGAATATTCAGAATCTTGACGTTATCTCGGTCAATATCTGGGGTATTCTCATTTCACTTGCAAACCTCGTCATAATGTACTTTATCGTGAAGAAGTTTCTGTTCAGACCGGTGCAGAAGGTCATGGCAGACCGCGGGGCGGAGGTCGGACGTGTATATTCCGATGCCGACCGCGCGCTTGCCGAGGCCGAAAAGAGCCGCGATGAATATGAGGCAAAGCTTGCCGCTTCCGACGAAGAGGCGGGAAACATCATCCGCGCAGCAAAAGAGCGGGCAAACGCCGAAAGCCGCGATATCATTTCCGCCGCCGACAAAAAAGCCGCGGCAATGCTGAAAAAGGCTGACGAGGACATTGCCTTTGAGAAGAAGAAGGCTATAAACGATGTCAAGAACGAAATTTCCGGCATTTCCGTCGAAATCGCAGAAAAGATGATAGGCCGCGAGCTGAAGGAAGAAGATCACCGCGCGCTTATCGACAGCTACATTGACGGTATCGGCAAATGACGTTCGGGATAAATCCTATGAAGGGCAGGTCGGGAAATAATGGCTGATACTGTCAGGGAATACGGAAAGGCGCTTTACGAGCTTTCCTGCGAGGAAGGACTTGAGTCGGAATTTCTCGGCGAGCTGCGCGTTGTTTCCGGAATAATCGCGGAGAATCCGGGGTTCATCACCCTTCTCTCCGCTCCGAACATACCGAAATCAGAACGTATGCAGGTGATAGACAACGCCTTTTCCGGAAGGATACACGAATACATCTGCTCCTTCATGAAGCTGATGACAAAGCGCGGGCATTCCCGCTATATCCTTCCCTGCTTCCGCGAATACGAGCGCCTGTGGTACGAATACAGCGGCATTGCCGTTGCCGACGTGACCACAGCCGTCCCGCTGACTCCGGAGGAAAAGAACGCTCTTCACGCAAAGCTCGAGGGCTCTACCGGAAGAGCGGTCGAAATGCGCTGTCATGTCGATCCCGCGCTTATCGGAGGCGTTTCGGTAACGGTTGACGGCGTGCTTCTTGAGGGAAGCATAAAGGCAAAGCTCGGTTCACTGAAAAATGCCCTTTACGGAAGGACACTCTGAGCCGCAATTCCACGAAAGGAACGATCACAAAACATGAATCTGAATTCTGATGAAATCAGCAGCATCATAAAGTCGGAAATCAAGCATTTCAGCGATAAAACCGAGCAGTCTGAGGTCGGGACGGTTATTCTGGTCGGCGACGGCATTGCAAAAGCCCATGGGCTTGACAACTGCATGGCGAACGAGCTTCTCGAATTCGAGGGCGGCGACTTCGGAATGGCGCAGAATCTTGAAGAGGACTGCGTTTCCGTCGCGATACTCAGCAACGACAACGACATAAAAGAAGGCTCGGTCGTGCGCAGGACCGGAAAGGTCGTCAGCGTCCCCGTCGGAGACGCGATGCTCGGCAGAGTGGTAAATGCCCTCGGCAGACCGATCGACGGGCTGGGGCAGATATTCACCGACGAGATGCGCCCGATTGAATCCGAGGCGCCCGGAATCATCAAGAGAAAAAGCGTAAACGTGCCGCTTCAGACCGGTATCAAGGCTATCGACAGCATGATACCGATAGGACGCGGTCAGCGTGAGCTTATAATAGGCGACAGGCAGACCGGAAAGACAACAATAGCCGTCGATACCATCATAAATCAGCGCGATACGGGGGTTCTCTGTGTTTATGTCGCGATCGGGCAGAAAAACTCGACCGTTGCGCAGATAACCGAAACTCTCCGTGCCGCGGGCGCGCTTGAGTATACCGTCATCGTCTCGGCAACCGCATCCGAGACCGCTCCCGTGCAGTACATCGCGCCCTATACCGGATGCGCGATCGCCGAACACTTCATGTCAAAGGGCAAGGATGTTCTTATCGTGTACGACGACCTAAGCAAGCACGCCGTGGCATACCGCGCACTTTCCCTTCTCATCCGCCGTCCGCCGGGCAGAGAGGCATATCCAGGAGACGTTTTCTATCTGCATTCCCGCCTTCTTGAGCGTTCTGCAAGGGTCGCTCCGGAATACGGCGGCGGAAGCATTACCGCGCTTCCGATAATCGAAACGCAGGCAGGCGACGTTTCGGCATATATCCCGACGAACGTTATCTCGATTACCGACGGACAGATATTCCTTGAGACCGAGCTTTTCCATGCCGGAGTCATCCCGGCGGTCAACCCCGGTATCTCGGTCAGCCGTGTCGGCGGAAACGCACAGGTCAAGGCTATGAAGAAGATCTCCGGTCCGCTGAAGCTGATTTATTCGCAGTTCAGAGAGCTTCAGAACTTTGCTCAGTTCGGCTCCGACCTTGACAGCGACACGAAAATGAGGCTGAATCAGGGCGAGAGGATCGTTGAGATACTGAAGCAGGACAAAAACTCCCCTGTCCCCGTCGGCTGTCAGATTGCGGTTATTTACGCTGCGGTAAACGGTTATATGAACGACATTCCTCTTACCGACGTCAGGAAATACGAGCATGAGCTGTATTCCTTCATGAGCGACGAGCACGCGGAGCTTCTCTGCCGCTTTGCCGCAGGCAGTTACAGCGATGAGGACAAGGAAGAGCTGGACCATGCCGTATCCGGATTCACCTCGCGCTTTTCAGGTGAACTCTGAATCCGGTTCTGACGAAAGGGGTGTCCGGAAACTGATATGGGTGCAGACATCAAATCGATAAAAAACCGCATACGCAGCATTGACTCGACACTGCACGTCACGAAAGCAATGCAGCTTGTTGCGTCGTCAAAAATCAAAAGAGCCGCAGAAGCCGCGTCCGGCGCTTCGTCCTATTCCGATGCGGTATGTGCGGCAATGCACGATATTGTGTCACCGGAAACCGCCGGCTCTGTGTTTGTCGCCCCGAAGGAGAGCGGAAAAACGCTGATTGTCGCCGTTGCCGGGGACAGAGGGCTTGCCGGCGGCTATAATTCAAACATAATAAAGCTGCTTACCGCCGAAATTGCGGAAACCGATGCCGCGGTTCTGCCTGTCGGAAGGAGAATATACGATTACTGCGTACATCACGGCATATCTCTTTTTGATAACGTGTTCCGTTCATCGGAAAAGCTGACCGACAACGGTATCCGTGAAATCTCCGGAGCAATAACCGAAAAATTTGCCGCCGGAGAATACCGGGCTGTGAAGGTTCTCGGAACAAGACCGGTGAACGTGCTTACGCAGACGGCGGAGATAAAGACCGTCCTTCCGCTTGAAAGAGCCGGAAACGGCAGCCCGCAGACTGTATTTGAGCCGGATGCCGAAACGGTCATGAATTCGGCAATACCGGATTATCTGACCGCGGTCATATGCGCGAAGATCAGAAAGAGCTTTCTTTCCGAGCTTTATGCAAGGCGGAACGCGATGGATTCGGCAACAAAGAACGCATCGGAAATGATAGACAGACTGAACCTCAGCTACAACAGAGCGCGCCAGAGCTCGATCACTCAGGAGATAACCGAGATCGTTGCCGGCGCGGAAAATCAATGAGAAAGTGAAACGTCATTATGAACAGCGAAACACAAAGCCATTATACCGGCAGGGTCACACAGGTCATCGGACCTGTTGTTGACGTCCGTTTCGGCGAGGGTGAGCTTCCGAGGCTGCTCAACGCCCTTGAGATAGACAATCACGGCAAGAGACTGGTCGTGGAGGT
>FR891203.1:15453-22246 GCA_000433515.1 Candidatus Colimorpha enterica | reverse complement strand
TACCGGACGCGCGATAAACGTTCCGGTCGGCGAGAACACCCTCGGCAGAATATTCAACGTCCTCGGAGATCCTGTCGACGAAAAACCCGCACCCGCAGACTGCGAGCGCTGGGACATCCACCGCGCCCCTCCCTCATATGAGGAACAGGCTTCATCGGCTGAGATTCTCGAAACCGGGATCAAGGTCATTGACCTCATCTGCCCGTACTGCAAGGGCGGAAAGATCGGTCTTTTCGGCGGTGCCGGAGTCGGCAAAACCGTCGTTATCATGGAGCTTATCAACAATATCGCAACACAGCACGGCGGCATTTCCGTCTTTACCGGTGTCGGAGAGCGAACCCGCGAGGGAAACGACCTGTACAACGAAATGAAGCAGTCCGGCGTCCTTGCAAAAACCGCGCTTGTCTACGGTCAGATGAACGAGCCGCCGGGAGCAAGAATGCGCGTCGGTCTTTCGGGACTTACGATGGCGGAGTATTTCCGCGACAGAGAAGGACAGGACGTTCTGCTCTTCATTGACAATATTTTCAGATTCACTCAGGCAGGAAGCGAGGTGTCGGCGCTTCTCGGAAGAATGCCTTCCGCCGTCGGATATCAGCCGACGCTTGCAACCGAAATGGGCGCGCTTCAGGAGAGGATCACCTCGACAAAGCGCGGCTCGATAACCTCTGTTCAGGCGGTATATGTGCCGGCTGACGACCTTACCGACCCGGCGCCCGCAACGACCTTTGCCCACCTTGACGCTACCACCGTTCTCAGCCGCGCGATAGCTTCACAGGGGATCTACCCGGCTGTCGATCCGCTTGCCTCGTCAAGCCGTATGCTCTCCCCCGATGTTGTCGGCGAGGAGCATTACCGTGTGGCAAAGGAGGTTCAGAGGCTTCTTCAGAGGTACAACGAGCTTCAGGACATCATTGCCATAATGGGAATGGATGAGCTGAGCGAGGACGATAAGCTGACCGTTTCACGCGCGCGCAAGGTTCAGAAGTACCTGTCTCAGGCGCTTCATGTTTCGGAACAGTACAACGGCTTTCCGGGACAGTACGTACCGCTTTCGGAAACGGTGCGCGGTTTTGCCGAGATCATTGACGGAAAGCACGACGATCTTCCGGAATCGGCTTTCCTCTATGTCGGATCGATTGAGGAAGCGGTCGAAAAAGCGCGCAGGGGCGAAAACTGACACTTCCGGTGAAAGGACAGACAGAATATGAACGAATATCATCTGACAGTTTCGACCCCTTCCGGGACCGTTTTTGACGGTGACGCGGTTTTTCTCTCGTTAAGAGGTGCGGGCGGCGACCTTGCGGTGATGGCGGGACACATTCCGTTTGTCACAACTGTCAAAAAATGCGTCTGTAAGGTCAGATTTCCGGATGAAACCGAAAAAACCGCCGACTGCGAGACAGGACTTCTCACGGTCTCGAAAAACGGTGTTCACCTGCTGACGTCGGGGTTTGTCTGGAACAGCTGAAGCATAATAAAAACTCTCCTTCATCGGGAGAGTTTTTTTGATCAGTGGTATTCGTCCTGCGGATATTCATAAGCGGGATATCTGCCGCCGATGTCAATTGAAGTCAGACTCATATTCCCGTACTTCTGAGAAACGGCAAAGCCGACGTTCAAGCCGTCAGGTATCAGTGCGACAGCCTGCTTCCCCATCGATTCAAAGCAACCGGACAGTTTTTTTGCCGGAACAGAAACGGTTTTTCCGGTAAGGGGATCGAGGCAGGTATATCTGATGTATCCCTCGTCAAAATCCGGTGTAACGCCGCAGAGAACGACGCAGTGCTGGTTTGCGGGATAGACAAAGGTTTCTGTCTTGTCCTCGCTCTGCCACTGATAATAGCCGCTTACCGGTCCGAAATCGGTCGTTACCCATATTGCGACTGGGATGCCGAGACAGAGGAGATTGGTTATCCCGTCAAATTCCGTTCCGGAAAGATCAACGGCACGGCGGTTTCCGGGAATAACGTCAGGAAGGGCTTCGGTCGCTTTCACGATCACCGGAGCGTAGCAGCCCCAGCCGCCCTTTCCGGCATCGGGATTTCCGGCATAGAACTTTTTCGGGTCGGGACCGAACATACAGCCGAATGATATATGAACGTCGGCTTTCGGAAGACAGCTGTCGACAAAATCCTTAAGCGATATCTTTACCCCAACGGTATTCATAAGCGAGACAGCCGATGGCGCCTCGCATCCGTTCGGGTACTCCGGAAGCTGGCACACCGGACTTACGTTTATATCGGCGGCCTGTCGATCTCAGCCGCCCAGTCGTCGTATTTCAGGATCGTATATATCTCACTGCGGTATGCGTCGATCAGCTTTATACCCTCGGTATAAACAGCCTCATCCGTGTCGGGGTAAATTCTGTAAAGGTCGTCAAGCGCTTTCGGAAGATAAGTATCGAGCAGTCAGAAAAAATCGACTCAGTAGATAAGTGATTCGCTGCTGTCGGTCGTGCGGGCAAGCGGCGAATTGTTCTCCGGATAAATATTCTTTGAAAAAAGGTTTTTGCGCAGTTTTGTATAATAAAGCACCCCGGCTGCAAGCGAAATGACAACTGCGGTGCAGATAACTGTGATTACGGTACGGTTTCTCAGGCGTCTTTTTATGTAGCGGTTGATTCTGGGATTCATTGTTTTTCCGATTTTCTCTGACTGTAATTCCCCGCCGACCCGGACGAGCGGCGGGGAAATCGCTTTGTCAACTGTTTCTGATTACTTTCCGGAGACGGTAATTCCGGAGAATGCAGCATACGGCAGGACGCTCGAGCCGTCGGCAACCGTTTCGGATGAAATGCCGTAAACACTGTTCAGCATATCGGCAAGGTTTCCGCTTATCATCGTTTCTGAAAGCGCGTCGGTTATCTTTCCGTTCTCGACAAGGAAGCTGTTCTTTGCGACACCGGAGAAGTCACCGTTTGACGAGGGCTGACCGCCGGAGAAGCGTCCTACAACGATACCCTTGTCGATCCCGGCGATTATTTCGTCAAGCGGCTTTCCGCCGTTCTTCATGATGATGCTTCCGGAGGTGTTCTTTGCTCTCGGGAACCCGGTCTTGTTCGCGACGTACTGGGAGATCATGAAGGATTCGAGGATACCGTCCTTTATAATGCTGTAATCCTCCGCCGCAAAGCCGTCTGCCGTAACCTTCTCTCCGCAGATTATGCGCGGGTCGGACGGGACGTCGGAGACGGTTATCGACGTATCTGCGACCTGCTGTCCGAGCTTGTCCTTCCACGGGGAGGTTCCCTCAAGAAGCCCGACCTCGCCGGTGAAGCTGCCGAGAGCGAATGAGAGAAACTCTCTAAGGCATCCGGGGGTAAGGATCATGACACCGCTGAACTTTCCGTCAAGCGTGCGGGTGGTTATCTGCTTTTCGATATCGGCAAGATCCTTTGCAACGCCCGCGCAGTCGATGAAGCGTGTATCAAGGTTATCGGTCTTGAAATATGAGCCTGAGAAGGATGAGGCAAGCTCGCCTTCATGTGCGCTGAACATGATCTCGACCGAGTAGCTGCCGCAGTGCTCGCCGAAAACAACACCGTTTGTATTAGCGTGAACTGAGGTCGTCTCGCAGTGGGTCATTATCATCTGCTCAACGATGACCTTCGGGTATCTTTCCGAAATGTCGTCCATAAGCTCGCGGCAGCGGAAGAAGAATTTATCAAGATCTGGCTTGACCGCGCCGTATTCAAAGTCGCGGTTCTCCCCAAGCGGAGCGATATCCCATGCCTCATCGGGGAGGGATGATTCCGCGGTTGCAAGGCAGGCTTCTGCGGCTGAAACTATTGTTTCGTGATCGTAGCAGTTCTGTCTGACACTTCCCTTTTTGCCGGCTTTGATGGCGGTCATTACAAGATGCTTGTCGAAAAGCGTTCTGAAAAGGCTGAATTTTCCGCCGTCAACGTTGAATTCGTGTGTTTCCGAGAAGCCGACGTCGCATTTCGCTTTTTCGGCACCTGCTGTTTTAAGAGCCTCAAGGGCTTGGTTTGCAATATTCTTAAGATTATCCATGTCATTCGCCGCCTTTCTCATCTTCCGCCGACCGTGACCTTGCAGCGGAGCGCGGGACCGCCCATTCCGACCGGCATGGGCTGTTTCTTTCCGCACATTCCGGAGCTTGCCCAGATGACCTCGTCTGAGACCATGTCGACAGTCTTCAGCATTTCAAATGCGATGCCGGAGATCGTGGTGTCAAGGATGGCTCTTCCGAGTTTTCCGTTCTTTATCTCATATCCGCCGGTGATTCCGAACATGAATTCTCCGGTTGTATCAGCCTGACCATTGTTTGTGTCAAGGAGATAATATCCGTCGTCTACCGAGGCGATCATTTCGTCCAGCTTTGAGCTTCCGGGGAGGATCGCGGTGTTTCTCATTCTGATAAGCGGCTCGTCGGAGAACAGGAATGCTCTTGCGTTGCCGGTGGGGTTCATTCCGAAGTGTTCCGCTGTCTCGCGGCTGTTCATATAGCCGGTAAGGATGCCGTCGCGGATGAGTACTGCGTCCTCTGTCTTTGTTCCCTCGTCGTCTGCGTAGATGGGGAGCGGAACCGGCTTTCCGAATGCGGTGTGCGCGTAGTCGATAAGTGTGACAAGCTCTGACGCGACGCGTCTGCCGAGAGAGTGCGCCGCGACCGAGCCTCCGAGGACAAGGTCAGCCTCAACTGTATGACCGACAGCCTCGTGAGCCAGCATTCCGGAGAGAATGCCGCCGAGGATAACGGTTTTTTCGCCGGCTTCGGCATAAACACCCTCGCACTTTTCTTTCAGCCGCCGGTAAAGCCTGTCGATCCTTTCGTACAGATCGGCAGGAGATGTGAAATTGCGGTCGAAGGTCGCGCCCTTTCCGAACACCTCGTACATCTCGACCGGTTTTCCGTCGGGAGTTTCGGCAGTGAGGAAAACGTAAATATAGCTTCTCGGCATTACCGAATGCGAATCAAATCCGTCGGAAACCGCGATGAGCTTTTCCATTGAATCGGCTCTGACCGAAACACCCCGGCTGAGCAGGTCGGGATACTTCGTTGAGATATACGCGTCGATCTCCTTTGCGAATCCGATATAGGTTTTCTGCTCCGTGTCGCACAGCTCATAAACCGTGCGGCTGTTTCCGGAATCAAGGCGAGGGAGCATTCCCTTGCCTTTTCCCGCGTGTTCTGACATGAACTCCGCGTTTTCGGAAGCGGCTTTTATTACGGCTCTTACCGCGTCGTCAGACAGCTCGGCGGTTGACGAAAAGCCGTAGACCCCATTCTGATAGACACGGCAGGAAACGCCGGCTGTTTCGTTTCTTACGTTGCCGACGAGGTTTCCGTTGAGAAGCGTGACGTTTCTCGTCAGATTCTTCTGCGCGCGCAGCTCGGTATTGACACCTGCGGCGAAAAGCTCCTTTTTCCCGGTGATGATATCGTTAAGCATTATATCACTCCTTGATAAGTCAGTATTTTTCTGTACTTCCTATTGTAACACTTAACTCCGCGCTTGTCAATGCCGGAATAAAATTCTCCTTCACTGACTGAGAAGGAGAATTTAATTGTGGATCATTTATTTTTTATCGAAGAATCCTGCCGCGTACGATATATAGGAAAACGCCGCAAGTTCTTTATCTGACGGAGTCCATCTGTCTCTGGGTATGCTCACGCACTCTCCAGCAAAAAAGTTGACACCGCCGTATACATCAAGTATCTCTGCATAATCACTGCCTCTGATCAGTTTACTGAACCTCTGATAGTAGTTGTCATTGTACTTCTTGTCCCTGTTAATAACGTTCATTTCTTCTTTTGTAATTCCGTTATTTGCCAGTGAGTTGAAGTAAGTCTGATGAATTTTGCATGAGTCATAGCTGCTGTCGAGTACAAATTCCGGCTTGCCGGTCAGGCTGTCGGTAACTCGGTATACTCCGAAATATCCGTAAACAGCGTCTGACTGATCGTAGCTCACCCCGGCTACAAGGAAGGTTCCGGGAATGTCGCTGTTGACAAATATGCCGCCAGCCATCAGCCACTTCTTAGCCGCAACAACAGTTTCGGTTTCGGGATCATACATGATCAGGTATATGTCCGGAATATAACCTTCTCCGAGAGGCACCCCGCTGCCGAGTACAACAAACATCGTACCGGTTTTTTCGACACCACCGACGGTGTAAAGTGCATCGAAAAAGATACTCATCGAACTTGAAACCTCCCGATCATTGATTGCCACAGTAAAGCTGTCGATAACTTTTACCTCATCAAGCACATCTGTTCCAAAATCGTCGATCGGGTCATACGAAAACACGATATCGGGGTCGTTGTCAGGCGGATCAACGGGCTGAGAATCAACCGGTATCTCAGGATCGGTCGGGACATCTGGTTGGGTGTCAGACGGATCAACCGTTTCTGTCGTGTCGGTGGGGTAAATTTCAATCGTCTCGGTGACAGTCTCATATGTTATGTCCGGATATTCCGTTCCGGAGGTCGGGATCACCGTTTCTGTATCAGGCGTCGGATCCGGAATTTCGATGATGCCGGATACGCTGTCGCTTACGGAATCAATGCCACCGAGAGAAAGCGGCTTCTTCATTCCGCGGAGCAGACCTCCTCCGACGATTATTCCGAGCACAAGCAGGAACGACAGGCTTGCCGTAAGCAGTGTGCCGAACTTTTGTCCGAACCCCTGATGCACATGAACGGTTTTCCTGTTTGTGCCGCTGTTCAGAACCGAATGACGTATCTCAGACTTATACGGCTTCATATCATTTACTGTTTTTCTGAATTGATCGCTGAAATTTTTCATTTTCATTTACTCCTTTCC
>FR891203.1:10546-15400 GCA_000433515.1 Candidatus Colimorpha enterica | reverse complement strand
TCACGCCGCGGTAGAGCTTTGTCTTGACGGTTGACAGCTTCATGTTCATCGCCGCGGCGATTTCCGGAAGCTTCATATCCTCGGCGTAGTACAGGTATATTATTTTCCGGGTCTCTGCCGGGAGATGCGATATCTCCCTTGCGATATTTCCGGACTCTTCGGCGGTAATGACGGCGTCCTCAAGCGAGAACGAGTCGGGAATGTCGGTGTCGGTCACGCTGTCGTTTTCGCCGGCAGCCTGGATCGGCACAAGCAGCCTCATCCGCTGCTTCAGCGTATAGTACCGCATGGCGCGGCGGGAGGCGATCTTCATGAGAAGCGCCCTGTCGTCGCGGACGTAGGCACAGCCCTTGCGTCTTAATGTGCGGTAGTATTCGAGATAGATCTCCTGAAGCAGATCTGGCAGGTGCTGCGGGTCGCCGCATCTGCAGGAGGCATATTTCCGTATTTCGTTGTAGGTCATCTCATAGACAAGCGAGAACCGCTCGTCACAGGCTTCTTTGTCTGCGCAGACTAAAGTCATCTTGAATTACCTCCGTTCATTATAATAAGTGCCGGCTTTTGCGTAACAGTTTCATTTAATACATAAATTATACACGGTTTTTTTCTGAAACGCCAGCGCGTCCGACTTCATTTGTAAAAAAATTTTCTGAAATCTTATAATATTTACAAAATGTCCTTTCAATTCGGACGGAATTGGTGTATAATGGTTTGGATTAAGAATATCACAGACTTCAGGTCTTTACAGGATACGAAAGGATTACTTAAATGGGCCTTATAACCAAAATTTTCGGAACATACAGCCAGCGGCAGATAAAGAAGATCATCCCGACGGTTGACGCTATCGAGAATCTTGCGGACAGGTACAGGGCTATGTCCGACGAAGAGCTGCGCTCTATGACCGATGTGCTCAAAAAGCGCCTTGCCGACGGAGAGACGACAGACGACATTCTTCCCGACGCTTTTGCCGTCATAAGAGAGGCTGACGACCGTGTCCTCGGCAAACGTCCGTTCCGCGTTCAGCTTATGGGCGGCATCATTCTTCATCAGGGGCGCATTGCCGAGATGAAAACAGGTGAAGGAAAAACGCTTGTCGCTACCCTTCCCGCTTACCTTAATGCGCTCACCGGCGAGGGCGTTCATATCGTCACGGTCAACGAATATCTTGCGGGACTCGGCGCCGAGGAAATGGGACGCGTCTACGGCTTCCTCGGCCTTACAACCGGGCTTATAGTCCACGACCAGACAAAGGAGGAGAAGCAGAAGGCTTACAACGCCGACATCACATACGGAACCAACAACGAGTTCGGCTTCGACTACCTCCGCGATAACATGGTCATTTACAAGGAGCGCCTTACACAGCGCGGACACGCATTTGCCATCGTTGACGAGGTCGACTCGATACTCATCGATGAGGCAAGAACCCCGCTTATCATCTCCGGCGAGGGCGACAAGTCCACCGACCTTTATGACAGAGCCGACGCTTTCGTCCGCACGCTCCGTCAGTTCAGAATAAAGGAGATCGACAGCAAGGAATCAACCGACACACTTGATGCCGACTATATTGTCGATGAAAAAGCAAAGACCGCGGTTCTTACCGAGGCAGGCGTAAAGAAGGCGGAGCAGTTCTTCAACATCGAAAACCTCTCCGATCCCGAGAATACCACCCTGTCCCATCACATAAATCAGGCGATTAAGGCGCACGGCGTCATGATGAAGGACGTAGATTACGTCAACAAGGACGGTCAGATCATCATCGTTGACAGCTTTACCGGACGTATGATGTTCGGCAGACGCTATTCCGACGGTCTGCATCAGGCTATCGAGGCAAAGGAACACGTCAAGATCGAGAAGGAGAACAAGACTCTTGCAACGATAACCTTCCAGAACTACTTCAGAATGTATAAGAAGCTCTCCGGCATGACAGGTACCGCGCTTACCGAGGAGAACGAGTTCAGGGAGATATACAACCTTGACGTCGTAGAGATCCCGACGAACAAGCCGATGATCAGAATCGACCACCACGACGTTGTTTACAAGAACAAAAAGGGCAAGTACGACGCCATCATAAATCAGGTCATAGAGTGCCACGAAAAGGGTCAGCCGGTACTTGTAGGTACCGTTTCCATCGAGAAATCCGAGGAGCTTTCAAAGCTGCTCAGGCGCGAGGGCATAAAGCACACCGTCCTCAACGCAAAATATCACGAAAAAGAAGCCGAGATAGTTGCCGGAGCCGGTAAGTACGGAACCGTTACCATCTCGACGAACATGGCGGGACGAGGCACCGATATCATGCTCGGAGGAAACCCCGAGTTTATGGCAAAACAGGATATGCTGAAGCAGGGCTACGACGAGGATGTTGTCGGTCTTGCGATCGGCTCGTCAACCTCGGTGAGCGCGGAGGTTCTTGCGGCGCGCAAGGTGTTCCGCGAGCTGTTTGACAGGTACAAGCGCGAGATCGAGCCGGAAGCGGAAAAAATAAAAGCCGCAGGCGGTCTGTTCATAATCGGTACCGAAAGACACGAAAGCCGCCGTATCGACAACCAGCTCCGAGGACGTTCCGGACGTCAGGGCGACCCCGGAGAATCGCGCTTCTTCCTCTCGCTTGACGACGATCTCATGCGACTGTTCGGAAGTGAACGGATACTCGGAATGGTTGAGCGGCTCGGACTTGAGGACGACCAGCCTATCGAGGCGAGAATACTCTCCAATTCCATCGAGAACGCACAGAAACAGCTTGAGGACAACAACTTTGCCCGCAGAAAGAACGTCCTCAGCTACGACGACGTTATGAATCAGCAGAGAACGGTCATATACAAGCAGCGCCGCGAGGTGCTTGATGGCTGTGACCTGCATGACAAGATGACGGATATGATCACTACAGTCGTTGACGACGAGGTCAATCTCTGCGTCAATCCCGAGGCGCCGAACGACTGGAAATTTGACGAGCTCCGCAACTACTTTCTCGGAACCCTCTGCAGCGACGGCGATTTCAGATATACCGACGAGGAGCTTTCGAATGTTGTTCCGGATGACATCAAAGAGGAGCTTGAAAAGAGAGCGAAGGCGCTTTACGCCGAAAAGGAGAAAATCTTCGGCACCGAGCAGATGCGCGAGATCGAGCGCGTTCTCCTTCTCCGCAATGTCGATGAAAAGTGGATGGACCACCTTGAGGCTATGGAGGATCTTAAGGGCAGCGTCGGACTGAATGCCTATGCACAGAGAAATCCGATAAGCGAATACCGTATCGCCGCCGCCGATATGTTCGATGCAATGATCGCCTCAATACGTGAGGATACCGTGAGAATGCTTCTCTCGGTTCAGCCGAGGCGTCAGGAGATAAAACGCGTCGAGGTCGCAAAGGTTACCGGAGCGAGCTTTGAAGGAGCCGGACCGATAAAGAAGAAGCCGGTCGTGCTCAAAAAGGCTCAGAAGGTCGGCAGAAACGATCCCTGCCCTTGCGGAAGCGGCAAAAAGTATAAAAAATGCTGCGGAATAAACGACTCATCAGCCGAATAAACCGGGGCTGATAAAAAACAGGGGGCTTTGCAGCATCTGCAGAAGCCCCCTTATCTGTCGGAGAAAATAAATATTATGAACTATTCACTGATAATTACCGGGCTGTTCTTCCTCTTCAATCCGGAGGTCAACATTCTTGACATTCTGCCGGATTTCATCGGAATAATCCTGATAATGCGCGGATTCAGACCGATGACGTCGGTTTCGGCGACGGCAGAGGAGTCTTACCGGAATTTCTCAAGATATCTTGCGGTTTCGGCGGTAAAGGCTGCAGCCCTTATACCGATGATATCGGTTGCGTCGTCCGATCCGTCGTTCTATATGCTGTTCACGCTGGTTTTTGCCGTTCTGGAGCTGATTTTCGCAATTCCCGCGTTTTCCGGACTGTGGGAGACTGTTTCGGATTCGGCTGAATTTGCCGGAGTATCGCTTCCCTCAGGCTTCCGGGCGGCAGGCGGATTTACGGCGGCATTTCTTGCTCTGAGGTCATTTTTCGCGCTTGCACCGGAGCTTGTCTATCTGTACATCATACAGGAGGACGGCGCGGTCTATCCGCTTGCGCCGTACAAATCGGTGCTTGTCATGATATGTCTTGCCGTCGGTCTTATCCTCGGTCTTGTGTGGCTTATCTGCATCTCACGTGTGTTCGGGGCTCTGAAAAGGAACAAGGCTCTTACACTTGACATCACGCGACGGCTCTCGGAGGTTCGGGTCACTGTCGCCGGAACGGTGAAAAAGGCCGTGCCGAAGCTGACGCTGTATATAAAAATCGCGGCGTTCTTTACTGTTCCCTTCTGCATTGACGGAATTCCGGTTCTGCCGCTTGTTGTTGCCTCGGTGCTTATGATTTTTGTTTCAAAGCAGGCGGAGGTGCTGTACGGTTCTCCGGTAAGGAAGCTGAAAAAGCTCTCTGTCATTTCATCCGTTTTATCGGCTGTCTCATTCATCGCCACGTTGGTATTCTGTGTACTCCATCAGCAGCAGGCGGTGCTGAGCATAAAGAGACTTTATCTTCAGTTCACTGTCCCGGCAGTATTACGGCTGGCATCCTGCGTGATTTTTGCGGTTCTTCTTATCCGGATCGGCGAAATACTTAAGAAAACCGTAAGAGAGCATACCGGCAGTGACAATTCCCTCCCGTCGGAAAGCCGGTGCAGAGAGGAGCTTGCGTTGAAAACCGGGCTTGCCTTCAGGATCGGCGCGGTACTTGTGATAGTTTCGACCGCTGTGGCATATCTGCTGCTGTATACCGTTCCGGTGTATCAGATATTTGCATCAGCCGCTTCGCTTGTCTGGGCAGGATATATCAGCCGGATCATGGAATCGGTAGCTGCC
>FR891203.1:671-10538 GCA_000433515.1 Candidatus Colimorpha enterica | reverse complement strand
GATCATGGAATCGGTAGCTGCCGGTGTCGGGGAGAAATATCCGGATTAAATACAGAAGAAAAACAGCAACTGCCGTATCCCGGTTAGGGGTACGGCAGTGTTAATTTATTCAGCGGTCTGTTATCTGTCCTCGCGGTAGTAATTGAGTCCGAGAGCGGCGGGAGGCTGATTCTCGCGCTTGTTTCTGATGCTTATCACTATAAGGACGATGACCGTAAAGACATACGGAAGCATCTTGAGGAGGGGGGTGGAGCTCATGCTGACGTGAAGCTCGCGTATCGCGGGGATATATGAACCGGCTACAAAGAGCGCACCGAACACGGCAGAGCCGATTATGCTTATATGCGGCTTCCACAGCGCGAAGATGACAAGCGCGATCGCAAGCCATCCCATGGGCTCGATGCTGAGGTAGGATTCCTGGGAACCGGAGTAATCCATAATGTAATACAGACCGCCGAGTCCGGCAATTCCGCTTCCGACGCAGGTCGCGACGTACTTGTATCTGAAAACGTTGATGCCGACGGCGTCTGCAGTTGCGGGATTTTCGCCAACCGCGCGGAGGTAAAGTCCTACTCTGGTTTTCAGAAGGACAAACGACGCGATAAGCGCTATTATTATCGCAAGGAAGAACATTACTCCGCAATATTTCGCGGAAGTCTGGCTCTTTGCGAAGGGGAATCTGAAGAAAGGAAGCGCCCTTAGGTAGTTTGAGTCAACGATCTTTGACATTGCAAACTCCATCGCGCCGACGCCGAAGGTTGTGAGGGCAAGTCCGGTCACGTTCTGATTGGCATGAAGCGTAACGGTGAGGAAGCAGTAAAGCAGACCCATAAGCGCGCCGGCAAGGAAAGAAGCAAGTATTCCGATGACGACAATAATGAATGCCGGGGTTTTGCCGATCGAACCGCTCATAAGCTCAAGAGCGATACAGCCGCCGGCGGCTCCGAAGCACATGATTCCGGGAATTCCGAGGTTGAGGTGACCGGATTTTTCCGTCAGTATCTCACCTGTCGAGCCGTAAAGGAAGGTCATTCCGAGTGAAACTGCGCTGAGCAGATAGTTGATTATCATTGACCAGACGTTATTCATTATTTTGCCTCCTTTGCGGAACTGCGGCGGGCGATTCTGTAATTGATGAAGAACTCACAGCCGATGACGAAGAACAGGATTATTCCGACGACGATGTTCGGGAAAGCCGAGCTTATATCAAAGTCCTGCGAAAGCTGAGCCGCGCCCTGCTTGAGGAACACTATGAGTAAAGAGGTGAATATCATGTTGAACGGCTTGAATTTTGCCAGCCACGATACCATGATAGCGGTGAATCCGAGACCGCCGACGGTATTTTCTGTGACAGTGTGGTCAAGCCCGCCGACAATCAGAAATGCCGCAATACCGCAGAGCGCTCCCGAGAACAGCATGGTTCTGATTATGACCTTTTTTACGTTAATGCCGATGTATCTGGCAGTCTTTTCGCTCTCGCCGACAACAGAGATCTCATAGCCGTGCTTGCTGTAATTCAGATAGATATGAACCAGCACGGTGAGGAGCGCGACCGAGACTATTATAAGCAGATATTCATGCCCGAGCCTGGGAAGATGACCTGCCGGAAGGATACCGAGCGAACTTGAGCCGTTCGGTGTCCACTTGATGAGGAAATACGCGACAAGGTATGTGGCTATATAGTTCATCATAAGCGTGAACAGCGTCTCGTTCGTGTTCCACTGAGCCTTGAACAGCGCGGGGATTCCTGCCCACACCATTCCGGCAAGAACCGATGCCGCAAACATACAGATGATAATTACGGGATCCGATGCCTTGCCGTTGAGGTAGTACATACAGGCAGCGCAGGCAAGTGCTCCGACAAGCACCTGTCCCTCGGCACCGATATTCCAGAATTTCATCCGGAACGCAGGGGTTATCGCAAGGGATATGCACAGCAGGACGGAAATGTCCTTGAACAGCTTCCATATCTTTCTTGTGGTGCCGAACGAGCCTTTGAACACCGATTCGAAGAAGGAAACCGGGGTTGCGTTATTGACAAGAACTCCGGAAATAAGAGCGCAGACGACAAAAGCGATAAGAATTGCCGCAATGCGGATGAAAAGCGCCTTGCCGAAGGATATTGACGGACGCTTGAGAACGTGGAACAGAGGTTCACGGTGTGTTTTGTTGATTTCCTTTGCCATGATACTCACTCTTTCCCCTCTTCTGCCGTATACTCAGCCGGCTCGTGTTTTGTCATAAGCAGTCCGATTTCTTCCTTGACTGCGGTCCTGCCGTCAACGATGCCGGTTATCTTTCCGCCGCAGATGACCATGATCCTGTCGCAAAGCTCGATAAGAACGTCAAGATCCTCTCCGACAAAGATGACCGCCACTCCGTTTTCCTTCTGCTTGTTCAGAAGATTGTATATCATATAAGACGAATTTATGTCAAGTCCTCTGACCGGGTAAGCCGCCATCAGCACCGACGGAGACGACGCGATCTCGCGTCCGACAAGCACCTTCTGGACATTTCCGCCGGAGAGACGTCTTACCGGCGTTGTAAGTCCGGGGGTGACGACCTCGAGGCTCTTTATTATCTCCTCGGCAAGCGCCTTCGGCTTTTCCCTGTCAAGGAACATCGACTTGCCCTTCTGGTAGCTGCGGAGCATCATGTTGTCGGTGATATTCATGTTTCCGACAAGACCCATGCCGAGCCTGTCCTCCGGAACGAAGGAAAGGCGCACGCCGAGGTCGCGTATCTGAAGCGGGGTTTTGTCGCGGAGGTTGACGCTCTCGCCGGTTTTACGGGATATGTATGTGATCTCGCCGGAATCGATATGCTGAAGTCCGGCAATTGCCTCAAGAAGCTCTCTCTGACCGCTTCCGGCAATACCGGCGATTCCGAGGATCTCACCGGAATTGACCGAGAAGGAAACATTGTCAAGCACCTTGATCCCGTCGGCATCGGTACCGGTGACGCCCTTGACGCTGAGACGGAGATGCGGATTGACCGGCTCGCTTCTTGCGATATTCAGCGTGACCTTCTTGCCGACCATCATCTCGGTAAGCTCCGACTCGTTTGTTTCGGCGGTGTTGACGGTCGCTATGTGTTCGCCTCTTCTCATAACCGCAACCCGGTCGGAGATCGAAAGCACCTCATGGAGCTTATGGGTGATGATAATTATCGATTTCCCGTCCTCGCGCATTTTGCGGAGGATATCAAAGAGCTTCCCTGACTCCTGAGGGGTCAGAACCGCCGTCGGCTCGTCGAGGATGAGTATCTCCGCGCCGCGATAAATGACCTTTATTATTTCAACCGTCTGCTTTTCAGAGACGGACATTTCGTATATTTTCTTTTTCGGATCGATATTGAAGCCGTATTTGCGGCAGATCTCGCCGACGGTGGCATTGACGTTCTTAATATTGAACTTTCTGCCGTCCTTTACGCCGAGTATGATATTCTCGCTCGCGGAAAAAACGTCAACGAGCTTGAAATGCTGGTGGATCATACCGATTCCGTACCCGAAAGCGTCCTTCGGTGAGCTTATCACTGCCTCTTTGCCGTCAACGAAAATCTGTCCCTCGTCGGGATAATAAATTCCGGCTATCATATTCATGAGCGTGGTTTTACCGCTTCCGTTCTCGCCGAGAAGCGCCAGTATCTCGCCCTTGTAAAGTGTGAGATCGACGTTTTTATTCGCGACGACACTGCCGAAGCTCTTGGAAATATTTTTAAGTTCCAGCGCTGCTGTTTTACTCACTGTTTTTCCTCCGGGATTGTCTTGAGTTGGTTTATATAATTCCGGAAACCGCTCCGGAATTACGGTTATTACACCCATTTGAGGGGCTCGCGCCATAAAAGCGTGAGCCCCTCGGTGCAGGGAGATTCCCCGCCGAATCTGACACGTTATGTCAGTTCACAGACCGGTGGAATCAATACTTGTCGTTAAGAAGAGTGATGCCGTCGATTCTGAGATCGAAGTAAGGAGCGGAACGGAAGGAGGATTCCTTGAATATGCCGTTCTCGATAACCTCGTTGGTCTCTTCGACCTTGAAGCTCTCAACCTTCTTGCCTTCAACGGTAAAGTTGTTGGTATCGAACACGTTGAGTTCGCCGCTTTCGAGCTTAGCTCTGACATCCTTGAGCTTTGCTGCGGTATCCTTGGCTGCTACCTTCTCGTTGATATCGGTAAGAGCAACGGAGCCGGTCTTAAGGGTTCCGGTCCAGTCGGTGTCGATGGTCTTTCCGGCAATTGCCTGCTCGCAGATATACTTGAAGTAGGGAGCCCAGTCGATTCTGGAGGAAACGATGAAGGTGTTGGGGCACTTATCAACGGTGCTGCCGTTGTAAGCGATGTTCGGAACTTTATTCTCTTCGCAGGCAGTGGGAGCGCCCATGGAGTCAGCGTGTCCGCTGATGAGCTTGCAGCCGCCGTTGATGAGAGCAAGTGCGGTGTTCTTCTCAGCGGTCTCGTCGTACCACGAGCCGGTGAACTGAACGTCCATTGTAACGGTCGGGCAGACAGACTTTGCGCCGAGATAGAAGGAGGTATATCCGGAGATAACTTCTGCATAGGTGAATGCGCCGACGTAGCCGATCTTTGCCTCTTCAGCCTTGAATTTACCGTCTGCGATCATCTCGTTGAGCTTGAGACCTGCGGCAACGCCGGCGAGGTATCTGCCCTCATAGATGCTTGCGAATGCATTGTGGAAATTGGAAAGGTTGGCGGTATGAGCCTTTGTTCCGGTTGCGTGGCAGAACTGAACATTCTCATGCTTCTTTGCGGCATTAATCATGAAATCCTCATGACCGAAGCTGTCAGCAAAGATAAGGGTGCATCCGTCGTCAACAAGCTCGGAAGCAGCCTCATAGCACTCGTTGGACTCGGGGATGTTCTTCTTGAACACGATCTCGACGTTTTTGCCGTCCTTCTTGAGCTCCTCGACCGCGGTCTTTACTCCGTTGATGAAGTTGAGGTCATAGGTGGATTTCTCGTCGTGCAGAAGGATGACGCCGATCTTGAAAGCATCTCCGCTCTTGGAGCACGAACCGAATGCCATGCAGAGTCCTGCAAGCATAAGCGCCGCAAGTGCGATGGAAAGGATTTTCCTGAACATTATTGTTCCTCCGAAAAAAATAATATATTAATTAAAGAAAGCTACGCCGGAAAGCTGCGCTTTCAGTAATTCAGATCTGTGAGAAAACGATATTTCCGTTTTCCATGGAGTCAATCAACGCAAGCGATTCGACCCTTATATTTTCCGCTCTCAGCGCATCGCCGCCGTGCTGATAACGCTTTTCAATCGCGATACCGCATCCGACAACATCCGCACCGGCAAGGCGGCAAAGCTCGATAAGCCCCTTCAGCGCATTTCCCGTGGCAAGGAAATCGTCGATAATAAGGACTCTGTCACCTGCGCCGAGGTACTGCTTTGAGACGATGACGTTATTTGTGTTTCCGTGGGTGTAGGACTCGACGGTGGTTGAATAAACCTCGGACGAGATATTTGACGTCCTTGACTTCTTTGCGAATACGACAGGGACACCGAAATACTGCGCCGTGAGGCAGGCAAGCCCGATGCCGGATGCCTCGATCGTAAGAATCTTTGTGACGCCGGAGGTTTCAAACAGCCTGCGGAATTCTTTGCCCAGTTCACAGACAAACGGAACGTCGATCATATGATTGAGGAAGCTGTCAACCTTAAGGACGTTTCCGGGAAGGACCCTGCCGTCCTTTATGATCCGCTCTTCAAGAATCTTCATGTTTCCGCCCTCCGCAATAAAAAGAAAAACAAAAAAGCCGCCTGTTTGCGCGGCAAAAGAACGGGAATGACCGGTTCAGTTGCCGATAGTCCGGTCTGTTACGGGACCGGGTAGAAACTTCAAATCCTTATTATCTGAGATATATCGACTGTTTGTTTTCTTACCGATGATTATTTTACAGCAAATTCATACTTTTGTCAACCATACTTTTTACACAACCGTTAAAAGAATATTAAGTTTTTTTGTGCAACAGAGACTAAATGCTTTACCGGAATACAACATGTAGACTTTTCGCCCCTGAAATACGCATATTTTGTCATTTGCCGGTGCGGTAATGCATCAGCCCGGTCACAAGCCCGGTATATATTGTCCTGAAGCCGCACGCGTTTCGCGGTTGTGCGGTGCGCCTTTGCCGGGATATCTGTATTTGCGGCATTTTGCACCCGAAGTACTTGATTTATTAACACTTTTGTGGTATATTGATTCTGTTGTACAATGATTTCTTATCGACTCACAGGACAAAGGAAAAAACACATGAACAGCAAAAGAAGAATCGCAATCCTACTCACGCTTGCCATAGTTGTCCCGCTTTTTGCCTGCCTGAACGTCAGCGCGGCAAAAACACTGACCGAAGGGGTCAGCATCCTCAACCCACGTCAGAATATGCGCGGCGAGGGCTATTTCTGGGACAACCCGAAGGATACCCTGACGCTTTCCGATCTCCGTATCGACACGGAGGATGAGTACGGGCTGAAGATAACCGACGGTGCAACTGTCATTCTCAAGGGCGACAACCGCATAAAGGCGACAAAAGCTGCGCTTTATATCGGCGGCAATGTCATTTTCAGAGGAAACGGCACGCTCACGCTTGAGGGTGGGGAGACCGGAATACTCTGCAATTCGACCAATAATTCCGACAAGCTGAGCATAACCTCCGGGACCTTCAACGTCCGCGGAGGCACCGATGCCGTCAAGGCGGAATATTCAAAGGTCGCAATGTCCGGAAGCGCGGTTCTGAACCTCAAAGCCGGAAAAGGCTATGCCGCCGACGTCAGGGAGCTTATCATGAGCGCCGGCGTGACCGTTGACGCGCAGGGTTCGCTTTATTCCTCATACTCAATGCTGATCCAGGGGACAAACCTCACCGTTTCCTCCGACAAAGCCGCTCTTCTTTCCGACGGAACGCTCAAGCTGGAAAGCATGAAGATAAAGGCGGGTGACAGCTCCTCTTCCCTTTCCGACATAGCGGAGTACAGCGGCGAAAAAGCGATCACTGCCGTCTCCACTCTTGACACAAGGACAAAATCCATACTTTTCGGTGACAGATACCCGGTGGCAGTCGATATAATACTTCTCATCGCCGTCATTGCCGCGCTTGCCGCCGCAGTCGTTGTGCCGATAGTTGTGAGAAAGAAAAAAGCCGCGGCTGTCATAGAGCAGGTGAAGCTTGCCGAAGCCGAAGCAAAAAAACTGAAAAAAGAAGCCAAAAAGAACCGCTGAAACACTGTGACCGGCTGCGGTTCTGCCCCGTCTGCAAGCCGCTCCGCCGAAAGGAATACTTACATGGCAAACATCTGGCATGACATTTCTCCCGACAGGATCTCGCCCGAGGATTTTATCTGCGTAATCGAGATTCCGAAGGGGAGCAAGAAGAAATACGAGCTTGACAAGCAGACCGGACTGATAATTCTCGACCGCATACTGCACACCTCAACGCACTATCCGGCAAACTACGGATTTATTCCGCGAACCTACGGAGACGACAACGACCCGCTTGACGTTCTGCTTCTCTGCTCGGAAAGCCTTGATCCGCTTACGCTTGTCAGGGCATATCCGATCGGGGTCATCTCCATGATCGACGACGGCAGAAATGACGAAAAGATAATCGCAATTCCGATGAACGACCCGACTTACAACGGGTATCACGACATCAAGGATCTTCCGAAACACATTTTCGACGAAATGTGCCACTTCTTCGAGGTCTACAAGCGTCTTGAAAACAAGACAACGGCAGTTGACGGCGAAGTCAAAGGAAGAGAACAGGCTGTCCGGATAATCCGGGCGGCAATTGAAAGCTACAGCCTGAAATTCTCACAGTAAAATATATCCCTGATTACCGGTTGCCAGCCTGGTGATAAGGGATATATTTTATCTTCTGCGCCTGCTTCTGCGCCTTCTTTTTCTCATCCGGGAGTTTCTTATGTTCGCGCTCAGACAAATCAAAATGCAGACAGACACGCCGGCTATGCTGATCACCGTAACCTTATTTGCAGTTCGGTATGGCTGATCACGGTCAGTTTCCGTGACAGCGGCGCTCCCGGAATTCTCTGTTTTGGCGGAGCTGTCTTC
Organism: Candidatus Colimorpha enterica; assembly: GCA_000433515.1. Lineage (GTDB taxonomy): Bacteria > Bacillota > Clostridia > Oscillospirales > CAG-272 > Colimorpha_A. Next base: position 2,441 of record FR891203.1, on the reverse strand, counting down.
CGGGGAAGATACCGCTGAAGAACCGGAGGTTTTCGGTGTTGTGAATACGATATAGCGGCTGACGATTTCGCTCATGCTGTATCTTGCCGCGCCGTACAGGTTTTCCGCATACTCCGGAACCGTGCGGTGGTTGTATCCTGCGGTGTAGGAATACGCAAGGTCAAGTATCTTCTGGTCGTCTCCGCGGAGCCCGGCGAATTCTATTCCCATTCCGGCATTTCTTGAGTGCAGACCGGTCTGTACCGTCATTTCAGGAACACCGAGCTGAGGTGCGATCAGCGAAAGGTTTGTGACGCTTGTCTGCCGATAGACCTTCAGCGCACCGTCGGAGGTAACTCCGGTGTAAAGCGGTGCGGTCACGCATGACGGGAATATCACTGCGGTCAGGTTTTCCGATTCAAAAAGCGTCCTGTATTCCGAATAGAACTTTTCCTTTGCGGCAGCGGCATTTGCATACGTTTCGTTGCAGGATGCCGACATTGAGAAGATGCGCGGCATTGAAACTTCAACAATTTCGGCTCCGCACTCGGTAAGCTCTGACAGAGTCTTTTCAAATGCCGCCGAAATCTCGGGATCAAAGTTGGCTGACGAGCGGTCGGAAGAACCGTAGGGATACGACAGCTCCTTTATCACTCCGAGGCGCGCGCCTTTCAGCCTGTCGGGATCAAGACGTTTCGTGAAATTGTATATTCCGCCGGTTATTGCATCAAGCATTACTGCCTGATCGTAAACCGTGCGGGTTATTGCTCCGGCAACGTCGCGCTTTCCGTTGAGCTTTATGACCCCCTCCCTTGAAACAAGGTCAAAGGTTGAGCGGAGCGAAACGCATCCGTTCAGCACTGCGGGATAACGCAGTGAGGCATTTGTGTCGGTTCCGAGGCCTGCAGCGGCGAGATTCAGCGACACAGAGACTGCCGTTCCGCCGGAAGAGCCGCCGGCTGCCATCCCGGAATCGTAGGCATTGGTCGTTTCTCCGACGGCGCGGCTGATGGTTATGCGCGCCTCCTGAGCTTCGGTGCTCATGTTGGTTTTTCCGAGTATGACCGCACCCTCATCAAGAAGATACTGAACGACTGCCGCGTTTGTCGCTGACACGCTGCCGTCCTTTTTCTTGCCGTTTGTCGTCGGATAACCGGCATATTCTATATTGTCCTTTACAACTACCGGGATCCCGAAAAGCGTGCCCTCGGCCGTTCCCGCCGCAATTGCCGCATCGCGTTCGTCAGCCTCCTCAAGGGCATTGTCGCAAAGGGTTATGAAGCATTTCTTTGCGCCGCCGAACTTTTCGATCCTGTCAAGATATATCCCGGTAAGCTCACGCGAGGTGATCAGTCCGCAGTCGAGGGCAGAGCGCAAAGAAACTATGTCAGCCTCGTATACTGCGGCATATATGTCGTTTTTTGTGATGTCCTCAAATACCGTTTCCGCATTTTCCGCGGCGAAAACGCACGGAGAGAGGAGCAGGACAAACAGAACTGCGGAAATTATCCGCACAAGTTTCATTTTCATCTTATCTTCACTTTCATTCGGTCATTCGGTTACATTCTGAAGCGGGATTACAAGAAAACCCTGAAATCCGGTAAAACGGGTTTCAGGGTCAGATTGGTGCTCCTGCGGGAAATCGAATCCCGGACAACTTGATTAAAAGTCAAGTGCTCTACCGACTGAGCTACAGGGGCATATCACCGAACGCATAGTATTATATCATAACGGGCGGCGAAAGTCAATAGAAAAAACAAATTTTTTATTTTTTCGGGGCGTCCGCCGCCG
>FR891203.1:0-622 GCA_000433515.1 Candidatus Colimorpha enterica | reverse complement strand
GGTACTTTGCGATTATTCTCTCCATATCACCGAGCTTTGTTTCCATATCGCTGACAAGCTTCAGCTGTGTTCTTGCTCTGTCAAGATTATGGTTCTCGCGGTGGATCGAAAAGTATGTATCGCCGTTCAGGTGGTCGGCAAGGAATCTCATCCCGGTTTCGGCAGTGAATATGTAAGCGCCCATCGGAAGCGCGTCAAGCTCCTCATCGGTGAGAGAGCCGCCGCAGCCTGCGATAAAGCCTTTTGCAAAGACGTCGAACATATCAAGCCGTACAAACACCCGGTCAAGCTCGCGTTCGTCCTCGGCGGCGCTTGAGGCTCCGAAGCGTATGCCGTCGCCGAAATCGTAAAGCACCGATCCAGGCATGACGGTATCAAGGTCAACGACGCATACGGCTTTGCCGGATTCCGTGTCGATAAGCACATTGTTCAGCTTAGTATCATTGTGCGTTACCCTCAGAGGGATCCGTCCAGCGGAAATTCTGTCAGTGATATAAGAAAACTTTTCCGCGCGGGCTTTTATAAACTCAATTTCGTTTTTAACCGATTCCGCACGTCCGGCTCTGTCCTCGTTTACCGCAGTCAGAAAGTCGCGATAGCGTTTAGCCGTGTCGTGGAACCG
>FR891202.1 GCA_000433515.1 Candidatus Colimorpha enterica | reverse complement strand
TGTGCGGTCTGAACTGAATCCTCCCCGCTGCTTCCCCATGCGGTGGTGGCTGCACCCGCAGCGGGAGTCAAGGGGTTATCCCTTGTGGCTCTTTTTTTAGGAGAAAGAAAAACGGGCAGGCGCTGACGATGTCTGAAAAGCTCTGTCAGAAATCCGAATCCGACAGACGGGTGATTCGTGAATCATCCTCACCGCCGTCGGGTGTGTGCGGAGGGGAATTACGGGGGAATTACGGGGGACGACAAAAGGAAGATGCCGTGATACAATAATGTTATTGACCAAGGAAAAAAGAAACGGTGCCGCCGGCTGAAGGAATTCGCTTGGGAAAGTCGCCCCGGTTCTGTCTGCGGCAAAAAAATCGCGGGAAAAGTGAAAAATCTGTTGTAAATTAACGCAATATCTGATATAATATAATCTGAATCATTATGCTATCAGATGCCGCTGCCGTGCGGAGGAGGATTACGAAATTATGCAGACAAAAGAACTTATTGCGCTTATTGAAAACGGAGGGCTTGACAGCCGCTTTGCCGCGCTTTACGGGGAGAGCGCCGTTGCCGCTCAGCGTGAAAGATACACAGATGCCGTCAGGGAGTTTTCGTCGCTTTTCGGGGCCGACCGTGAAGTCAGGCTCTTTTCCGTACCCGGAAGAAGCGAAATTTCCGGAAACCACACCGACCACAACCGCGGATGCGTCATCGCGGCGGCGGTCGATCTTGACATAATTGCAGTTGCCTCGGCAAACGGGGACGGGAGGGTCACGGTCAAGTCGAAGGGGTTCCCCGCCGATACCGTTGACTGCCATCCGGGAGAGCCGGACGAAAAGCTGTTTTACACCTCCGGCTCGCTTCTTTCGGGGGTCTGTGCCGGATTTGAGAAGAGAGGGTACAGGGTCGGCGGATATGACGCTTACACCACCTCGAACGTGCTGAAGGGGTCGGGGATTTCGTCATCGGCGGCTTTTGAGGTCATGATCGGGACGGTTATGAACCATCTTTACAACGATGCCGTTATAACCGCTCCGGTGATCGCGGAGATCGCGCAGTATGCGGAAAACGTGTATTTCGGGAAGCCGTCCGGGCTTATGGATCAGACTGCCTGCGCGGTCGGCGGGTTCTCGTTCATCGATTTTGCCGATCCTAAGGCGGCGAAGATCGAGAAGCTCGGCTTTGATCTCAGCCGTGCGGGATACAGCCTCTGTATAACCAACACCGGCGGAAACCATACCGACCTCAACGATGATTACGCTTCGGTTCCCGCGGAAATGAAGGCGGTCGCCGAAGAATTCGGGCGCGGGGTGCTTCGCGGACTGACCGTGAAGGAGCTGCTTGCCCGTGCCGGTGAGCTGAGAGAGAAGGTCGGCGACAGAGCCATCCTCCGCGCGTTCCACTTCATACGCGAAAACGAGCGCGTCATGGGACAGGCAGAGGCACTTAAGAGGGGCGACATCGGGAGCTTTCTCCGCGGTGTCCGCGCTTCCGGAGAATCGAGCTTCATGTATCTCCAGAACGTCTACACTACCAAAAACGTGAGGGAGCAGGGACTTTCGCTTGCTCTTGCGGTTACTGATTACGCACTTTCCGGCACCGAAAGAACCTCCGCGTGGAGAGTTCACGGCGGCGGGTTTGCCGGGACGGTTCAGGCTTTTGTTCCGGACGAAAATGTTGACGGCTACAAGAGCGGGATGGAAGCGGTCTTCGGCGCCGGCTCCTGTGCGGTTCTGAAGGTGCGTCCCGAGGGTTGCACGGCGGTTCTCTGAGCGTATCATGTACATAGAATCGGTTTATGCGGTCAGCTTCGGCAGTCTTAAGAATGTCTCTCTCGACCTGACCTCCGGGATGAACATCGTCGAGGGTCGGAACGAGTCGGGGAAAAGCACATTCGGCGAGCTTATCCGTTTCATATTTTACGGTTTTTCCGGGAAAGCTGACCGCGAGAATCATCTGAGCTTTTCGACCGGGATCGCCGAGGGAAGTGCCATAATCAACTGCGGCGGCAAGCGGTATCGCATTGAGAGACGCTGTGTCGGCGCGAAGGACAGCCTTTCCGTCATCGACCTTGACGACGGGAGCAGCTGTTTTGCCGGGAAGGTGCCGGGAGAGGTGTTCTTCCGTCTGCCGGCGAAGCTGTTTACAAGCACGGTTTTTGTCGGTCAGACGGCGGGGAGACGGATCGACGGGAGGGAGACCTCCGAGGCGGTTGAAAACCTTCTGTTTTCCGCCGACGAGTCGGTCAGCGCGAAAAAGTCGCTCCAGATACTTGACAAGGGAAGGGTGTCGCTCCTGCACAAGAACGGCAAGGGCGGCAGGCTTTACACCGTTGACGGTGAGATCGGGAAGCTTAAGGAAGATTTTGAGGCGGCTTCAAGGTCGAACGGGGAGATGATCTCTCTCAGGGGAAGCACGGCGGAGCTTTCGGAACGGCTTGAGACCGAACAGCGGCAGTCGGAGACGATAAACAAAAATCTTGCCGGGCACAGGATGCTTGAGATACGGGCGCGCCGGAAGCGGCTTGAGGATGCGGAGCGGGATTATCGGGAGATCGTTGCCGAGGCTGATGCTTTCAGAAAAGAAAACACGCGCAACGGCTTTTTCCCCGACAGGGAGTACGCAAGACAGCTTGAGGAATGCGCCGGCGCGATTGCAAATGCCGAGGCCCGCAGAAAAGAAGCGGATAGCTTGCTGAAAAAGCTTGAGCGCGAGAGGGATGCCGCTGTCGCCGACCGGGATTCCGCCGAGAAAAAGCGGAATGCCGAAAAGAGTGCGCTCGGCGCGAAGAAAGCCACCGCGATCGCCGCGGCGGGAGTCTGCATACTGTTCTTTATTATTGCGGCAGCGGCGACGGTGCTTATGTTCCTCGGAAAAAGTGAGCTTTGGATCCTTCTGGCGGCGGTTTCGCTGCTCTCGTTTGCCGGAATGGTGACGGGATTTGTGTTCTCCGGGCGCATTTCCGGACGGCTAAAGGAGCTTGCCGGGGTCGGAAGCGATCCGGTGGGGATGTTCTCGGCGCAGCTTGAGCTTATCCGTCCGCAGTTTGACCGGGCAACGGAAGAGAGGGACAAATACCGCGGGACGCTTGACACGCTGTGTCGGAAATGGGGAATGCAGACCACTTCGACGGCGCTTAACGAGCTGAGAGAGGTTCTGAAACGCGATGAGAAGCTGACGGAGGAGGTCGAGAAACGCCGGGTGGCATATGTCGGACTAAAGACCGAGGACGAGGAGCTGAGCCGGGGAGAGCCGGAGGACGACGGCTCTGAGATAACCCTTCCTGCCGGGTTTGATTTCAAGGATGCGACGCGCAAGGCGCAGTTCCTTTCAGCAAAGCTGAAGCTGGATGCCGAAGCGCTGAAAAGAAATGAGCTGAGGCTTGCCGCTCTTGAGGCTTCGGTCAGGGAGCCGGCGGAGATCGCGGAGCGTCTGACTGCGCTTGAGTATGAGCGTGAGGCGCTTGAGGAGCAGTATCGGGCTTATGTTCTTGCTTTTGACAGTCTGAACAGTGCGAGCGAAAAAATGCGCGGAGAGATAGCGCCCCGGCTGACCGAAATGTCCGGGAAGCTGATGGGAGCGGTGACGCACGGAAAATACGATGAGCTGGGCGTTGACAGCGGATTTTCGCTTTCCTTCCGTCCGGAGACCGGAAACGGCGGGCGGATAACGAAGGGTGAGGAATTCATGAGCGCCGGAACGTCGGATGCGGCTTATGTAAGTCTGAGACTTGCGCTTGCGATGCTTATCTGCGGGGAGGACAGGCTTCCGCCTATGTTCTTTGACGAGAGCTTTTCGCGGATCGACGACACGCGGCTTGCGGCGATGCTGAAGATACTTTCGGCAAGCGGGGCGCAGACCGTTATATTCACCTCGCTTGACAGGGAGAAGGAGATCGCAGACCGGGAGAGCATTGACTGCGGGTATGTGAGGCTCGGTTGACAGGGCGGGGGATTTGTGATACAATAGAGCAGTGCTTTGGGCTGGCGGGTTTTGCTTTGGTGGCAGGGATTTTATGACTGCGTCGTTGCCAATAACCTCTTTTTCTTTCTCGGAG
>FR891201.1:21115-24020 GCA_000433515.1 Candidatus Colimorpha enterica | reverse complement strand
TCGGCTATCCTTCTGTCGAGAAGACGGACAAGACTGTTGATATATTCTTCGTCATCCTCGCTGACAATTGAAAGGGAAATACCTGCAACGGTTATATCGTACTTCTGTTTCATGATTTTTTCCTCCTTTTTTTCGTAAAACCCGTCATGCGGCTTGAAATCAGCGGGGTTTTGTTATATAATAATCCGTAGGCGGGAAAAGCATATGCCCGCAACATTATTATACAACATTTTCTGCCGCTTTTCAAGGCGAAAACGGCGGTTTTGCGGTATTTTGAAAAATTTAACGGGAGGATTACCAACATTGAACCCTGAAGAGCTTGCCGGGCTTGCTGTGTCGCGGCTGAAAATGACATATCCCGACACTGCCTGCGCGCTGAAATACGGAGGCGACCCGTGGAGACTGCTTGTAATGGCGCGGCTCTCGGCTCAGTGCACCGACAAACGGGTCAACACCGTCAGCGAGGAGCTTTTCCGCGTTTATCCCGACGTTTACGCGATGGCTGATGCGCCGGTATCGGGGATAGAGAATATCGTCCGACCGTGCGGGCTGTATCACATGAAAGCCTCCGACATAAAAAAGATGTCACAGATGCTGATAACCGGTTTCGGCGGGAAGGTACCGTATGATATGGACAGCCTTCTGTCCCTTCCCGGCGTCGGGCGGAAGATAGCCAACCTTATGCGGGGCGACGTTTTCGGTCTGCCTGCGGTCGTTACCGATACCCACTGCATCAGGATATGCGGCAGGCTGGGCTTTTACCCGGAATCGCTGAAGGAGCCGTATAAGATCGAAAAGATACTTGCCGCGCTGATACCGCCGGAGGAACAGTCGGATTTCTGTCACAGACTGGTCGATTTCGGCAGGGATACCTGCTGCGCAAGGTCGCCCCGGTGCGGAGAGTGCCGGCTTTCGGACATCTGTGCCCGCTTTGCGGCTGATAAAACCAATGAATCAAAAGAATAAGGAATCTGAAAATGAAAGAAATACTTCTCTGTAAATACGGTGAGCTCACCCTTAAGGGACTCAACCGCGGATATTTTGAAAAGCTGCTTTACCGCGACATGAAAAAGCGCCTTGAAAAAGCCGGCAATTTCTCGGTGACATACATACAGAGCACCGTTTACGTAGAGCCGCTTGACGACGATGCCGATATAGAAGAGGCATTCAGGCTCTGCCGGAAGATATTCGGAATAACCACCGTTGCCCGCGCCGTTGAGACCGAAAAGGACATCGAGGCGATAAAAGCAACCGCAAAAAGCTACATTCCCGCTTTCCTGCGCGGCAAGGCGACCTTCAGGGCTGACGCGAGGCGCAGTGACAAGCGTTTCCCGATGACCTCTCCGCAGATCGCCGCCGAGGTCGGGGGCGCGATACTTGAGGTGATGCCGGAGCTTAAGGTTGACCTCCGCGCGCCCGAGATAACCGTCATGACCGAGATACGCGAGAACAAGGCATATATCCATGCAGGCGCTTTCCCCGGCGCGGGAGGAATGCCGACGGGATCCAGCGGAAAGGCTCTGCTCCTGCTTTCCGGCGGGATCGACAGCCCGGTCGCCGGGTTCATGATCGCAAAACGCGGCGTTACCGTCGAGGCGGTACACTTTGAAAGCTATCCCTACACCTCCGAGCAGGCGCGCGACAAGGTGATCGAGCTCGCCCGCGAGGTGTCGGAATACTGCGGGAAGATAAAGGTACACATCATTTCCCTGACTCACCTTCAGGAGGTCCTCCGTGACAGCTGTGCCGAGGAGTATTTCACCCTGCTTCTGCGCCGCTCCATGATGCGCCTTGCCGAAAGAACGGCGGAGGCCTGCTATGCGTCGGCTCTTATCACCGGCGAAAGCCTTGCCCAGGTGGCAAGCCAGACGATGCAGGCACTCTGCGTTACCGACTCGGTCGTTAACCGTCCGATCTTCCGCCCGTGTATCGGCATGGACAAGGAGGAGATCATTGCAATCGCCCGCAGGATAGGTACGTTCGAGACGTCGATACTTCCGTTCGAGGACTGCTGCACTGTCTTCACTCCCCGCCATCCAAAGACCCGTCCGGAGCTTGAAAAGGTCATCGAGCAGGAAAAGAGATACGACTGCAAGGCTCTTGAGGACGAGGCTTTCGCGTCGATGTACACGGTCGAGGCAGAGGCGTGAGAAAAAGATGCCTGACAAATAGTTGACTTATGAGGTCATAATCTCCCCTTGACGTGCGCTTTGGGCTGTATTATAATGGTAACAGATTATGCCCGCAGAAGCGGGAACACAAATATGAATTTTCAGGAGGAAGCCATGAAAAACGAAACTTTGCTCCCTGTCGGAGTGAGAAGAGACGGATCCTACTACACAAGAGTGCTCTGGGCTGACGTTACAGAGAACGACCCGACCTTCTGGGTCAACAACCTGATAAACGACGATCTTGAGCGCAACGGAGGAACCTGGGGTGCAAACTCCGAAACCACGGCGAACTGCGTCCTCGACTTCTTCGGCGAGACGCAGAAAGTGAAGAAGATCTCGGTTTACAAGAACGTCGGGATCACGATAAGCATCCTTGAGGAGCTTGCAAAGTACATAACGGTCTATTCCTCCGTGACCGATGAGCCGCTTAAGCTCCGCCGCAAGGAGGACAGAATAGACGATGTCGAGTGGACGGAGGTCTGCCGTTTCGATATCGTAATGGAAGAGGGCTGGCAGAGCATCGTGCTCCCCGAAGCCGTTGAAGCAAAGTACATCCGTGTCGAGCTTAAGGAGAACTTCTGCCGTCACGACGAGTCCTTCATCCCGTGGATTGAGACCAGCGAGATAAAGCTGTATCCGGAAGGATAAGAAAAAGTCCGCAGGAGAGCAGACGTAAATAAGAGCAATATGAAAAGCCGCAGTGTATTCCGGGCTGCCGGAGTACACTGCGGTAT
>FR891201.1:17240-21045 GCA_000433515.1 Candidatus Colimorpha enterica | reverse complement strand
GAAGCGTTCGTCGAGCTTTTTGCGGATATATCTGATATAAACGTCAACGACGTTTGTTTCGCCGGTGAATTCAAAGCCCCAGACGTCGCGGATGGCGTCCTCACGTGAGACGGGGCTGCCGCGGCGGCTGTCAAGGTAGAGAAGAAGGCTGCGCTCACGCGAGGTAAGGTCGATGATTTCGCCGCGGCAGACTACCTCGCCTGTCGTGCGGTTTATCTCAAGATCGTTCCCGAAGCCCTTCAGCTTCTGCGCTTCGGCTTTGCCCTTTTCGGCGGCAACGGAGATCAGATCGCAGAATCTTTCGGTATCGACCGGTCTTTCGATAAGCACGATGCCCGACGGAAGCCGCCCGATGCACTCGTTTGCAAGGACGGTGACCGTCACTCCGGCGCGGTTGAACTGCTCCGTTGCCTTTGCAGCCTCGTCAGCCCCGACGGTGCCGTAAACCGCAACGACCGCTGCGGGAAGCCCGTCCTCGCGCTTTTCCGTTGTCTGGAAGCCGTGAGCCGAAAGCTCAAGCGATATCATCCTTGCGTATTCCTTCTCCCGGTCAGTGCTGCCGGAGATGATAAGAATGGGTTTCATGCGTGTCAGCCTTTCTTCTGATGGTCAGAAGGTCAGAATTGCCTCTGTTCCCACCGTACCGTCGGGGAAGACCGTGCGGAAATAATATCCGCTTTCGGTTTCTGACGAAAAAACATCGAATTCGGTTCCGAGTCTTGCCTCGACCCGGTAGTTTATCGAAAAACCCGTCGCTCTTTTTCCGCGCATATCGGGGAGAAGGTCGCAGAACACCGCCGCATATCTTGTGTTGTTGAGGTGCAGGTTCTCGTCGCAGTCGCTGTAAACGACCTTATGTCTGCCGAGAAGCGCAAGCGGCGGTTCGGAGGGTATCCTGAACCGCAGGGGCGACGATACTTCAAGTGACCTTCCGTCGGTACCGAAGCCGAGCTTTATCTCATCGGCGCGGAGTGGCTTTCTTGTCGGGATATCGATCACTCCCCACAGCGCCGTCATTCTTGCCGCAGGTTCATTACCGAGGTAAAGCACGCTGTTCCGCGCAAACCCGTATCCGTGCGCCTCCGTCAGCCATGTTTCGACGCTTACTGTGTCCTGCGCTCTCAGCGGAAGCATTATGTCAAGCGCGCACCGGCTGAGGACAAACGCTTTTCCCTCTGCACGCAGCTGCGGCATTGTCGGTCCGTATTCCTCGTGCTGGAGGTTTGCTGTCTCCTGAATATACTGCATCACTGCCGTGACGCCTGCATTTCCGTTTATGTCGGTTCCGTGTGAGTCAACTCTGTATTTGTATGTATAGGTCATGGTTATTCCTTATAAAAAGAAGATACGTCTTCCTTCTTTAAAAGAAGGAAGCGAAGAACGTACTGAAAAAAGACTGATTTTTTTGTCAGTGCGTGTTTTTCTTCCAAAAAGCACTTTGCAGAAACGCAAAGTGCTTTTTATGGATTTACAGATTACATCTTGTTGTCGGAACCGAGAACATCGACGATCTTGTGAGCGACCATCTTCTTGACCTCGTCTCTGCCGACCTTAAGGTACTCTCTGGGGTCAAAGACAGAAGGATTGTTTGCGAGGACGCGTCTGATACCTGCCGTCATGGCAAGGCGTATATCGGAGTCGATGTTGATCTTGCAGACCGCCATCTTTGCGGCACGGCGGAGCTCATCCTCGGGGATACCGATTGCATCGGGCATCTTGCCGCCGAGACGGTTGATCTCGGCAACAGCCGCCTGAGCGACGGAGGAGGCACCGTGGAGAACGATCGGGAATCCGGGAAGTCTCTTTTCGACCTCTTCAAGGATATCGAAGCGGAGGGGCGGAGGAACAAGAACGCCGTCCTTGTTTCTTGTGCACTGTTCGGGAGTGAACTTGTAAGCACCGTGGCTGGTACCGATGGCGATCGCGAGGGAGTCGACACCGGTGCGGGTGACGAACTCTTCGACCTCCTCGGGTCTTGTATAGGAGGAGTCGGCGGCGGAGACCTTTACGTCATCCTCGACGCCGGCAAGACGGCCAAGCTCGCCCTCGACGACAACACCGTGGGCGTGAGCGTACTCGACGACCTTCTTTGTGACGGCGATATTGTCCTCGAAGGAGTGGTGGGAACCGTCGATCATGACGGAGGTGAATCCGCCGTCGATGCAGGACTTGCAGATCTCAAAATCAGCGCCGTGATCAAGGTGAAGCGCCATGTCAACGCCGGTATCCTCGACAGCCGCACGGGCGAGAGCCATAAGGTAAGCGTGCTTTGCATACTTTCTTGCGCCTGCGGATACCTGGAGAATGACGGGGGAGTTCTTTTCCTGAGCCGCCTCGGTGATTGCCTGAATGATCTCCATGTTGTTTATGTTGAAGGCGCCGATTGCGTAGCCTCCCTCATAAGCTTTTCTGAACATTTCTTTTGTTGTAACGAGAGCCATAATAACGTCCTTTCGTGAAGTGGATTCTCATACCATTATTTTATAGCATACGGGCGGAAAAATCAACGCTATTTTATTAACAAATTCAGCTTTCCTGTTCGGAATCGCACTTTTCCTCGGTTTTTTCGTTCTGTGAGCGTTCCTCCAGCTTATTTAAGATAAGCTCGCAGACGATTCTTGAGATATAACCCGAAACGGCAAGGCGAAGAGCTACCGAGGAGAGCGCCGAATCGTCATCCGGAAGGGAATCCCCGACGCTTCTTGCCGTTTCCGCGACAAGGTGCTGAAAACCGTTGAAGTAGTCCTCAATACTGCCGTCCGCGATGTCGGATTTCAGAAGAAGCCCGGTATCCTTTACCGACAGGGTCTGCTTCAGGCGCGCGATCATCAGCAGGCAGGCAAGATGCTCGCGGGAGTATTTCTTGTCGTTTGCGCGGGGAAGAAGCCCGTCCTTTATATAATTGTTTATCATCGCCGGGGATATCTTGTCGTTTTCCCGCGCCGAAAAGCTGCTGCGCGAAAGATATTCTATGACCTGATCCATATAAAGGTCGATGTCGGGAAGCCGGTCGTATGTCAGTGAGGTCTGGTCAATAAGCCCGTTTATAAGTGATTTTATCTGATCCATATAAAGCATCCTTTGCGGTTTATTGTCGGACAGTATCCGCTATCGGATATTTTATCACATACGGGGCAATTTGTAAATAGGAATTAAGAAAATAATCATACAAAATTCAGAAAACCGGTATTGACATTTGCAATATTGCGTGATATAATATCAAATATCAAGAGACGAAATAACAGCCTGCAAATTCCGACATTTTCCGGATACCGTCGGAACGGAAAGGATAAAATATCATGAAACTCTGTTTTTTTGGCGACTCCATAGGTAAAGGCATCGTTTACGACAAGGAAAGAGGCAGATACGTGCCGACCGAAAACTCATTTGTCCGTCTTGTCGGTGAAGAGGAAAAGATCGATATCGAAAATTTCTCGCGCTTCGGCTGTACCGTGACCCGCGGAGAACAGATAGTCGAGCGCAATGTGCCGGAGATAAAAAGCTCCGATTACGTGGTCCTTGAATTCGGCGGCAACGACAGCGATTACAACTGGAAGAAGATAGCCGACGATCCCGATGCCGAACACAGCCCGAACACACCGCTTTCGGTTTTTGTCGAGACATACAAAAAGGTCATAGGCGAGATAAAGAAGCTCGGAAAGATACCGGTCATCCTTAACCTTCCGCCGGTCGATGCGAGAAAGTATTTCAGATGGGTAAGCAACGGCGTTAACGGCGACAACATTATGAAGTGGCTCGGCGGCGACGAGATATATATTTACCGCTGGCACGAAATGTACAATGC
>FR891201.1:14582-17208 GCA_000433515.1 Candidatus Colimorpha enterica | reverse complement strand
GATCTGTCGAACTCCATGAAGATACCCATGATCGACATAAGAAGCGCGTTCCTTGTGAAGCGCGATTATTCCGATTACCTCTGCGAGGACGGAATCCATCCGAACGAGCGCGGACACAAGCTGATAAAGGATACACTTGTCGATGCGATAAAGGCTGTCCTTCCCGGACGCACGGCGGCGGATGTAAACAGATGAGAAAAATCCCCGGTGAAAGCGCATTTTTGAGTCCGGTTCCCAAAAATGGATTAATAACTTTTTTCGGAAATTTCGCAAAATCATATTGACAAACAGCCGATTGTGTAATATAATGAATCGGTTGAACAAAGGCGTTCGTCTGAGACACCGTAACTGTCTCCTGACGGGCGCTTTGTCTTTTGTCAAATCAGGCGGAGGGTCTGCCGTCAACAATAAAGTGACCAAAAACGGGAAAGGATAAGCGGGTCTCCCCGCAGAGCGAAAAGATGAACAGCAAGGAAACCAAGTACATTTTCGTCACCGGAGGTGTTGTATCGGGGCTCGGGAAGGGCATTACTGCGGCTTCTCTCGGCCGTCTGCTCAAGTGCCGCGGACTTAAGGTCGCGTCGCAGAAGCTCGATCCCTACATAAACGTCGATCCCGGCACGATGAGCCCATATCAGCACGGGGAGGTATACGTCACGGAGGACGGAGCCGAGACTGACCTTGACCTCGGTCACTACGAGCGCTTCATCGACGAGGATCTTAACAAATACTCCAATCTGACGACCGGAAAGGTCTACTGGAATGTTCTCAACAAGGAGCGCCGCGGCGAGTTCCTCGGCTCTACGGTTCAGGTCATTCCGCATATCACGAACGAGATAAAGGAGTTCGTCTACAACGTCGGAAAGAAATCCGGTGCCGATGTTGTCATCACCGAGATCGGCGGTACCATAGGAGACATAGAGTCCCAGCCGTTCATAGAGGCGGTCAGACAGATATCGCTTGAGGTCGGACGCGAGAATTCGCTCTTTATCCACGTCACCCTCGTCCCGTTTCTCCGCGGCTCGGACGAGCATAAGTCAAAGCCGACACAGCACTCCGTCAAGGAGCTTCAGGGAATGGGCATCAACCCTGACATTATCATTCTCCGATGTGACGAACCGCTTGAGGAAGCGATATTCCGCAAAATATCGATGTTCTGTAACGTCAAGCCCGACTGCGTCATTGAAAATATAACCCTGCCGGTGCTTTATGAGGCGCCGATAATGCTCGAAAAGAGCAATTTCTCGTCCGTCGTCTGCCGCGAGCTGGGGATCGACGCGCCGGCGCCCGATCTTACCGAATGGAACACCATGCTTGAAAAGATCCACAACCGCCCGAAGGAGGTCACAATAGGCCTTGTCGGAAAGTACGTCCGGCTTCACGACGCATACCTTTCCGTCGCCGAGGCACTCCGACATGCCGGCTATGAGTACGGGACAAGGGTCGATATACGGTGGATCGACAGCGAGACGATTACCGACGGAAACGTCGCGGAGGTGCTTAAGGACTGCGGCGGCATAATCGTCCCCGGAGGCTTTGGAAGCCGCNNGGCTTTGGAAGCCGCGGCATCGAGGGCATGATATCCACCGCAAAGTACGCGCGCGAGAACAATGTCCCTTACCTCGGAATCTGCCTCGGAATGCAGATTGCCGTTATCGAGTTTGCAAGACACGTCTGCGGCTATGCCGACGCAAACTCCGGCGAGTTCAACCCCGATTCGACGCACAAGGTCATCGATTTTCTTCCCGACCAGAGCGACAGCGTCAATAAGGGAGGCACGCTCCGCCTCGGCGCATACCCCTGCAAGGTCAGACCCGGCACGGAAATGTACAGGTGCTATAAGTCCGAGCACATTTTCGAGCGCCATCGTCACCGTTATGAGTTCAACAACGATTTTCGCTCGGCTCTTTCGGAAAAGGGTCTTGTGATCAGCGGAACCTCCCCCGACGAGTATATCGTCGAGACGGTCGAGCTTTCCGGAAAGCACTTCTTCGTCGGAGTCCAGTTCCATCCGGAATTCAAGAGCCGCCCGAATAAGCCGCATCCTCTCTTTCTCGGACTTGTGGGCGCAGCCGTCGAGGAAAAATATCCCGAAGAGACATAACAGTCACATATAACACAAAAACGTCTTCCGCACACCCGGAGGACGTTTTTTTATCAGCAGAAAATTTTCAGTACACTTCTTTGCTTCTTTCTTGCGCAGTAAATCCCTTGCGGGATTAACTGCGCAAGAAAGAAGACGTTCCAAAAACAAAAAACCGTTCCCCTTATACCCCACCCATGCGCACTCCGCGTGCTTCCGACCTTCCGAAAGGGTCTTTTCTGAACACCGTCGGCGGGACTCCGACGCGGGAGGAGAACACGCGCGAAAAATAAAGCTGATCGGAAAATCCGCACTTTGAGGCTATCTCCGATACCGGAAGCTCGGAGTACTGAAGCAGCTCCTTCGCAATGTCTATCCGGCGTGAGACGATGTACTCGTTCACCGTCACCCCGCAGTCGCGGCGGAAGCACTTCATGAGCGTTGAGCGGCTGCAGCTGAAGGAGGAGCAGATGATATCGACGGTCAGCTTTTTTCCGATGTTGCGGTTGATGTATCCGACGGCGGACGCGGCAAAGGCGCGCG
>FR891201.1:0-14544 GCA_000433515.1 Candidatus Colimorpha enterica | reverse complement strand
AGGCGCAAAGCCGTCGGTCAGCCGGTCGGCACAGAGGGATATTATGTCTGCAAGCGCAAGCATTTTTTCGCGGGGAACGGAGGAAAGCGACGATACGGCTTTTTCAAGCTCAGGCCGGTCGGAAACGTAAGGCAGAGCCTCCGATATAACAGCGGCATCGGTGCCGGGAAGCCCGTCCTTGACCTGTCCCATCATGAGATACCCGGAAAGCACGCCGTTTTTGTACAGCGGGCAGGCGGCTTCGCACAGCCCGAAGCGGCACCGGTAAATGTATATCTTCCCGGAATGGCGCGCTCTTTCAAAAGCGTCGGCGTCGGTGTAAACACACTGCATTTTTGCCTTCGGGTTCTCCTGCACAAGCCTGCAGAAGGGGCTTATTTCCTCCGGATAAGCCGAGATCTCCGAAAAGTCGGTTCCGTGGAGCGACACCCTGAATCCCGAGACAAGGTGCAGGTCACGGAGAATCGTCCTTATGTCTTTTATATCAGCCATTTCAGACCTCCTGAATGTAAAATCGTATAAAAAACCCGATTATCCATATCATTATACTATTTTGCATTGAAAAAATCAAGGGGAGATGATATCATAAACGTAAGAAATAATCTGAAAAGTGCCGGGCAGAACAGCTTCCGGCGCAGAGGAAACGCCTATGAGAAAATACAGGATCGGAGTTGACCTCGGAGGAACGAATATTGCCGCCGGGATCGTTGACGAAGAATTTTCGATCGTGAAAAAAGCCTCGGTAAAGACCGATGTTGCCGGCGGCGCGGAAAAAATATGCCGCGATATTGACTCCCTCTGCCGCAGTGTCTGCGCGGAGGCGGGAATACCGTATGAGGAAGCGATAGCCGCTGTCGGGGTCGGCTCTCCGGGGATAATCCGGGACGGGGTCGTTATAAATGCCGACAATCTGCGCTTTTCCGGTGTTCCGCTTGCCGCCATGCTTGAAAAGCTGACCGGGAAGCCGGTTTCTCTCAGGAACGACGGAAATGCCGCGGCTTACGGCGAATTCGCTACCGGGTGCGGAAAGGGTCACTCCTCGCTTGTGGCGATAACCCTCGGCACCGGAGTCGGCGGCGGCATAATCATAAACGGAAAGATCATAGAGGGCTCCGGCGGCGGTGCGGGAGAGCTGGGTCACACAGTCATCCGTGCCGGAGGAAGAAAATGCGTCTGCGGAAAGACCGGCTGTCTTGAGGCCTACTGCTCCGCAACGGCGCTGATAAAATCCACCGTCCGCGCGATGCAGAACAATCCCGACAGCCTCATATGGCAGGTATCGAGAAGCACATCGCTTGTCAGCGGCAGAACGGCATTCGATGCCATGCGCCTCGGCGACCCGATCGCATCGGGTATTGTGGCGGCATTTGTCTCCGACCTTGCCGTCGGTGTGTCGAACGTCATAAATCTCCTTCAGCCGGAGGTCGTCTGCATCGGCGGCGGCATCTCGCATGAGGGTGACACGCTCATCTCGCCGCTCACCGATGCGGTGATCCCCATGCTCTGCGCACCGCTTGCGACGAAGATACTCCCCGCCGCCCTCGGAAACGATGCCGGAATAATCGGCGCCGCGGCGGAATGAAGGCAACGAAGGGGAGAACGGCTTCTTTCTTTGAAAGAAAGAAGCAAAGAAGCAACAAAAAAATATGGAGTTGTTCCGTGCAGATTCAAAGCGCCGAAGCAGAAAAAACAATTACGGAACAGTTCCGGCTGCAATAAAAACAAACTCCGGTCTGACGGAGAAAGGAAAAAACAAAATGAAGATCAATGTTTGCACCACATACGAAGAAATGAGCCGCCGCGCGGCGGATATAATCACCTCTCAGGTCACGCTCAAGCCCGACTCGGTCCTCGGGCTTGCGACCGGCTCCACTCCGCTCGGAATGTATGCGGAGCTTGTGAAGCGTTACAACGGACGTCTTATCTCCTTCCGCGACGTAAAGACCGTGAATCTTGACGAATACTGCGGACTTACCCCGGACAACGACCAAAGCTACTCTTATTTCATGCACAAGAACCTTTTTGACAAAATCGACATCAGGGAGGAAAATGTTCACCTTCCCGACGGAACAAATCCCGACGCGGAGGCTGAGACCGCCCGGTATGACAGGCTTATTGATTCCCTCGGCGGCATCGACGTACAGCTTCTCGGCATCGGTGTTGACGGTCACATCGGCTTCAACGAGCCGGACGACAGCTTTTCTACCGGAACCGTGAAGATAAAGCTGACCGAAAGCACGATCGAGGCAAACTCCCGCTTCTTCGCATCCGAGGCTGACGTGCCGCGCTACGCGTATTCAATGGGCTGCAGGGCGATCCTCAACGCAAAGAAGATACTGTTTATCGCAAACGGCGCAAACAAGGCGGAGATCGTTGAAAAGGCATTCTTCGGAGAGGTCACTCCGGAGGTCCCCGCATCGATCCTTCAGCTTGTGTCCGACAAGGTCTATGTCTATCTTGACGCGGAGGCGGCAGCGGAGATCGTATCAAAGCATCCCGATGCCGTTACAGTGCTGTGAATTGTCTTAAAATCAGAAACGCTCTCGTTTTCGATAACGCGAAGCGCGGATTTTTCCGAGGCGGCTTTACCGTCTCCGGAGGCAGATTCACCGATCTGCGTGAGCCGGAGAACGGGACCGACATGGACGGTGCAATGATAATCCCCGGACTTGTCGATGTCCACACTCACGGACGCGGCGGGTACGACTTCGTCTCGGCAACCGTGCCGCAGATGAAGGAAATGAAGCGGCTCTACGCCGAAAAGGGCGTTACTGCCGTTGTCCCGACGATAGCGTCCGATACTCTTGACAATATGCTCTCGGCGGTGTCGAGGGTAAGGGAATCCGGCTTCCGCGCGGTTCATATCGAGGGCAGATACCTCAACCTGAAGCGCCGCGGCGCGCACAGAGAGGATCTTTTGGCGCCGCTCTCGTCAGCAGAGGTCGCGCAGTTCCGCGAAAGGGCGGGGAATATGCGCCTGCATTTCACCGCGGCGTTTGAACTTGATACCAACGGCAGCTTTCTTGACGCAATAAGAAGCAGCGGAGCGACAGCCGGGCTCGGTCATACCGACGCCGATTACGGAACGGCAATGAAGCTGGCGGAAAACGGCGTACGTTCCTTCACCCACCTGTTCAATGCCATGCCGCCTGTCCACCACCGTGCGGGCGGAGCGGCAGCGGCGGGGCTGCTTTCCGATGCGTATACAGAGCTTATCTGCGACGGCTTTCATGTCTCGCCCGAGATGATATCCCTTGCCGGTCGTGTCAAATCTCCGGAAAGAGTCGTTCTTATCACCGACTCGATGGAGGGCACCGGCTGTCCCGACGGCGATTACTCGATAGCCGGAAATCCGGTGATACTCCGCGGCGGCAGGGCATATACTGCAGACGGAGCGATAGCCGGAAGCACGCTTGACCTTATCGACGGAGTGCGGAATTACTCGGAATTCAGGAACATTCCTTTTGCCGGGGCGGTTCCCTGCGCGACCTCAAATCCCGCCGATATGATCGGACTTTCCGACACCGGAAGGATAGAACCCGGCTTCCGCGCGGATTTTGTCGTCCTTAACCCGGATTTCTCGGTCAGGGAAGTATATATCTCCGGAAACAGAATATGAAATCATGCTCCTCCGATTTTTTTCGGGGGAGCATTTTTCGTACAGTTTACGGGCAAAAAGAAAACCGGAGTCACACCGTTCGGCATGACCCCGGAAAAAATATTTTTTAAGTACCCGGCATAAGGATAAGGGGATTATTCCTCTTCAGGCTCCTCTTCCTCGCCGTCTTCTGCCAGCTCGCAGCCTTCGCAGTCGTCTTCGTCGCACTCGTCGCAGTAGCAGTAATCCTCGTCGTCGTAGTCCTCGTCGTCATCATCGTCCCATGCCTCATAGTAGTCGGCTTCGAGATTTCCGAGGTCGTAATCAAGCTCGTCGAGATAATCTTCGAGATGCTCTGTCTCGGAGGTGAGTCCGGCGACCTCGGCTGCCATTTCGTCAAGGGTGTCGATGATCGCCGCAAGGAGTTTTCCCTCGGGTTTGTTTCTGTCGATGGACAGACCCTCAAGAAGCCCCTTGAGGTATGCGGTTTTCTCGGTGATTTTCATGATTGAATCCTCCTTAAGAAACTTTTTTCGGAGATGTACCGACGCTTATGCGCGCGAAATATACTCTCCGGTACGGGTGTCGATGCGGATCACGGTGCCGATATCGATGAAGAGCGGAACCTTGATGGTTGCGCCTGTCTCGAGGGTTGCCGGCTTTGTGGTTCCGGTTGCGGTGTCGCCCTTGAAGCCCGGCTCGGTGTCGGTTACTTCAAGCTCGACGAACATCGGGGGCTCGACAGAGAATACGTTGCCCTTGAAGGAGACGACCTTGCAGATCATGTTCTCCTTGACGAAACGGAAAGCGTCGCCCAGCTTGTTTGCGTCAAGCGGGATCTGCTCGTAGGTTTCGGGATCCATGAAGTAGTAGAGCTCGCCGTCGTTGTAAAGGTACTCCATGTCCTTACGCTCGACATAAGCGTTTTCGAATTTGTCAGTGGGGCTGAAAGTTGTTTCAATGACAGCTCCGGTAATAACGTTCTTGAGCTTGGTGCGTACGAATGCGGCGCCTTTTCCCGGCTTTACGTGCTGGAATTCGATTACCTGCATTACGTTACCGTCCATTTCAAATGTCAGGCCGTTTCTGAAATCTCCGGCTGTTACCATATAAGTGTTCCTCCAAAATATACTGAAAACAGAATTAATGTCTTACACTATATTTTAACCTATATCGCGCGTTTTTGCAATAGCTTTTCAGGATTTTTTTCAAAAAAAGCCGCAAAAATGCGTCCGGAAGCCGGAACAGCCGCTTACATCTGCTTTTTTATCCTCTCAAGAGCCCCTTTTTCAAGCCGGGAGACCTGCGCCTGAGAAATTCCGATCTCGGCGGCTATCTCCATCTGCGTCCTGCCGCGGAAGAAGCGGAGAGAGAGAATCTTTTTCTCTCTTTCGTTCAGATTCTTCATCGCCTCGCGGAGAGCGATGTTCTCAAGCCATGCGTCCTCGCCTCCGGAATTGTCGCTCAGCTGATCCATGACGTAGACCTGATCGCTCCCGTCGCCGTATACCGGGTCGTAAAGCGACACCGGCGCCGTTATCGCCTCAAGCGCAGAAACTATCTCCTCCGCGGTGTGCGGGTCGCCCTTTTCGGTCATGTATTCCGAGATCTGCGCCGGGGTCGGCTCGTTTGCCAGTCTGTGCGACAGCTCCTCCTTCGCCTGAAGCGCGTGACAGGCAAGGTCGCGCACCGACCGGCTGACTCTTATCGCATTGTTGTCGCGCAGATAACGTTTTATTTCACCAATTATCATCGGGATAAGTGTGCCGTGTGGAAACCGGAGCGGAGCAAAGCATTTCCGGGATGTGAACATCAGGATGTATGCGGATTTTTCTCTGTCAGCCGTCAAACCGCCCTGTTTGCTCTTGCAATCTGACCGCCGATATGATATAATAATATGTAAAAAACAGGGCAGGTCGGGGCGGTTTTGCTCCCGTGCCTCATCTGAAAGGGAAAAATATATGGCAGACAACAGAATACTTGCGTCGGTGAACGGCATAAACATAACAGCCGCCGACGTTCAGAGCGCGATCATGGGAATGGGACAGAGGGGTCAGAGCCTCATGAACCCGCAGGGCGAGAAGATGGTGCTTGAGCAGCTCATCAACCGTGCGCTGCTTCTTGCGGCGGCAAGAAAGGATCTTATCGAGTTCGACCCGGAATTCAAGGCACAGCTTGCGGCGGTTAAGGACGAGCTTATGACCAAGTTCGAGATAAACCGCGCAATAAAGGACGTAAAGATCACCGATGCGGAGGTGAAGGAATATTTTGACGCTCACCCCGAGCAGTTTGACCGCGGCGCAACGGTCAATGCCAGCCACATCCTTGTTGACAGCGAGGACAAGGCGAACGGGATAAAGGCTCAGCTTGAAAACGGTGAGGTCACGTTTGAAGAGGCGGCAAAGCGTTACAGCACCTGCCCGTCAAAGGAAAACGGCGGCAACCTCGGCGAGTTTGGCAAGGGTCAGATGGTGAAGGAGTTCGAGGACGCGGCATTCGCGCTTGAGCCCGGAAAGGTATCCGACCCGGTAAAGACGCAGTTCGGCTATCACATAATCAAGGTTCTGTCAAAGTCCGACAGCTCCGCGCTCACCTTTGACGAGGTGAAGGATCAGCTGAAGGAAGAGCTTCTTGCCGAGAAACAGAGAAAGGCATACGAAAGCCGCATAAATCAGCTGAAGATACTTTTCCCGGTTGACAGATTCTGAGCCGGGTGAAAAAAGTGAACAGCAACAGTGAAAAACTGATCGGTACCTACCGGGAGCTCGGTGTATCCGAGAGGGTATACCGCCTCGGGGAGGAGGTACTTGCGTCTCTCGGGGAGCGCTTCCGCGAAATCGACAGAATATCCGAAATGAATCAGTGCAAGGTGCTTCACGCGATGCAGAAGAACCGCGTGAACGCCACGCATTTCGCCGCCACGACCGGATACGGCTACGACGATGGCGGCAGGGATACGCTTGAGAAGGTCTACGCCGACGTGTTCCATACCGAGGCGGCGCTTGTCCGTCCGCAGATAACCTGCGGGACTCATGCGCTGACAGTTGCGCTGTCTGCGAATCTGCTTCCGGGAGACGAGCTGCTTTCCCCGGCGGGCGGACCGTATGACACGCTTGAGGAGGTCATCGGAATAAGGGAATCGCCCTGCTCGCTTAAAGAGTACGGCGTCAGCTACCGGCAGGTCGATCTGCTCCCCGACGGCACCTTTGACTATGAAAGCATAAGAAAAGCGATAAACGGGAAAACAAAGCTGGTGACCATCCAGCGCTCAAAGGGCTACAAGACCCGCCCGACCTTCTCTGTCAGGCAGATCGGGGAGCTTATCTCGTTCGTTAAGAGCATAAAGCCGTCGCTTACCGTTATGGTCGATAACTGCTACGGCGAATTCGTTGAGGAAACAGAGCCTTCCGACGTCGGAGCCGACATGACGGTCGGTTCGCTTATAAAGAACCCGGGCGGCGGGCTTGCGCCTGTCGGAGGGTATATCGTCGGCACCGAAAAGTGCGTCTCAAGGTGCGCTTACCGTCTTTCCGCTCCCGGTCTGGGGCAGGAGGTCGGGGCTAACCTCGGAATCATGCCGGCATTCTATCAGGGCTTCTTTCTTGCTCCGACGGTGACCGCCTCGGCGCTGAAGGGCGCGGTATTTGCGGCGAATGTATATGAGCGCCTCGGCTTCCGTGTTGTTCCGACGGGAAGCGAGGACCGGCACGACATAATCCAGGCGGTCGAGCTCGGCTCAAAAGAGGGAATGCTTGCCTTCTGCCGGGGCATTCAGGCGGCGGCTCCGGTTGACAGCTATGTCACCCCCGAACCGTGGGCAATGCCGGGCTACGACAGCGAGGTCATCATGGCAGCCGGCGCGTTCGTTCAGGGCTCGTCGATAGAGCTTTCCGCCGACGGACCGATAAGAGAGCCCTACGCCGTGTTTTTCCAGGGCGGGCTCACGTGGTATCACGCAAAGCTCGGCATTCTCATGTCGGTGCAGAAAATGTATGACGCGGGGCTGATAAAGCTCTGATATCCCGTCACCCTTTCGGTTTTATCCGCTAAACTGATATTAAATATATCGGTGCGGAGGAAGAATCAGTATGGAAAAAACGTCTTCTTTTACGGGAAGGGTGATAATGATAGACAGCGCAGAGGATCTGAAACAGCTCTGCCGCCGGATGCTGTGCTCTGGCTTTGACGGTGACGTCACGGTCCTGCGCGGATGCGGTCGGTGGTTCATGATAATGAGCGAGATCCCGCTTTACGCCTGTGATTACGGCGACCCGCTTGACGGCAATGCGGGGCTTTATGCCGTAGAGTACGGAAAACTGATCTGCGGGAAAAGCGGCCTTGCACGGCTTGCCGGAGAGTGAGGCCCCGGAACTGAAAGGAAAAAAGTAATGACTTGGGAAGAACTTGAAAACAAATGCCGCGGATGCACAGCCTGCCCGCTCTCCGCGACCCGCACGAACGTTGTGTTCGGCTGCGGCGATCGGAATGCGGATCTGATGTTCATAGGAGAGGCTCCCGGCGAGAGCGAGGACCTTTCCGGCACGCCCTTTGTGGGACGCGCGGGAAAGCTGTTCGACAAATATCTTGAGGCGGTGGGGATCCCGCGCGACAGCGTTTACATAGCGAATATGCTGAAATGCCGCCCGCCGAAGAACCGCGACCCGCTTCCGGAGGAACAGGATCTCTGCATTGAGTATCTTAAGAATCAGATATCGCTGATATCCCCGAAGCTGATCGTCTGCCTCGGCAGGATATCGGCAATGCGGCTGATAAAACCGGATTTCAGGATAACACGGGAGCACGGGATGTGGTTTCCCGGCGACGGGTATGAGATCTCGGCGGTGTTCCATCCCTCACTTCTTCTGCGCGACCCGCGTAAGAAGGAGGATATGCTTACCGATATGAAGGCAGTCAGAAAAAAGCTCGATGCGGTGAAAGGAAAATGACCCCCGGCAAATGAAACTTGACATCACGACTCTTTTCGACTCCGCGCTGATAATGTTCATCCCGGTGCTTGCCGGGATCGCCGCAGCAAGGCTCGGTTATTTCAAGGACGGCTTTTCAAAAAAGCTGTCGGCATTCGTGCTGAACATTGCCCAGCCGTTCATGCTCGTTACCTCAATGCTCGGGCTTGAGTATTCGGAGGAAAATCTTCGCTCCGGGCTGGTTGTTCTGCTTGCCGCGGTGATCGTTCATGCCGCGGCTGCGCTTGCCGCACTGCTTTCCACCTGCCGGATAAGGGATCAGAAGGTAAGGCGTGTTTCGGAATTCTGTATGATATTCTCAAACTGCGGCTTCTTCGGATTCCCGCTTCTGAAGGCAGTATACGGAGATATCGGCGTTTTCTGGGGCGGGTTCTATGTGACGGTGTTCAATATCGTCATGTGGACATACGGTGTTTTCATCCTCAGCCGCGCCAACAGGGAGATGAAGATAAAGATCACGAAGATCTTCATCAACAACGGCTCCGTCCCCTGCATTCTGGGCTTTATCCTCTACATACTCCGCTTCCGGTTCTATCAGCCGGTATATCACAGCATGGATCTTATCGGAAGCACCTGCACGCCGCTTTCCATGATAATCATCGGCGGGATGATCGCCGAAATACCGGTAAAGCGGCTGATATCCGAACCGCACGTGTATTACACGTCGTTCATACATCTCGTTGTGCTTCCGGTGGTGTCGGGACTTGTACTGAAGCTGTTCGGATTCCCGCGCGAGATCGCAATATTCGGCGCGCTCATGATGTCGCTCCCCAGTGCCGCGGCATCGGCGATGTTTGCCGAAAGCTACGACATCCGTCCCGACCTTGCCGCGCAGACGGTGGGAATATCGACGCTTCTGTCGGTCGGAACAGTGCCGCTTATCATGCAGCTTGTCAACGTCCTTGTGTGACGTGAAGCAAAAAATATCTTGAGATGAAGGGAAAAAAGAAAATGAACTTCACAGAAAAACTCGGTGGTCTTCTCCCTGACGGGATAGACTGCTTCCTCGTGACCTCGGAGCTTAATCAGCGTTACCTCACGGGGCTCAATTACACCGACGGATATGTAATAGTCTCCCGCGAAAAATCGTGGCTTCTTGCCGACTTCCGTTACATCGAGGTGGCAAAGAGATACGAGACGGATACCCTTGAGGTGGTTCAGCTTGAAAACCGCAAGGTCAACCTCGGAAACATTTTTGCCGACAACAAATTCAGCAAAGTCGGTTTTGAGAGCAACAATATGACCGTTGCAAGGCTGAACGGGCTGAAGGAAACCTTCCCGCTTGTGGATTTTGTCCCGGTCGGCGGAATTATCGAGAAAATGCGCGAGATCAAGACCCCGGAAGAGGTCGAGAACACCGTCAGGGCGCAGAGGATCGCCGAAAAGGCACTGGACAGGCTCCTTACCCTCATCACACCCGAGATGACCGAGATCGACGTTGCGCTTGAGCTGGAGTACGGGATGAGAAAATTCGGCGCGGAAAAGCCGGCGTTTGACACCATCGCGATATCCGGAACCGCAACCTCCATGCCTCACGGCGTGCCGAGAAACGTGAAGCTTGAAAAGGGCTTCCTCACAATGGATTTCGGCGCGCTTTACAACGGCTACTGCTCCGATATGACCCGCACGGTCGTTCTCGGAAGGGCGGACGCGGAGATGAGGCGTATGTATGACACCGTGCTTAAGGCTCAGTTTGCCGGACTTGATTACGTTGCCGCCGGAAAGACCGGTGCGTCCTGTGACAAGGTCGCCCGCGATATCATCGACAACGCCGGATATAAGGGCTGTTTCGGACACTCCCTCGGTCACGGCGTCGGTATGTTCATACATGAGGAACCGCGTCTCAGTGCCACGTTCGACAAGGAGCTTCCCGTCGGTGCTATTGTGACCGTCGAGCCGGGTATCTATGTAGAGGGCAAATACGGCGTCAGGATCGAGGACATGGTTTATCTTGCCGAATCCGGCCCCGTCAACCTCACAAACGCCAAAAAGGAGCTTATCGAGCTGTTCTGACGAACGAGGGGGAAGAGAAACGTCTTCTTTCTTTGAAAGAAAGAAGCAAAGAAGCGTAAATAAGAAGTACATTTGACCTCTCCGGACAGTTTTTGCGTAAGGCAGCACAAATGTACTCTCTTCTGCAAGTCGTTCTTTCTCCCCCGGCTCTTTTACCATGCCAAACTCCGGAATTCTGATACTGAACAAGCCACGCGGCTTCACTTCTCACGATGCCGTGGCAAAAATAAGAAAACTGTATTCGACAAAGCAGGTCGGACACACCGGGACTCTCGATCCGATGGCGGAGGGGGTTCTCTGCGTGCTTGTCGGCAGGGCGGTCAAGGCATCGGAGTATGCTGCGGAACACGGTAAAAGCTACAAAGCCGGGCTGAGGCTCGGAATCGTGACCGATACCGGGGACGTGACCGGAAACATACTGCGCAGGTGTACCGCTCTTCCGGATGCCGGGACGGTCATCGCGGCGGCTGATTCGTTCTGCGGAGACATAATGCAGATACCGCCGATGTACAGCGCGCTGAAGGTAGGCGGGGAGAAGCTCTGCGACCTTGCAAGGCGCGGTGTGACTGTCGAGCGTCAGGCGCGTAAGATATCGGTCTGTAAGATCGCCTGCACCCCGTCCGACCCGGAAAACGGGGAATATATCCTTGATGTTTCCTGCTCAAAGGGGACGTATATCCGCACGCTCTGCGAGGATATCGGTGAAAAGCTGGGCTGCGGGGCAACGATGTCGTCGCTTGTCAGAACCGGGTCAGGCGGATTTTCGCTGTCCGACGCGCATACCCTTGAAGAGCTTGAGGCAATGACTCCGGAGGAGCGTTACGGCATCCTCCGCGACACCGAGGAGTTGTTTTCCGGCTGTCCGGTCGTCCGCCTGCCGGAATTTTTCGCAAGGCTTGCGCTGTGCGGAAACGAGATATACCTGAAAAAAATCGGGCTTGACCTCCCGGTCGGTCAGCGCGTGCGGCTTTACGACAGCGGGTTCTTCTCGCTCGGCGAAGTCAGGGAATATCCGGACGGCGCGGCGATAAAGCCGATAAAAAAATTCAGGGAATGAAGGTGACAACCGTGACATCAAGACAGCGGCTGGCTGAAAATCTTCGTAATTACCGCAAAAAAGAAAAGATATCGCGCGAAGAGCTTGCTTTCCGCTGCGGGATCAGCGCAAGACAGCTCGCCGATATCGAGACCTGCAAATGCAGCACGACGATCGATACCGTTGACCGCCTGAGCGAGGGAACCGGGATCGATCCCTGCGAACTTTTGAAATAAAATTTCCCTTACGGCTGCAGCCGTAAGGGAAATTTTATTTCAGTTAAACATCGAGCACCCCGCCGCGCGGAAGTTATCGATAAGCTCCCGACACTGCTTTTCGGTTATGCCGAAATAGGCGGCAAGGCACTTTATGCACATGAATTCCGTCGCTCCGCGGTTGACCAGCTTTCTGTGAAGCCCGATGTCATCCTTTGTGAGCTGTGCGTGGCAGGAGGTGCAGAGGCGTTCCATTTATGCCCTGACGAACCTTCCTCTGAAGACCTTGCCGGCGTGACCGCTCAGCCTGAAATTGAAGTAGTCCTTTTCCGGTTCAAGCTGTTCGCCGGTCATTGTGTCGGTAAGCGCAAGAGCCAGTCCGGATTTCGGGTCAAGTCCCATGTTGTATGTCGAAACCGGTACGCAGCACTCCCCGTCCTCGAAATTGAAAACTCCGAGGGCATATTCATTGTTCGAAAGGTGTCTGAACCATGCGTGGACGTTGTTCCAGTTGTTGGTTCTGACCTCGTAGACCGGGCGGCACTCCTCGTCCTGATTGATGCGGATAAGCTCTCTGTTGGTGAGCAGAGCCTTAATCTGGGGCTCCATGTTTCTGACGTCACAGCCGATCATGAGCGGTGCGCCGAGCAGGCACCAGAGAGAGAACTGGGTGATGTAATCGTTGAGATCGCATCCAGTGGTTCCGACGTTGCCCTTTCCGAACATACCGACGGTGAGCATATCGATGTCGTTGAAGCATCCGGGAGCGGAATAGCAGAATTTGTCAATCTGGGAGAACGCAATGTCCGAGAAGGACTTGAAATTGTCGAAGATATCTCCGGTGGAGCGGAACATGGACGCGCCGGTGGAGCGTGCCCAGCCGTGAACGCCGTCACTACCCCAGTTGCAGGCGGAAAACAGAATTTCGCGTCCGCAGTTTTCAAGAGCAAGACCCATTCTGCGGTAGAGCATCTCGCCGTTTGCCGTTTCGGGCTTGTAGCAGTAGTCGTACTTCAGAAAGTCACAGCCGTATTCCGCAAAGGTCACGGCATCGAGATATTCGTGGTCGAAGCTGCCCGGATAATCGGCGCAGGTGCGGACACCGGCGCAGGAATACATACCGAATTTGAGTCCCTTGGAATGGACATAGTCGCTGACCGCCTTCATTCCGTCGGGGAATTTTTTCTTGTCGGGAACGATCTTGTCGGTAACGGGATCGCGGTGTCTTTCCGACCAGCAGTCGTCGATGACGAGGTAGTTGTATCCGGCATCGAGAAGACCGTTATCTACCATCGCGTCGGCGGTCTCCTTTATCAGGGAAGCGTCGATGTTGTGACCGAAGGTGTTCCAGGTGTTATAGCCCATCGGGGGTTTCTGAACAAACATTTTATATGTTCTCCTTTTTTGATTGAAAGATCCGGTCAGCCGGGAAAATGCCTTGCCGGATGCCGTAATTCAATTATATTTGCATACGACGGCTTTGTCAATACAAGCCAACAATTTAACATTACGATATCACATTATGACAAGCCGGCGGCGAAAGCGAAAAAGCAAAAACCGCCCGCGGCATTTTTGCCGGGGCGGTCGCTATGATATTTACGACTTGTAATTCACGTTGTCGTAGGGCGTGCCGATATAGCCGATCTTCGAGAAGTGTTCCGGGTTCGAGCGGATTATGAAGTCGATGCAGCTTTCGACCATTCTTGCGGTGAGAAGATATCCCGCCGGGTTCATGTGTCCGCTCATGAAGAAGTGCGACTTGAACTCGGCGTCGTATACCGGCGCGTACTTATACAGGTCGATGACATACGAACGGCTGAATACCTTTGTGAAATCGTAAAGAAGCGCGGCGTGAGCCTCTCTCCTCGGGTCGCCGCCGTCGCCGTATTTCGGCATTGACATGAAGAAGAAATATGCATCGGGGTTCATGTCCTTGATGCGCTTTACCAGCCTGCCGTAGTACGAGGCGAAGGTGTCCTTATAATTGCCGTTTTCATCGGGATTCATGTCGGAAACGGTTCCGATCTCCTGATTCCGCCCGAAAACATCGTTGACTCCGAGAGCGACGATGTAGCACCGGCAGAGCTTGTCGGTGTCCCAGAAGCCGTTTGCCTCGGCAAAGCTCTCGATGTATTCCTTGGCGGTCATGCCGCCTCTTGAGAAGTTGTAAACAGTTGCGCCGGTGTCGCGGGCGATGAACTGACCCCACGAAAATTCAAACATATCGTGGTATCCGACGCTGCCGTTTGCGTCAAGCGATTCGAATTCGCCGGACGAAAGGCTGTCGCCGATACAGCAGATGCTTCTGAAAATGCCGGTAAAGCCCCCGTCCGTTACCATCCTGTCAAGCGGCTTCTCGCCGGGGACGACAGAATAATATTCCTTCATGTTCATTTGTCTTTGTCCTCACATATTGATATTTCAACGCCGTTTACCTCAACGGTACCCTCGGCGCGGATAACTATGAATTTCTGCCCGTCGATCACCCGTGTCTCAAGCAGTCCCGCCGCCTCGGGGGAGAGCTTTATCACGACATCGGGGGTCTTTACCTCAAGCTGTTTCGTGTCGATTATGTTGAACGGCGCGACCTCCGCGTGGCTGCCGAAGGTCTCGTCGAATTTTCCGGCAAAGCTCTCGATCTTTTCCTCCGCGACGTCGCAGCTGCGGAGAACGTCGCTGACGGTGCTCTTTGAAATG
>FR891200.1:2533-3462 GCA_000433515.1 Candidatus Colimorpha enterica | reverse complement strand
CAAGCCTCTTCAGCACCTCGGCAAGCTCGGCTGATTTTTCGGTCTTGCCGGCGGCTATGTCCTCGGCGACGCAGGAGGAGATGTGGGCATTGAGAAGCTCGCGCTCGAACGCGGCAAGAGCAGAGGAAGCGGCGGCGGACTGGGTCAGAACGTCAATGCAGTAAGCATCGCTTTCGATCATGCTTTTAAGCCCGCGGATCTGTCCCTCTATCCGACTGAGACGGTTGATGAGCCGCCTGACCTCGGCATCCGTCCGGTGCTTCTTGCGACAGCAGTTGTGTTCCATAACTTACCTCCGTATCATTTCCCGATTACACAGGTATTATATACCCTCCGGGGGTATCTGTCAAGGGGTAAATAAAAAATACTGTTGATTTTTCCGGCAAAACGCGATATAATCTCAGTGACATAAAACCGATAAACAGCCCCGAAAGGATGAGTATGATATGAAAAACACCGAACTGATAAGAGGCGCGGAGTGCGTGATGAGATCGCTCCCCGGCATGATACCCGGAAAAAGATGCCTCATCGTCACGGGAAAAACCTCCGCATCAAAGAGCGGCGCGCTTTACGACGTGACGGAGGCGCTTAAGAGCATGGGATGCGCGTTCATAGTATATAACGGGATGACGGAAAACCCGCCGGTTGACGCGTGCAGAGAGGCGGGAAAAACGGGGCGCGATTACGGCGCGGAATTTGTCATTGCCATCGGAGGCGGCTCTCCGATCGACGGGGCAAAAGCCGCATCTGTCTTTGCCGTGAACCCGGAAATGACGGACAGTGAGCTTTTCGACCCGGATACCCCCAAAACCGCCCTCCCGATAATCGCAGTGCCGATCACAGCGGGAACCGGAAGCGAGGCAAACGCAAGCGCCGTGATAACCTATGCCGGAAAGAAGAAATCGTTCACAGACCCCGCAGTCCTGCCG
>FR891200.1:2259-2496 GCA_000433515.1 Candidatus Colimorpha enterica | reverse complement strand
CCTGCCGTATGCCGCATTTCTTGACCCACGGTATCTCTCCACCCTGAACAGCAAATACACCGCAAGCACCGCAACAGACGCCTTCTGCCACTGCTTTGAATCGTATATGTCGCCGAAGTCCACCCCGGAATCGGAAAAGGACGCGCTTCTCGGCGGCAGGATCATGTGGCGCGCGCTTACCGAAAACGATTTCATCGGAAACGACCGCGATGCGGCAGGGCTTTCGCAGGAAACAAG
>FR891200.1:0-2222 GCA_000433515.1 Candidatus Colimorpha enterica | reverse complement strand
GAGCGGCGCTCGGCGGGCGGGCGATAATGACCACCGGAACCGGCTTTACACATCCTCTCGGGTATTATCTCACCCTCCGCTTCGGCATCCCTCACGGCTCCGCCTGCGGTGCCTTCACCGGGGAGTACGTGAGATATAACCTGAAAACCCCGGAGGGACGGGAGAGAGTAACCGCCTTTGCCGATTTCATAGGCACAGCTCCGGAAATAATCGCAGAGGTCATCCCGGCACTCTCCGACGTAAACCTTGTAATGAGCGAAAATGAGATATCCGATGCCGTGAAAATGGCATCCGGCGCAAAAAACTATAAAAACTCCCCCGCAGTCATCGACGACAGCGATGCGGAGGCGATATTCAGAACGCTTTTCGGCTGATCACGGATACCTCCGGCGCTGTCCCGTCGGGGAAAACATCAAAAAAGGTGTTAAAAACTCATCCTGAGTTTTAACACCTTTTTATGGATTTTATCTTATCTTCTTCGGCAGGTAATTCACGGGGTTGACGGGACTGCCGTCGATCCTCACCTCAAAGTGGAGGTGAGGTCCCGTCGTGACGCCGGTAAGACCGACCTCTCCGACCTTCTGACCCTTGTAGACTCTTTCGCCTTCCTTGACCGTAGCAACTCTCATGTGCGCGTAATAGGTCTCCACACCGTCCTCGTGAAGGATCTTCACAAGGATTCCGTATGTCCCTCCGTCGCCCGAGAAGGTTACGACACCTCCGTCAGCGGCAATGACCTCGTCTCCGATTTTACAGCCGGAAAGATCGGCTCCGGTATGGAAATTGCCGACACCGACTCCGGTTCTGACGCCGTATGACGAATATACAATGAAGCTGCCGGAAAGCGGCCACATGAATGACCCCGTGGGTTCGGTTGAGGGATACTGTTTTGTCCCCACAAGCTCGACACGTCTTACCGGTTCGGAAACCGTGACCGACGACACAAGCTCTCTTGATATCTCGACCCCGTCGGCATAGGACACCTCGTAGGTGTTCTCGGCAATGCCGCTTGAGCCTTCCTCGATCACCTTCGTCTGACCGATATAAAGCCCGTCGCTTTCAATATACTCGGTTTCGGCGGAGATAATCTCGGTATATTTTTCGGTAACAACGTTTTTGTATGCTATTGCGGACTGGAGTCCGTTCAGCGTGAAGGATATGTTGCTGTCACTGCCGGAGGAAAATCTGCCGCTCTTCTTTGCGAATCCGTAGCTGAGATACCTGTCGGGCGAAAGCAGGAATGAGCTTCCCGCCGCAGTCACTCTTGTCCCGGCAATGCCGTCGGTGATGATCGCGGATTCTTCTTCAAATCCGTCGGTCAGGCTTCTCCTGAGCCCCTCTGCCGTTGAAATCTTTGCGGCTGAGCAGAATACGTTTCTTATTGAGAACTCGGTCGTCAGCTCGATCTCTCCCTCGCCGCCGTCCGTTTTTTCGACATACCCGACAATATAGTCGCGGAATACCGAAACGGCATCCTCTGCCTCGGCATAGGTGGCGCAGGCGGCAATGTCGCTGCCCGACACGGATATCATGTATGCCCTTCTGTAATCACCGGCATAGCGGTCGAAAAGCAGATCAAGGCATTCGTCGACTCCCGCAGCTTCTTCCTTTCCGTCGGAGGGAACATACCTGTATGTTATTCTGTTGTCTCCGGAATAGATAGAGCCGTTTGCCGCGAGTTTTTCGTCAAGCTTCAGAAGAGCCTGATTGACAGCGGCGCGGCTTTCGACGGCGCAGACGGTTTTCCCGTCAATGCAGAGCATCAGGGAAAGGTCGCGGGAAGCAAAGTTCCTTACGCAGATGAATCCGCCCACGGCAAGCGCCGCGGCAACGGTCCATCCGATAATTGTTCCGGCAAGTTTTCTGTCAGCACGTTTTTTTGACATCGGCTGAATTCTCCTTGCGTTTCGTGTAGCTTATATGCCGTCCGGAGATATCTCCCCGAACAACATTATATATTTTATCACATCAGAACCGAAAAAGCAACCCCTGTTTCGGCATTTCACACAATTTTGTGTGGGTTGCACAAATTGTGAACTGAATTTTCAGCACTTTGAACAAAGCAAGCGCTGTTTTTGACGGTTTGAAATTCATTTCAGACCTGTGATTGTGCATTTTTCCGGCGGCATGAATGTCTGAAAGTGTCCAACCGGGAGGCAAAGGCTGCCCGACAGCATCGGAACGCGGACTGTTGAACGTTCTGCCGCGAACTGAATAGCCTT
>FR891199.1:54585-64707 GCA_000433515.1 Candidatus Colimorpha enterica | reverse complement strand
ATACTGTCGGTCGATAACGAGGGCGTTGAGGCACTGGTTGACGGAAAGCATCTCTATGCAGGAAAGGCAGACTATCTCCGCAAGAACGGCTATGTTCCCGTCTCGGATCCCGACGACGAGGAGATCGTCTCGGGCGGTGAGATAAGCATCATGTATCTTGTCTGCGACGACGAGGTCATCGCCAAGCTGTATATCAGATACCGCATCGATCCGGGCTTCGAGGTCACCGTAAAGCGGCTCTACAAATCCGGCATCTGCGTCGGGATAAAGACTGTAGACCCGAATATCAACGACGAAATGCTGAGCACGAAGATCAAGTTGGCAAGATACCCGGTGCGCGTCCTGAAATACAGCGACATCAGCGGAAGTCGGCGCGGTAGCGACAGAACCGACAGCGGCATTGTTTCCAAAAAGTCGGCAAAGGCACTGCTTTCGGTCTTTACCCTCTGCGACAGGATAAAGCACGTCACAAAAACCAACATCGCAGTGGATATAATCACGATGATTACCGGACTTGCCGTCTGCATTGCGACTGCCGTCATCGGAAGTGTTGTGTCGGTGCCGTCGTTGTATGTGGCGCTGTTCCAGCTCTTCTGGCTGATACCGGTATATCTGATGTCGAAATTCATGCTTCTGTAAAGTAATAATCAAGGCTGAAGTGCTGTCGTAAGGCGGCACTTTCTGCCGGAACGGTATAACATGGACAGTAAAATGAAAACCATCCTGAAATCCGTCCTCAAACCCGGAAGATATACCGGCGGCGAGTACGGTCAGGTCATAAAGGACAAAAACACCGTGAAGGCGCGGTTTGCCTTCTGTTTTCCCGATACATACGAGATCGGAATGTCAAATCTCGGTGTCAGGCTGCTTTACGGCGTACTCAACCGCGAGGACGATATCTGGTGCGAACGCGTATATGCTCCGTGGGTTGACATGGAAGAAAAAATGCGCGAAAACGGTATAAAGCTGTGGGCGCACGAGAGCGGCGACCCGGTTTCGGATTTTGATATCGTCGGTTTCACGCTTCAGTATGAGCTGTGCTACACAAATGTGCTGAATATGCTTGAGCTGTCGGGAATACCGCTGTACTCGTCGGAAAGAGGCGAGGACGACCCGATAATCGTCGGCGGCGGTCCCTGCGCATACAATGCCGAGCCGATCGCCGATTATTTCGACGTATTCAGCATCGGCGAGGGCGAGGACGCGCTTGTGGAGATGACAAGGCTGTACATTTCCATGAAGGAATCGGGAGAGTACACGCGGAAAGAGTACCTTCACCGTCTGGCAAGGATACCGGGATTTTATGTTCCGTCGCTCTATACTGTCGAATACAACAGCGACGGTACAGTGAAGTCGTATACTCCCGTGTATGACGACATTCCGGTGCGGGTTCTGAAGCGGATAATGCCCGACATGGACAAGTCGTATTTCCCGGACAGGCTTGTCATGCCGTATATCGAGACGGTTCACGACAGGATCGTGCTTGAGGTGTACCGCGGATGCATCAGGGGCTGCCGCTTCTGTCAGGCGGGGATGATATTCCGCCCGGTCAGGGAAAAGACCCCGGAGGTGCTGAACGAACAGGCAAAATGTCTTTTTGACAGCACCGGATTTGACGAGATATCGCTTTCGTCGCTCAGCATCAGCGACTATTCGCAGCTTACAAAGCTGACCGACCTGCTTCTTGAATGGACAACTGATTCGAAGGTAAGCCTCAGTCTGCCGTCGCTCAGGATCGACAGCTTTACAAAGGAGCTGATGGACAAGATATCCACCGTCAGAACCGGCGGGCTTACCTTCGCTCCCGAGGCGGGAACGCAGAGACTGCGCGATGCGATAAACAAGAATGTCTGCGAGGAGGACCTCATGCGCGCCTGCCGAACGGCTTTCGAGGCGGGAAAGACGTCGGTCAAGCTCTATTTCATGAACGGGCTTCCGACAGAGACCTATGAAGATATCGAGGGAATTGCCGCCCTTGCGAAAAAGGTCGATCATGAGTTCTACACCGTTCCCGGAAGGGTGAAGGGAAAGGCTCCCATGATAACGATAAGCGTCTCCTGCTTTGTTCCGAAGCCGTTCACCGCGTTCCAGTGGGAGGGGCAGGACACACTTGAGGAGCTTGTTGACAAGCAGAATCACCTCCGCGACTGCGTGAGGGGCGAGAAGCATATCAGATACAACTGGCACGAAGCAAAGGTCAGCCGCATTGAGGCGGTTTTTGCCCGCGGAGACAGAAAACTCTCAAGGGCACTGCTTGAAGCGCACAGAATGGGACTGAAATTCGACGGCTGGGATGAGTTTTTCGATTACGACAAATGGCTTGAAGCCTTCAGGCTTGCCGGAGTCGATCCCGCGTTCTACGCAAACCGCGATTTCGGGCTTGATGAGGTACTTCCGTGGGATGTTATCGACTGCGGAGTGACAAAGGAGTTCTTCCGCCGCGAGCGCGAAAAGGCATACTGCTCAAAGACCACGCCGAACTGCCGCGAGCACTGCTCCGGATGCGGCGCAAACCGACTCGGAGGTGAAAGAACGTGCTGCCCACACCAATAAGAATAAAATTCACAAAGACCGGTGCGCTTCAGTTCATTTCCCATCTTGACCTTAACCGGACGATGAAAACCGTCATGATACGCGCGAAGATTCCGATACACTATTCCGAGGGCTTCAACCCTCACCCGAAAATGGTGTTTGCGCTTCCTCTGTCGATCGGAGCCGAGAGCGTCTGTGAGCTGCTTGACATAAAAATCGACCTTGAAATGACCTCTTATGAGATCATTTCAAGGCTGAACGGTGCGCTTCCGCCGGAAATGCGGGTGCTTGAGGCATATATCCCTGAGACGAAATTCACCGATATAAAGTTTGCGGAGTACGACATTACCGCCGATGCTCCGGTTGACTGCACTCCGCTTGATGCAGAAAGCGTTTTCGTGATGAAGCGGACAAAGACCGGCGAAAAGGAATGCGACATAAAGCCGATGATAAACCGGTACGAGCCGATCCCCGGCGGGATCAGGGGGCCGATCCCCGGCGGGATCAGGTGCGTGCTGTCGGCTACAAGCACCGATTATCTCAATCCGGAGTATATCGCCTCTGTACTCGGGTTTACCGATTATTCGATAATGCGCCGCAGGGTGCTGATATCCGACGGAGTGACCGAATTCAGATGATGCCGGAAAAGCTCAGCGAGTCGGATACCTGAAGGGCTTTAAGCGCCTCAATCAGCTGATTTTTTGCCGAGATATAATCGTCGGGAGAGCCGTGCAGATAATAGTCGCGCGTGCTGCTCAGAGCTGTTGAGACAGTGAAGATATAGCTTGCCTTCGAGGCGGCGCGGAGGCGCGGCTTGGCTTTTTCCCATTCGGAAAGCGCCGCTTTCAGCACTTCCGGCATTTCCTCCTCACCTTCGGCTGCTTTTTCGGGAAATTCCGCGCAGAGCGCAAGCATTTTCCCGGTCACGCGGTCGATATAAAAGCAGTTCAGGACGGAGCATACCATAAGGACCGCAAGCAGGACAAGAGATGCTATGAATGCCTTCATTTCTTTTTCTCCTTCTCTTGCCCGACATAGAACACGCTGTTTCCGTCGGAGGTCATGAGAAAAATGTCCTCAGCCCTCCGCCGGTCTGATTTCAGCTTTGCGTCAAGCCATGCGCTGTCCTTTCCGATAAGCGACAGGGAGTGCGCGTTCACTTTTCCGTCGATTATCAGCGGCAGAGTAAGGGCATCGTCGTTTTTGAACACCGAGATCTGCCCGTTGTGCTCAAGAAAGCAGAAATTCAGCTGTGAAATGTCGCCTATATCCTTAAGACGCAGGGAGCTTATAAGCTCCTCGGCGCGGATGCGCTGTTTTCCGAGGGCTTTCACGTCTAGCTTTCCGTTTTTGATCAGCACCGTCGGCGGCGGGGCGAACATTCTTTTCAGAATCACCGATTTCGTCGTCACAAACGAGATGACGATCTCAAGCGAAATAAGCAGCAGTATCGGAACAACGCCGTAAACAAGCGGAATATCCGGGTCGGCAAGCGGGGATGCCGCAACCTCCGAAATGAGAAATGCGGTTATCAGCTCCGAAAGCTGCATTTCACCGACCTGACGCTTGCCGGTCAGCCTTATCGAGGCGATAAGCGTGATGTAAATTATTAATGTTCTTATCAGTACCGGGAACACTGCGTAAACCTCATCTTGTCTTTCGTTGTGCGTTATTGTCTCCCGAACCGGCGAAAATATGTGTGCGGCGGTCGTCAAAGGGAGATTCAAAGGAGTTTTTTATGAAAGCAAACAGTTATTACAGGCTTCCGGGGATAATCGGCGGGCTGGGACCGATGGCATCAGTGTACTTTTATGAAATGATCACCGAGCATACTCTTGCAAAGTGTGACCAGGATCATATCGACCTTCTGCTGACAAGCCGCGCGACAACACCCGACAGAACCGCATATATCCTCGGGCAGAGTGATGAAAACCCGCTTCCCGTAATGATCTCTGAGGCAAGAAGGCTGATCTCCGCCGGAGCCGACGTCATTGTCATACCGTGCAATACCGCGCATTATTTCTATGACGGGCTTTGTGAGGCGATCTCCGTTCCGGTCATCAACATCATGGTCGAAACAGTGAAATACTGTGTCGGGAAGGGAATGAAGAAGGTCGGCATTCTTGCGACAGAGGGAACCGTCAGGTCGCGGACCTACGAAAGGGTCTGCAATGAGTACGGAGTTGAGGCGGCTTATCCCTGCGACGCGTCGCAGAAGCTGATAAACGAGATAATTTACGGCGACATCAAGCAGGGCAGACCTGCGGATATGGAGAAGTTCGGAAGGGTCGCATACGAGCTGCGCGAGCAGAGCTGTGACACGCTTATTCTCGGCTGTACCGAGCTTTCGCTTGTAAAAAGAAACGGGCATCTCGGCAGGTTCTATACCGATTCGCTTGAGGTCCTTGCCGATGTGACCATCCGGAGCTGCGGAAAAACGTCGATTGGGTTTGACCTATGATACAATAAAAAATCACACCCGCGGACAAATGGGCTGGGTGCATAAGACAGTTAACAGCCACAGCAGTTTGCACTGCTGTGGCTGCTCTTGTATGGTATCCTGTAATGTGATAATATGGAATCGAACAGACCTACAAATCGGAATTTGGACAGGAGGAAATATTATATGAGCATAGATGTTATTGGTCAAAAAGACGGTTTTGTAATACGTTTAGCTAAAGCAGATGACGCAGTCGATTATTATGAACAGAATTATTGCCCTTTGGATAAGGAAGTGGCAAGATTAACAGGTTGTAAAGAAGAATTTTCAAAAGATGAAGTAGTATCTTTTTTTCTAAAATCGCTTGAGGAAGATGATAGGTATTTCTTTTTGATTATAGCACCTGACGGAGAAATTATCGGTGAAAGTGTAATCAATGAAATTGATTGGGATTTGAAGTGTGCTAATTTCCGAATAGGTCTTTATCGTCAAACAGAAAGGGGAAAAGGTATTGGCACCTGGGCAACGGAAATTACTCGTGATTTTGCTTTTGAGAAACTAAAATTACATCGTTTAGAATTAGATGTGTATTCATTCAATCCCAGAGCCGAAAAAGTATACTTAAAAGCAGGATTTAAGCGAGAAGGTATTTTAAGAGATGCTATTATGGATGGCGATAAGTATGCAGATGATATATTGATGTCGATTTTAGAAGATGAATGGAGAACATTAAAAGCACAACGATAAATTCCAATTTGTCGAACAGACGCAAGGGCGCACTTCTATACGGGTATTCCCCGTATGTGCGCTCTGTGAGACCAAGCACCCCGGACACCTGAATACCCAGGCCGTTTGCATCACTGCGTTCCGAACAAGGGGCTGCACCCCTTGCGCTGCGAAAGCCGCTATTCCCATAATGTAAAAGGCGTGGCCACAAAATGTGCGATCACGCCTTTACCTGTTTTACTGTCTTACGAACACCCCGCTAACCGGAGTGTGATTTTTTGTCAGGCAGGATTTTTTCTCTTTTTTCTGAGCAGGGGGATTATAATTGAAGCAGCTGCCGCCGTAACCGCAAACGCTGACGGGAATGAAGAATCGGTTGGGGGATTCTGCGGGTCTGCCGGATCATAGCTGTATACCGGATAGTTCCTGAACAGTTTCCGCATAAGGGTACCGCCGGTCACGCGCCAGCCGTTTTCCGTTTTTGCGAATGTCAGGGTGCCTTTGTATTCGGTGATTCTCGGCTTGACGGAGTCGTCGCAGCCGTATTGCCGCCTGAAGCATCTGATCTCTGCCGTTGCGGTCGTACTGTCGGATGAGATGATTTTTACCTGTTCGGGCGGTGTCGGGGTCGTCAGTTCGTGATACTCCTCGTTTTTGTCATAGACAAGCGGAGAACTGATAAGAGCTACCCAACCGCCGTGCTGATACAGTTTACCGTCCCGGTAGAACAGTCCGGAATCTTTTCTGTGAAGCATATCGGCGGCAAGTTTGTCCGTGAAAACGGTTTTCATGTACGCAAGCATTTTCTCATAGTCAAGAGAATAGTCCGCGTCCATTTAGGAGGTCGGATGAGAGTACATATCCGGCTCAACGGCAGTCCAGTCGTCGGCATTTGCGGTGAACCGCGCCCAAATCTTTGATACCTCGGTCACAAGCGGCGCAAGATCTGAGGGCTCCGGCTTTGCGGAAGCTGAGGCGGGGAGGGCGAGAATAAAGAAAAGTACGGCAATCGATATAAAAAGCTTTTTCATGTTTCCTCCATGAGTGCAGAGTGTTTGTAGCATATGAAATCAACTGGGTTTTAGCTTTCCACCCCGTGGGTCGTCCATTCCGTGCAGCAGATATGTGCAAATGTTGCACAGCGACAATTTGTGCCGCATTCCTCCTTAAAAATTTATGCTACGTATACATTAAATAGCTGCCATGCTCGTTTGTCAATCATTTCTTGAAAATATTATATTATTTATGCGGTATACAGCATATACAAATGTCTGCATCGAAAAAAACATTGCGAACTGCGCTTAAATGTACCGGAATGCGCTCTTGCGGCGGGCAATTTAGTGAAAAGTGCCGAACTTGACCGAAAAGTGCTTTTCCTCTTGAAAATACGTCGGTTTTATAGTATAATTAAATGTAAAAAACAAAAAATCCGGATCCGGAGGACGCGATGAAAGAATTTTATGAAAACCCACTTTGCGTGCGCTATTCAGGCGATGCGATGAAGCGGGTCTTTTCTGCGGACAACAAGTTTTCGACATGGAGAAAGCTGTGGATCGCCCTTGCCGAGAGCGAAAAAGAGCTGGGACTTGACATAACAGATGCGCAGATAGACGAGATGAAGGCTCATATCTACGACATTGACTATGAAAAAGCGGCGGCTTACGAGTCGGAGCTCCGCCACGATGTCATGGCTCACGTCAGGACCTTCGGCGATGCCTGCCCGACTGCAAAGCCGATCATCCATCTCGGCGCGACGTCCTGTTATGTCGGCGACAACACCGATATCATCCAGATGCGCGAGGGGCTTCTGATAATAAAGAAGCTGCTTGTCAACGCGATTTCCGCGCTCGGCGATTTTGCGGAGAAGTATAAGGACGTCCCGACGCTTGCCTACACCCATTTTCAGGCGGCACAGCCCACGACCGTCGGAAAGAGAGCCACCCTCTGGGCGCAGGACCTTATTCTTGACCTTGACAACCTTGATCACGTCCTTTCGGGTCTTAAGCTGCTCGGATGCAAGGGAACCACCGGAACCGGCGCCAGCTTCCTTGAGCTTTTCGACGGAGACGCGGAGAAGGTAATGCTCCTTGAGAAGAAAATCGCCGCAAAGATGGGCTTTGACGGTGCTGTCGCAGTCTCCGGACAGACATATACGAGAAAAATTGACTATTTTGTTATTTCCGTACTCTCCGGCATTGCGCAGAGTGCCTGCAAATTCGCCGGAGATATCAGGCTTCTTTCACACATGAAGGAGTTTGACGAGCCTTTCGAGACAAAGCAGATCGGCTCATCGGCAATGGCATATAAGCGCAACCCGATGAGAAGCGAACGCATTGCCTCGCTTTCGAGATACATAATCGCCGATGCGCTCAATCCGGCGGTAACTGCGGCGACCCAGTGGCTTGAAAGAACGCTTGACGATTCGGCTAACCGCAGGATCAGCATCCCGGAGGCATTCCTTGCCGCCGACGGAATCCTTTCGCTTTACATTAACGTCATATCGAACGGCACGGTTTATCCGAAGGTCATGGAACGCCATCTGAATGAAGAGCTTCCGTTTATGGCTACCGAAAATATCATGATGTACTGCGTCAAGAAGGGCGGGGACAGACAGGAGCTTCACGAGGCTATCCGCGAGCTTTCGGTTGCCGTTACAAAGCAGATAAAGCTGAACGGCGCGGAAAACAATCTGCTTGACCTCATCCTTGCCGACAGCCGCTTCGGAATAACGAAGGAAGAGCTTGATGACATTCTTCATGTGAGAAATTTCATAGGCATGGCGCCTCAGCAGACCGATGAGTTTGTTAAATCCGTGATCGCGCCGGTGCTTGAGAAGAACCGCGGACTGATCGGTGTTGATGTGAACATCAGGGTCTGAGCCACGATGCCCGTTAAATTACCGTTTGATAATAATTTGAAAGAAGGATATATATAATGTTAACTGCAATCGTCGGAATCAACTGGGGTGACGAGGGCAAGGGACGCATGGTCGACCTGCTTTCTCAGAAGTACGACATAGTTTCCCGCTATCAGGGCGGAAACAACGCGGGTCACACCGTTGTGAACGAGAAGGGAAAGTTCATCCTTAACCTGCTGCCCTCCGGAATCCTCCGCGACAGCACGGTGAACGTGATGGGCCCCGGCATGGTCATTGATGTCGAGCATCTTTTCAACGAGGTAAAAAAGCTCTGTGACGCCGGTATCGCGATCACACCCGATCACCTGAAGATCAGCGACCGCGCCACCATCTGCATGCCTTATCACAAGCTCCTC
The DNA here is from genome assembly GCA_000433515.1 of Candidatus Colimorpha enterica. GTDB lineage: Bacteria > Bacillota > Clostridia > Oscillospirales > CAG-272 > Colimorpha_A. The sequence continues at coordinate 55,736 of FR891199.1, read as the reverse complement.
GACTGCCTTGAGGAAGAGAGACTTGCCGACAAGAAGTTCGGTTCGACAAGACGCGGCATCGCCCCCGTCTATGCCGATAAGTACATGAAAAAGACTGTCAGAATGGGCGACCTTCTTCATCCGGAGCTGCTTCCGGAAAAGCTTGCCGACCTTATGGAGTGGAAGAATCTCACCGTCAATAAGGGTTACGGTCATGAGGCCATTACTCCGGAGGCAATGCTTGAGTGGCTGAACACCTATGCAATGCCGTTCGTGCCGTATATCACAAACACCACAAAATACCTCGGAGATGCAGCAAAGGCAGGGAAGAACATCATGTTCGAGGCTCAGCTCGGAGCGCTCCGCGATATCGATTTCGGTATCTATCCCTACACCTCGTCGTCCTCTACCATCTCCGCATATGCCCCCATCGGCGCAGGCATTCCGCAGTGCCGTCTTGACGAGGTCATCGGGATCATGAAGGCATATTCCACCTGCGTCGGCGAAGGACCGTTCACCTGCGAGCTTTTCGGCGACGAAGGAAACGCTCTCCGTGAAGCCGGCGGCGAATACGGCGCGGCTACCGGACGTCCGAGAAGAGTCGGCGGATTTGACGTTACTGCGTCAAAGTACGGCACGCTCGTTCAGGGCGCGACCTGCATCGCGGTGACGAAGCTGGATGTTCTCTCCTACCTTGACAGGATTCCTGTCTGCGTCGCTTACGAAGTGAACGGCGAGAGAACCACCGATTTCCCGATGGGCGAGGAGCTTGTCGAGGCAAAGCCGGTCTATGAATACATGGACGGCTGGAAAACCGATGTTTCCGGCTGCCGTAGGTTTGAGGAGCTTCCCGTCAATGCGCAGAAATACGTTAAATTCCTTGAGGAAAGCGTCGGCTGTCCGGTGAAGTATGTCTCGGTCGGAGCAGAGCGCGAGCAGTATATCGAAATGTTCTGAGAAACCGGCATCGACCGATTCAGGATGAAATAACACCTCCCGTGAACCGTTTCTGATTCACGGGAGGTGCGTATTTATATCAGCTGTTGATCATTCCGCGTCCCCGGAAAAACCGAATCCGGCGACTGCCGAGGTGGGAAGGGAGAAGGCGATCGCCTTTGCGTCGGTGTCGGGACCGGCTTTTTTCAGTATTTCAGACATGATAGCGGTCTTTT
>FR891199.1:53984-54543 GCA_000433515.1 Candidatus Colimorpha enterica | reverse complement strand
GACAATGAGGATGACCTCCTTTTCGTCGGCAATGGAGATATTGAGAAACTTCATTGCCGCCTCGGAGCCGGTGCCTTTTCCGTGAAGCACCGTTCCGCCTCTTGCGCCGGCGGCGCGCGCGGCATTCATTACCGTATCGGTGCGTCCCTCGTTTGCTATTACGACGATCAGTTCATATGCGTAATTCAGGGACGGGGTGTATTTTGCGGTTCCGTCCTCACCTCTTAAATATGCCACTGTTTTTCCTCCTCCGATGCTTTTGACCGGCACGGCGATGACGATGCCGTGTCCGGGGACTCCGATATGGAGCTGTCTTTTCTGACGTGTGATGAATTCGCGGGTTTTTTCCTCGTTTGCGACCGAGAACATTATGCGCTTCAGGTTGGATTCGATGCCGAGCACGTCAAGCATACTCTTGACAGCCGTGCCCCTGCCTGAGAGAGTTACGTTCAGCGGCAGAGCCATATCCTCGCATACTCCCGTAAGAACCGGGAGCGCTTCGGGAGACGTTATTGAGATTATGAAGTTCATGCGGCATTTTCCTCCCAGAGTTCAACAA
>FR891199.1:50547-53943 GCA_000433515.1 Candidatus Colimorpha enterica | reverse complement strand
TATATCTCGGTGGGAGCCCTTGCCGGCAGTTTCTTTCTTTCGTAGATGAAGCCCACCATCTGTATCGAGAGAAGCGGCATCATTGCGACCAGTGCGACGACACCGAAGGCATCGGTCAGGATATTTCCGCCGAGAGCCGAGCAGGTGCCCATCATGAACTGGAGCATGAATGTCGCCGTCATGGGACCTGACGCGACCCCTCCCGAGTCGAACGCGATTGCCGTGTAGATATCCGGAACAAAGAACGAGAGCAGAAGCGAGAGCGCATATCCGGGTATGAGGAACCACATGACGGATATCCCGGTAACGGCACGGGTCATTGCAATTGCCATTGCAAGCGCTATCGCGACGGAAAGACTGCGTTTAATCGCTTTTCCGGGAATGCGTCCGGCACTGACCGATTCGATCTGCGCCTCAAGCACTCCGACCGCAGGCTCTGCCGAGATTATGAACCAGCCGAGCAGGGCGGCAAGCGGGATCAGCAGAAATTCCATTCCCGACCTGACGATAGCCTGACCTATCTGTGCGCTGAGGGAAGAGAATCCGACACTTACTCCGGTAAGGAACAGGACAAGTCCGATATATGTATAAACGATACCGACCGATATCTTTGCGAAGCTGCGTAGCGACATTCTGAAGCTGACAAACTGGAACACAAGAAAAATGACGACGATCGGAAGCATTGCAACCGCCATTTCCTTCAGATTTGCAGGGAGGGAACGGAGAAACGCCGTGCCGATTTCCTTTGTGCTGCCGAAAGCCGCGCTTCCTATCTCGCCCGTCGAGCCTGCGCTGCTTCCGAGAAAACCGAGTATCAGAACCGAAAGGATCGGACCAATCGAGCAGAGGGCGACAAGGCCGAAGCTGTCCGCCTCCGCGCGTTTGTCGCTTCGTACATTCGAAACACCGACGCCGAGCGCGAGGATGAAGGGAACCGTCATGGGTCCTGTCGTTACCCCGCCTGAGTCGAAGGCTATGCACAGATAATTCTTATCGGAAAAAGCCGCAAGTATGAATATGACAGCATAGCAGACGATAAGCACCCATCTCAGGCTTAAACCGTACAGGATTCTTACCATGCAGAACGACATGAAAAGTCCGACGCCGACGCCGACCGTGACAAGAAGCACGGTTTTGTTGATGTTCGGCACGGTTTCGGCAAGAACCTGAAGGTCAGGCTCCGCAACCGTGACGGCAAAGCCGAGCAGGAAGGAAACGCCGATTATCAGGGGCAGATTCTTGGTTTTTGTAAGTGCCGTACCGATCTTGTTTCCGATCGGGGTCATCGACTGCTCGGCGCCGAGTGAGAAAAGTCCCATTCCGGCAACTATCATTGTCGCGCCGACAAGAAACGCGAGAAGCAGGTCGGTACTCATCGGAAGAACACAGAGGCAGAGGAGCGCAACGATGACGATTATCGGAATAACCGAGACGGCAGACTCTCTGAGCTTCTCGGCAAGCGCTGTTTTGGTTTTGTCGAGTGTGACACTTCTGGCTTTTGAAAAAAACTTCATCCGGTTTCACCTTTATACGTGTTCAGGCCGCGGCGCGCCCTATCAATGCAATAATTATATCATAAAACTATTTTTACCACAACTGAATGAACGCACTTTTTACATTTGTTTTACAAATCGCTTGCACAAAAACAGGTCAGGTTTTTCATTTTGCGGTTGACGCGCCATGCCGACGGAGATATAATTAAAACTGTTGACAAAACAAAGGAAACAGTGTATAATATCTTAAGATATACATCACGGTGTATATTTCAGTGAAGCCGTATTATACGGCGTCCGGAATTGCAGGCGCGTTTGTGCCGACGACTGAAGCGGGAGGAATTTATGCTTCGAATCAATAATCTGACCAAGATATACGGAACAAAGAAAGCGGTTGACGATCTGACCCTGCACATACAGCCCGGGGAGATTTACGGTTTCATCGGTCACAACGGTGCGGGAAAGACGACAACGCTGAAGGCTGCTGCCGGAATTCTCGATTACGACTCCGGAGAGATATTCATCGACGGAAAAAACGTGAGGGAACAGCCGATTGAATGCAAGAGAGTCACGGCATATATACCCGATAACCCCGATCTTTACGAATTCATGTCAGGGATAAAATACCTGAATTTCATAGCCGATATCTTCGGGATCGGCGCCGCGGAAAGGACGGAACGGATCGATAAATATGCCGCTCTGTTCGGGCTGACAGACGACCTTGCACAGCCGATAGCCGCATATTCCCACGGAATGAAGCAGAAGCTGGCGGTCATATCGGCGTGGATACATGAGCCGAAGCTGATCATCATGGACGAACCCTTTGTCGGGCTTGACCCGAAGGCGGCGCATATCCTGAAGGGCATGATGCGGGAGCTTTGCACCGGCGGAGGGGCGATTTTCTTCTCGACCCATGTGCTTGAGGTCGCCGAAAAGCTCTGCGACAAGGTTGCAATCATAAAGGGCGGTAAGCTCATCCGTTCGGGTACTATGGAGGAGGTCAGGGGCGACGAATCGCTTGAGACGGTGTTCCTTGAACTGGAGGAAGAGAAATGCTGAAAATCCTTCTGAAAAAACAGCTTGCCGAGATATTCAGAAGCTATTTTTACGACGCCAAAAAGAACAAGGCACGCTCAAAGGGCGCGGTTATCGCTTATATGGTGAGCTTTGTCGTTCTTATGGCCGGTCTTCTCGGCGGAATGTTCACGGCGCTGTCTGTTTCGCTCTGCACTCCTCTTGTCTCTGCCGGCATGGGGTGGCTGTATTTTGCAATCATGGGGCTTATTGCCGTTGTTCTCGGAGTGTTCGGAAGCGTGTTCAACACATATGCCGGGCTTTATCTTGCAAAGGACAACGACCTGCTTCTCTCTATGCCGATACCGGTCGGGGCTATAATGGCCTCGCGTATTCTCGGCGTCTACATAATGGGACTTATGTATTCCGGGATAGTAATTATCCCTGCTGCGGTTGTCTATATGATACAGGCGGCATCTGCGGCGGCGGAATTTATAGGTCCGGTACTGCTTGCCGTCCTGATATCGGTACTGGTGCTGACGCTTTCCTGTGCTCTCGGCTGGGTCGTTGCGCAGATCAGCAAAAAGCTGAAGAACCGGAGCTTCATAACGGTAATAATCTCGCTCCTGTTTCTCGGTGCATATTACTTCATCTACTTCCGCGCACAGTCGGTGATAACCGATATAATCGCCAACGCCGCCGAATACGGAGATAAGATCAGGGGCGCGGCATACCCGGTTTATCTTTTCGGAAATGCGGGAGCCGGAGATCCGGTTTCGATGCTGATACTGACTGCCGTTGTCGCAGTCCTGTTCGCACTTATGTGGATGCTTATCTCGCGCAGTTTTATAAAAATCGCAACGGCGACCGGGAGTACCGGAAAGAAGGT
>FR891199.1:49852-50492 GCA_000433515.1 Candidatus Colimorpha enterica | reverse complement strand
GTTGATTCCGCGCTTCTTTTAAAGGAATTCGCGCGCTTCACCTCAAGTCCGAATTATATGCTGAACTGCGGTCTCGGCACGGTTCTGCTTCCGGCATTCGGAATTTTCCTGCTCATCAGGGGCGGGGAATATGCCGCGCTGTTCAGACAGGTGTTTGCAGGTCATTCCGGCTTTGTTCCGGTGATCCTGACATCTGCCGTTTGTGCCGTTGCGTCCATGAACGACATATCGGCTCCGTCGGTGTCTCTTGAGGGCAAAAACATATGGATCGCTCAGTCGCTTCCGGTAACTCCGTGGCAGATCATCCGCGCCAAGCTCGGCGTGCACCTGCTTGTGACCGGGATTCCGGCGGTGTTCTGTATGGTCTGTGCGCTTATCGTCGGCGGATTCAGCGCGCCGGAGGCGGTGATTTCCTTCGTGTTTGTGCTTCTTTTCACGGTTTTCTCCGCGCTTGCCGGGATGACCGCCGGGCTGAAAATGCCGAACGTTCACTGGACAAACGAGACCGTCCCCATAAAGCAGAGCGGCCCGGTGTTTCTCACGCTGTTCGGAGTCTTTATCTATGCGGTGGCTTTTGCCGGGGTGTATTTTGCGGTAAAGGGCTTCATGAGCGGCGCGGCTTACCTTGCGGCTTCTGCGG
>FR891199.1:41552-49839 GCA_000433515.1 Candidatus Colimorpha enterica | reverse complement strand
GCTTCTGCGGCTGTTACTGCCGTACTGTCGCTTGTAATGTATCTGTGGATCAGAAACAGCGGAACGCGCATTTTCGCGTCTCTGTGACGTCCTGCGGAGGTTTGAAATGAAAATACTTGTTACCGGTTTTGACCCGTTCGGAGGGGAAAGCATCAATCCTGCGTATGAGGCGGTGAAGCTGCTTCCCGACTGTATCGGCGGTGCCGCGATTGTGAAACGGCTGATCCCGACATCGTTCCTGCGCAGCGGAAGAGTGCTTGAGGAAGCAATTGAGCGTGTCCGTCCAGAAGCCGTTGTCTGTATCGGTCAGGCGGGAGGACGTGCCGCGATCACACCGGAGAGGATTGCCGTAAATCTGATGGACAGCACCTCTCCCGACAACGACGGATTCATTCCGACCGACATTCCGGTCTGCGCCGACGGGGAGAATGCGTATTTTTCCTCCCTGCCGGTGAAGGAAATGGCAGCCGCGATAAAGGAAGCCGGCGTGAATGCCGCACTGTCGCTCTCGGCGGGAACATTTGTATGCAACAGCCTTATGTACCGGCTTTTGTACCTTTCCGCCACAAGATATCCGGGAATGCGCGGCGGTTTTATCCATGTCCCGTATCTTACCGGACAGACCGTCGGAAAGCAGCCCGGAACTCCGGGAATGGAAATGTGCGATATTGTAAAAGGGCTTATAGCGGCGATTTCGGTTGTCGCGGAGCAGATTTCGCACGGAACATGATATAAAACCACCCTGTCGGCTTATTTGGGGGTTGACAGGGTGTTCCGGCTTGTGTTATAATACAGACATACAGGTCTCCCGTAACTGACGGAAGCAGATAACTGCATGGGAACGGGGAATAAGACTTTGCCGACCGTCTGGGCTCGTGAGATTATCTTGCGGGTCCTTGTTTTTTTGGAGGGTATTATGAAAAACGTGGTCTCAACGCTCCGGCTCAGCGTCTGCGCCGGGCTTCTTATCGCGATAGGCGGCAGCGTCTTTCTGTCGTGCGAAAACCGTTATATCGGGGCAATGCTCTTTTCGGTGGCGCTCCTGTGCATCTGTTACCGGGGATATTATCTGTATACCGGGAAAATCGGTTATGCCGTCACCGAGCATAAAAAGAGCGACATTGTCAGTCTTGCGGTCGGGCTTGTCGGGAATCTTTTCACAGCATATTTTCTCGGACTTATGCTGTCGTTCATGATCCCGGCTCTGAAAACCGCGGCAGTGAGTCTTTGCGCGGCAAAGCTTGCGCTGACAATTCCGTCGGTGTTTGTCCGCGCACTGTTCTGCGGCGTGCTTATGTACCTTGCTGTCAGCATTTTCCGCGAGAAAAAATCGGTTCTCGGAATAATTTTCTGTGTGCCGGTGTTTATTCTGTCCGGTTTTGAGCATTCGATTGCCGATACGTTCTATTTCGGCGCGGCGGGAGTTTTCGGATGGCGGTTTTTATTGTTCACTGCCACCGCTGTTGCCGGAAATTCTCTCGGAGCGATGATCCTGCCGCTGCTTGATCCGTCGCATATGGCAAGCGATCCGGACGGCGGCGTAAAATAAATTACAGCCTGTAATTTTCTTTCAGACATCGGTCTTACGTGGGAATGAGTGCTTTTTTCGTGACTGCGGCTTACTTCAGAGAGGACTTTAATCAAGAAAAGACGGCTTCCGTGCCGGCATAAAGCAAAAAACGCCTGAATAAATGGGCGTTTTTTGCTTTATGCCGCGTCTTTACCGGAACGCGGAATTAACGGGCGCAACGGTATCAGTGAGCCGCTTTGAAAGCGTGTTCCACTCCTTGCAGAAAGCGGCAAAAGCCGATCTTTCCCAGCGGTCGTCAATGACTCTTGCAGGCTGGTTTTGCATAAACCTACCTATTTCTTTTGAATATCCGGTCACGGCGCGTCGGTATTCGCCGGGGTCAGTCAAGAATATCATGCCGTCTGCTGTTTTTAGCGTTATCCCGCCGCTTTCGTGGATCACGTCAAAATCAATGCCGTTTGAACAGCCGACAATATCAACTGTTTTTCCGTCCCCGGACGGGATCATGAAATGACCGCAGCAGGGGATCATCTGCTCTCCGCTTGCTGAGATATGGTCAACAAAGACAGAGCGCATGAATCTCAGTGCCGAGGCTGAAACGCACCATTCGCCGCCATCGCATAAAACCGTGCCGTCGATGCTGAGAAAAACGCTCCCGTGCAGGCAGAGATCCCGACATCGTTCTTTTTCGTTGTCGCCGAGAAAATGCAGGTCAGCGGCGGTGAGGTGTATCATGTTTAGCTTCTCCTCTTATTTCATGCTGTTTTTAACGTTATTAATTATCCTGTGGACTTCATCCCCGTCAAACGACTCTGCAAAGTCAATTAGGGAGTATTTTTTGCCAAGCTTTTCAGAAAGTATCTTTCCGGTGGTGTCCTCATCAATAAACGGATAAAGCAACGCAAAATCAGCAACTGTCCATTTACTGTCAGACATTTCAAAAACAATCTTACCGAGGTCATCCTCGTCCATAAACGGCGCGATAGCAACGAGTTCCTTTGCGGAGCAGCCGTTGTCTACGCACTTGTGCGCGATTACTGCAAGAGATTCGGAGCTCACGAACGGAGCGAGTTCGGCAAGCTGGGCGAGGGTGATCTTGTCAAGATTTCCTTCGACATTCTCCTGTGCCTGCGTGGGAGTCATTATCGGTGCAGTCTCGGCAAGCTCTTCTGCCGTCATGTCGTCCGGCTTTTCGCCCGCAGATATCTCCTCGACTATCTTTGCCGCGCGGGGATTGCAGAGTATCTCGTCTATCGACACCCCGAATATCCGTGAGAGGTCGCCGAGCTTTGATATGTCCGGCATACTCTCTCCGCGCTCCCAGTTGGAGACTGCCTGAAAACTGATACCCATCATATCGGCAAGAGCGGTCTGAGTTATGTCCTTCGATCTGCGCAGCTCCGATATACGCTTTCCGATCCTTCTCATGTCGAACAATGTTCTGTCCTCCGGATCACTTTCGTTTTTTGATTTTGAAAACAACATTTCTGTTTTCCTCCTGACGTTCTGATTTTCCGCCGTTTTCCCGGCGGCTGTGTTAATTGTACTGCGTCGGAGGGAAAAAATACAGCAAGCGGTGCTTGAAAAGGTCGTTTTTTGCGATTCAAGCCGCACTTGAGTGAGTTTTCGCGGTTCAAGTATATCATACCGGTATCAAAAAGTCAATATTTCCGGCTTTTTCGGCGGCGGTGCGGCGAATTGCTTCTGCATGATTGATTTTTTCCGCATGACGTGATATAATAGTTGTTATCAGAAAACAGGGAAAACGCGTGATGATATTAATTATTGCCGAAAAGCCGAGCCTTGCGCGGAACATAACCGCCGGGATCGGAAATTTACAGAAGAAAAACGGGTATTTCGAGGGTCAGGGATATATCATAAGCTGGGCTTTCGGACACCTGTTTTCTCTTGCGGATATAGAAGCATACAATCCACTCCCCGAGGGGCAGAAGCACTGGAGCATGGACAATATCCCGTGCTTTCCGGAAAAATTCAGATTTGAGCTTCGCAAGGACACCACCGGGCGCGGAGACGACGGAGTTCTGCGGCAGTTCCGGGTCATCGAGAGCCTTTGCAACCGCCCTGACGTCGATACGATAGTGAACGCGGGCGACGCCGACAGGGAGGGGGAGATAATCGTCCGCCTCTGCATTGAAAAGGCGCTTAAATCGGAGAAAAAGCTCATGCGCCTGTGGCTCCCCGACCAGACGCCGGAAACTGTTGCCGCGGCACTAACCGAGATGAAGCCGGAGACGGAGTACGACCGGCTTGCCGACGAGGGATTCGCCAGAACCTATATCGACTGGCTTTACGGAGTGAATCTGACGCGGTACGCGACCCTTAAGACCGGGACGCTTCTGCGCGTCGGGCGGGTCATCGTGCCGATCGTCAAGGCGATATACGACCGCGACATGGCGATACGCAATTTTAAGCCGGATATCTACTACGCGCTTGTCAGCAAGGAAGCGACTGAAGGTGAGGTAATAGAGCTTCAGAGCAAACAGAAGTTTGACAAAACCGACTTTCTGAAAGCAAAGTCTCTTGCCGATGCCTACAATTCAGCGGGAGCGGTCGTTACGTCGGTAAAAAAGAAAAAGGACCGCCTTTCGCCGGGAAAGCTGTACTCTTTATCAAAGCTCCAGAACGTCCTCGGCAAGAAATACAAGATGTCGATGGCGGAAAGCCTTGAGATAGTTCAGAAGCTGTACGAGGAAGGATTCCTCACCTATCCGAGAACCAATTCCGAATATCTTGCCACCGCCGAAAAGGACAAGATAAAGAAGATCATCGATAACTGCAGGAAAATCGGATATCCGCTGGAATTCAAGGATTCAAAAACGATATTCGACGACAGCAAGATAGAGTCGCACTCGGCATTGACCCCGACATACAAGATCCCCGAAAAGAACCGTCTGACCGAGCGGGAGATGCAGGTCTATTCAACGGTTTTCCACCGTTTTGCCGCGGTTTTCTGTGCGGAGGACTGCGTTGTCAACAGGACGGAGATAAAGATAAAGGTCGGCGATTACGAGGAATTCACCCTGAAGGGGACGGTCATTGTCGAGAAGGGCTGGACGAAGTTTGACGATTACAGCCAGAAGGACAAGATCCTTCCGGAGCTGAAAAAGGGCGATGCCGTCAATATCTGCTTCAAGCCGGTCGAAAAGGAAACGTCGCCGCCGAAGCATTACACCATCGAGACGCTGAACAATTATCTGAAGAATCCCTTCAAAGCCGAAAAAGCCTCTGCCGCCGAAAATCAGAGCGAGGAGGGAAGCGACGAGGAGGATTACCGCGCGATCTTTGAGGGACTTGAGCTCGGAACCGAGGCGACAAGGACAGGCATCATCGACAACGCACGGAAATCGGAGTACATAAAGCTGAACAAGGACGTTTACACCATTCTGCCCGGCGGGGAGTATCTTATAGAATCGCTTGTCATGCTGAATATCAGCATGGATAAGTACAAGACCTCTGAGCTCGGCAAGGCGCTGAAAAAGGTCTTTCACGGCGAAATGACGGTTGACGGAAGCGTTGCGCTGGCAAAGGAAGAAATATCACAGGTTTTTGAGCAGGCAAAAAGCGGCGATCCGGCAGCCGACACCGATATCGGGCTTTACATGGACAAAATCGGAATATGTCCCCTCTGCGGAAGCACGGTCATACGGGGAAAGTATTCTTACGGATGTCTCGGCTATAAAGAAAAGGGCTGCAAATTCCGGCTTAACCTGCGTATATGCGGCAGAACGATTCCTGTCTCGGCGGCAAAAAGGCTGCTTGAGACGGGGACGACGGGAAAACTGACAGGATTCATATCAAAGAACGGGAAGAATTTCGACGGCGCTCTTAAGCTTGAGGGCGAAAGGGCTGTGTTTGACTTTTCGTGAAGTGTGTGACGTGGCATTTTCTTGACATACGGGCAAAAAGATGATATAATTTCTGAAACGGAGAAACATTTTGTCGATAAAAATCGGGAATGCGGTGCTTGAATACGGGCTGATGCTCGCGCCGATGGCGGGGGTTACCGACAGGGCATCGAGAAAGATATGCCGGGAGTGCGGAGCGGAGTACACCGTTACCGAAATGGTGTCCGCAAAGGCAATACACTATAACGACGCCGAGTCGCTTAAGCTGGCGGCGGTTTATCCGGATGAGCTTCCGTGCGCGGTGCAGATATTCGGTCACGAGCCGGACATTATCGCCGAGGCTGTGGAGAAGATATGCGCTTCCGGCACCGTTCCGACGGCGATAGATATAAACATGGGCTGTCCCATGAAAAAAATCGTGTCGAACGGCGACGGTTCGGCTCTCATGAAGTCGCCGGAGCTTGCCGGAGAGATAATAAAAGCCGCGGTTTCGGCCTCGTCTGTTCCCGTCACGGTCAAATTCAGAACCGGATGGAACGCGGAAACGAAAAACGCGGTCAGAATGGCGGAGGCTGCCGAAAAGAACGGCGCCGCGCTTGTCTGCGTGCACGGCAGGACGAGAGAGGAAATGTATGCCCCGCCGGTCGACAGGGAAGCTATCGCGGCAGTGAAGCGCGCCGTGTCGCTCCCTGTCATCGCAAACGGCGGTATATTCACGGCGGACGACGCGCTTTTCATGCTTGACAGGACAGGCTGTGACGGGCTGATGATCGCTCGCGGAGCGATGGGAAACCCGTGGCTTTTTGAGGAGATAAAGGCGGCGGTTGACGGACTGGAATATGTTCTCCCGCCGATTCGCGAAAGAATTGCCGTTGCCATGCGGCAGATAAGGCTGATGGTTGAGGATAAGGGAGAGCATATCGCGCTCCTTGAAGCCCGGCGGCAGCTTTCGTATTACATAAAGGGTCAGCCGGGAGCGGCGGAGACAAGGGCAAGGCTCAACACCGCCGTCGGATTTGACGAGCTTGTAAAGATAACCGACGGTTTTCTTGAAAAATGCGGGGAGAGCGTCGACTGACGGAATTATGACGAAAGGAGTGATCGGATGTGCGATAATATCCCGGATTCGGTGATAAAACGCGCCGCCTCGGGCGATTCCGGGGCGATGAACGAAATAATCACGTTCTATCAGAAGCTGGTGTACAACATCGCCTGTTCGATGCTCCGCGACGGTAATGACGCGCTTGATGCCTCACAGGAGGTGTTTATAAAGATATACCGCCATATCGGGGAATTCCGGTTCGACAGCAGCTTTTCGACATGGGTCTACCGTATCACAAGGAACACCGTCACCGACATCTGCCGTCAGAAAACAAGGCGCACCGAGACTCCGCTCGAGGACACCATGACCGACGACGGGGAGTGCAGGATCCCCGACCCGTCAATGGCGGTTGACGAGATCGCCGAGGCGGACGAGAGAAAACGTATGCTCTACCGGGCGATAGACAGCCTCAGCGAGAATCACAGAAACGTAATCGTTCTGTATCATTTCTGCGGCAGGTCATACGAGGACATTGCCGCGATACTCGGCATCGGCATCGGAACTGTGAAAAGCCGGCTGAACCGTGCAAAAGCCGAGCTGAAAAAAATTCTCACAGAGCGGAACTTTTTTGCCTGACCGCCGTCTAAAATGACAGTAAGAATTATCGGGCGCATTTTGGTTATTGATTATGGAATACGAACACAGAGATTTTAAAAACATGATATTCCGGTATCTCTCGGACTCTCTTGACGAAGGGGAGAGGGAAGCGTTTGAGCGCCACATCCCGTCCTGTCCGGATTGCGCAAGGGAGCTTGAGGAAGCGCGGGAGATGAACCGTATGCTTGACTCAATGTCAGAGGAGCCTCCTGCGGAGCTTGCGGCTTCCGTTATGGCGCGGATAAAGGCTGATAATCGCAGGAAACGGCTTGTGCGGATCACACGCATTGCGCTTCCTGCCGCAATGATCACTGTTATAATAGCCGCAGCTGTCACATTCCCGCTTCTCAATTCACTGAACAAAACCGACGGCGAAGGGGGAAACGGCACGTTTTTCGACACCGACAATAAATTCGAAACGTTGCCTTGCGATGCCTTTGATCCGGCATATGAGGCCCCGCGCCCGTCAGAGACATATCCCGATATTTTCTTCTTCTTTTCATCCGAAGGGTATCTTCAGGGCAGTGAAGAATCAATCGGTACGTCCGGTCCCGACACAAAGGACGACAGCGGGCTTCTTCCCGACAGCAGTCCGCTCGAACCGGATTCGGATGACGTAATTTCGGGTATCACCCTCCCGGACGGAATCAACAGCAATATCGTAGATGAGTTCAGAATGCAGATAAAGCTTGTCAGGTCGTATATCATGCTGAAATCGCTTCCGGATGGGGTCGGAGAGCCGGTTCTTATCTACGGTTACCGCGGATATTCGGTGTACATTTATGAAGCCGGCGACAGCACGCTTCCCTCCGGGATGACCGATATGTACCCTGACGGGGAATTTTCGCTTATAATAATCGGCTGACAGATACAAAAATGCCCTTCGCAGAAGATGCAAAGGGCATTTTTCGTTTTTTTCAGTTGTTCTCGATATAACTGCACGCCGCAAGTGCCGCGGATGCTCCGTCGGAGATGGCGGTGGCTATCTGCCTTACCTTCTTTGTGCGGCAGTCACCGGCGGCAAAGATTCCGGGGATGCTTGCCTCGGTGCTTTCGTCGGCTTCGATATATCCGCGTTTGTCAAGTCCCACAACGCCGTTTGCAACATCGTTGTCCGGCACAAGACCGATGGCGACGAACATTCCGTCAAGAAGAACGCGGTCCTCCTCGCCGGTTTCGGTATTCGTTATT
>FR891199.1:33036-41534 GCA_000433515.1 Candidatus Colimorpha enterica | reverse complement strand
TTCGGTATTCGTTATTATGATGCCGTTAAGCTCGCCGTCGCCGAGCAGCTTTGTGACCACCGTATTGTAGGTGAAATCAACGTTTTCCTTGCTCTCCAGTATCTTTACCAGCTTGTCCTCTCCCGTCAGTGTGGGGAGATTCTGAATGATGTGGACGGCATGGCAGCTTTCCGAGAGCAGTATCGCTTCCTGAAGCGCACTGTTTCCGCCGCCGATGACCGCAACGTCCTTGCCTGCGTAAAAAGCTCCGTCGCATACGGCACAGAAGGATATCCCGTTTCCGATAAGCTCCTCCTCGCCCTCAAGCCCGAGAAGCCTGTGCTTGGCGCCGGTCGCGATTATGACGGTGCGCGATTCGTATTCGCCGCAGTCGGTGGTGACTTTTTTTGTTTTTCCGAGGTCGGTGATTTCGACCGCGGTCTCCATTCTCAGATCTGCGCCCTGCTTCAGAACCTGATCGACGAGCTTATCGGAAAATTCCATCCCGCTCATCTCGACAAAACCGGGATAGTTTTCTATCTTAGGCGAAAAGACGGTCTGTCCGCCGAAGGAATTCTTTTCAAGCACAAGCACCGATTTGTTCTGCCGCCTGCCGTAAAGCGCCGCGGTCAGCCCCGCAGGGCCTCCGCCGATGATTATTATATCAAACATAATGTGACCTTCTTTTTTTCACAAATCTGCCGGAACGCTGAAACATTCCGGCAGATCTTTATTTGAATTACAAATTACTTTGCTGTCGAGTCAAGGTACTTTCTTATCGCAGGAACACCGGCAAACTTTATGTTTGTGTCTCCGTTTACGATGACAAGCGTGGGAGCCTGCTTAAGACCGAGCTCCTTTGCTCTCGCTTCATTTTCGTCGACATAGAGCTTCTCATAGGGAATGCCTGCTTTTTCAAGCATTGCTGCCGCCACCTTGCAGTTCGGGCAGGTTTTCGTTGCGAAAAGATAGTATTTGTCGTCATAGTCGGGAGCGTCGCCGAGAGAAGCCTGCTCCATAGTCTCTCCGCAGCAGCCTGCCGCCGGGTGCTTTGCCGGATCAAGAACAGATGTCCCTATGTTGTATTCCTTTCTGTCCCTGTACTCCTGAGCCTTACCGACGTTGAAGTTCTGGACAGGGCGGTAGTAGCCGGTGATGCGGCTGTACACCTCGGTCGTTTCGCCGCATTCCGGGCAGTTGAAATGCTCGCCGGAGATGTATCCGTGTCTGCGGCAGACGGAATATGTCGGGGAAAGGGTATAATAGGGCAGACGGTAGTTCTCTGCGATCTTGCGCACGATCGATGCGGCTGCACGCCAGTCGGGGAGCTTTTCGCCGAGGAATGCGTGGAACACGGTCCCCGAGGTGTAAAGCGTCTGAAGCTCGTCCTGAATGTCAAGTGCCGAGAAGATGTCGTCGGTGTACCAGACGGGGAGGTGGGAGCTGTTTGTGTAGTAGGGGGTATCGCCTTCCTTGACGGCGGCGGTCTTTATGTCGGGATAACGCTTTACGTCGTGCTTTGCAAGGCGGTAGGCGGTGGATTCAGCCGGGGTAGCTTCAAGATTGTAGAGGTCGCCGTACTTCTCCTGATAGTCGGAGAGGCGCTCTCTCATGTGATTGAGAACCTTTTTGGCGAATTCCTGAGTTTCCCTGTGCGTAAGATCTTTTCCGAGCCACTTTGCGTTGAGTCCGACCTCGTTCATTCCGACAAGACCGATCGTTGAGAAGTGGTTGGCAAAGGTTCCGAGGTAGCGTCTGGTATAAGGGTAAAGCCCCTCGTTGAGAAGTCTTGTTATGACCGTGCGTTTTACCTTGAGGGAGCGGGCGGAAATGTCCATCATGCGGTTCAGGCGGTTGAAGAACTCGCCCTCGTCAGCCGAGAGGTACGCGATTCTCGGAAGGTTGATGGTGACGACACCGACCGATCCGGTTGATTCTCCGCTTCCGAAGAAGCCGCCGGATTTCTTTCTCAGCTCGCGCAGATCAAGGCGCAGACGGCAGCACATCGAACGGACATCGGAGGGCTCCATGTCGCTGTTGACGTAGTTTGAGAAGTAGGGCGTGCCGTATTTGGAGGTCATCTCGAAAAGGAGGCGGTTGTTCTCGGTATCCGACCAGTCGAAATCGCGGGTGATCGAATATGTGGGGATCGGGTACTGGAACCCTCTGCCGTTTGCGTCGCCCTCTATCATTATCTCGATGAACGCCTTGTTGATCATGTCCATCTCGCGCTTGCAGTCCTTGTACGTGAAGTCAAGCTCTTTGCCGCCGACGATGGCTTTCTGCTCCGCAAGGTCAGCGGGGACTACCCAGTCGAGGGTAATGTTGGAGAAGGGAGCCTGAGTGCCCCAGCGCGACGGGGTGTTGACACCGAAGATAAAGGATTCAAGGCTCTTTTTGACCTGATCGTACGTGAGGTTGTCGACCTTCACGAACGGGGCAAGGTATGTGTCGAAGGAAGAGAATGCCTGTGCGCCCGCCCACTCGTTCTGCATGATGCCGAGGAAGTTGACCATCTGGTTGCAGAGGGTTGCAAGGTGGCTTGCGGGAGCCGAGGTGATCTTTCCGGGGACACCGCCGAGCCCTTCCTTTATCAGCTGCTTCAGCGACCATCCGGCGCAGTAGCCGGTGAGCATGGAAAGGTCGTGGATGTGTATGTCGGCATTTCTGTGAGCGTTTGCGATCTCGTCGTCATAAACCTCGGAGAGCCAGTAATTCGCGGTAATCGCGCCGCTGTTTGAGAGGATAAGTCCGCCGACGGAGTAGGTGACGGTTGCGTTTTCCTTGACGCGCCAGTCGTTGTTTCCGAGGTAGTCGTTAACGATCTCTTTGTAGTCAAGGATCGTGTTCTTCATATTGCGGATCTTTTCGTGCTGACGTCTGTAAAGAATGTACGCCTTGGCGACGTCGGAATATCCGGACTGGACGAGCACGTTTTCAACGCTGTCCTGAATGTCCTCGACAGCGATAAGACCGTCTTTTATTTTGGGCTCGAAATCTGCTGTGACCTTGAGGGCAAGAAAGTCGATGATGTCCTGATTGTACTGCTTTTCCTGAGCTTCAAAGGCGAGCTTTATCGCCTCTGCGATTTTGACAAGTTCGAACTTTACGATTTTTCCGTTGCGTTTCTTTACGTTGTACACTTCCGTTATCTCCTTTATGTAAACAGTGAATTATTGTTGCTGCAATGCTTATGCTGCCCGATATACAGGTGACGGTTAATATAATACCACAAGATATTGTGTTTGTCAATAGGCCGGACACAACATTATGATATTTTTTGCTTCAGATCGGCAGAACTCAGCGTCACACTCCGCGCAGAGAAGCACCGGGGATTATTTTTTTGACAGCCGAAACAAGCGCTTCCATCTCAGAGGGTGTATAGCCGGAGATCCCGCCCGAGATAAGCTCTCCCGAGTCCTTGAAATTCTGAAGAAAATAATTCTCGCCGGCGCCGAGACAGTGTGCGATCTTTATCAGATCCTCTTCCGTGTGGAAATTCCGGCACACAGTAGTCCTGAACTCGTGGCCGATGCCGCAGGATTTCAGGAAATCGATGCTTTCCCTGACGGGCGCGGTATCGAAATCCGGTCTGCCGACGGTTTCAGGGTACTTCTCAAAGCAGTTTTTGATGTCCATCGCGATATAATCGGCAAGCCCGTTTCTCACGATGTATTTCAGCTCGCGCGGGAAGGTGCCGTTTGTGTCGATCTTGACCGCGACGCCGCGCTCCTTGAGCTTTGCGGCGAATTCCGGCAGATCCTTCATGAGCATAGGCTCGCCGCCGGTGATGCAGACACCGTCAATAGTGTTCTTCCGCTTTTCAAGAAGGGCAAAAACCTCGTCCTCCGACACCGTCGGGTACTTTCCCGGAGAGAGGACAAGTCCCGCGTTATGGCAGAAGGGACAACGCAGGTTACAGCCTCCGGTAAAGACCGTACAGGCTGTTTTTGTCGGAAAATCGAGAAGGGTGAGCTTCTGAAAACCGTGGATTATCATTCCGTACCTCCCGAAAGCATGAAAAATGTCGCAGCTGCGGCGACCGTATATATGGTACTACAAAATCCGCCGCGTGTCAATAGAAACACAATATATTGTGTAATTTCAATGTTTTCGTCAAAATATTCTGTTATGCCGGGTGACAGGCTGTTGATTTTTTTTGCTTGTCGGTATATAATAGTACCGAGATAATTTCAGGAGGAGCTTCATGAAGAAATTTTTCGGAATAATTTACGACTGGCTTATGATGGCTGTCGGATGTGCGGTATTTTCGGTGGCGATCGCCGTTTTTCTTGAGCCTTCGGGGATCGCGCCGGGAGGTGCAAGCGGAATTGCCATAATTCTCAATGTCATGACGGGATTTCCTACCGGTACCGCGATATTGCTGATCAATATACCGCTCCTTATTCTCGGCATGATAGGCGTGAGCAGAGAGTTTGCCGTAAGATCGGTATACGCCACGGTGGTTCTGTCGCTGATGACCGATTTTGTTTCTTTTCTTTACTCAAAGATTCCGGTGCTGACGACCGATCCGTTTCTCTGTTCCGTGGCGGGAGGAGTGCTTACTGCTGTCGGAATGGCTTTTGTCTTCAGACACGGCGGCTCAACCGGCGGTACCGACATAGTTGCCAGACTGATAAGAAAAAAGCGGCGCGATGTCCCGACGGGGAAGATCTTTCTTGCGGTCGATTCGGTGATAATCGCCGCGTCTGCGGTGTTCTCGCGGAAGATCGACAGCGCGCTTTATGCTGCCGTTGCCCTTTTTGTGACAACAAAAGTTCTCGATATGCTTCTGTACGGCACCGATGAGGCAAAATTTCTTGTCATAATCAGCTCAGTTCCGGAAAAAATCGCCGAAGGGCTGCTCCGCGAGATAGACTGCGGCGTCACATACGCAAACGGCTACGGCGGATATACCGGGCATGACAAAAAGATTATCCTTTGTGCGGTGAAAAAGCACAACTATCCGCGCGTGAAGGATATGGTAAACAGCATAGACCCGACAGCGTTCATGATCGTCTCCTCCGCCTCCGAAATATACGGAGAAGGGTACAAGATGCACGGTGCGGAGGAGCTGTAAAAGCAATAAAATCATAAGAACCCCATTGACAATCACATGACCATGTGATATAATATATATAAACACCGCGGAACTGCGGATTGAAAGGAAATATCAAAAATGGAATGGATCATTCTCTCTCTTTTCGTCGGGCTTATTGCCTTCATCCTGCTCGGTTTTCAGAAAAAAGGAGCATGGAGATTCAACAAAAAGCAGCTTCTTGCTTTCTTTGCGCTCCTGCTTGTCATCCCGTCGGTATTTGCAACCGTGCCGACCGGTCACACGGGCATCATGACGCTTTTCGGCGAGGTTCAGGACGGAACGCTTGAGGCGGGGCTTCATGCCAAGAACCCCTTCATGAAGGTTATTGTTATGGATAACCGCGCCCAGAAAGCAACCGTCGAGACGGTATGCTATACAAGCGACATTCAGGAAGTAAAGATCATCTACACCATCAACTATCAGATCGAAAAGACAAATGCCCAGACGATCTATAAGACCATCGGCACGGGCTATTACGGTACGGTCATGGAACCGCGCCTCATGGAATGCGTCAAGTCGGTCATTGCCGATTATAACGCCGAGAGTCTTGTTTCGGCTCGTGAGGAGCTGTCATCTAAGATAACCGAAAAGCTCGTCCGGGAAATGAGTGCCTACAACATAATCGTCCTCAATACCGCAATTGAGGATATGGACTTTTCCGATGCCTTCACACAGGCGGTCGAGGAAAAGCAGGTTGCGGAGCAGATGAAGCTGAAGGCTCAGATAGAGCAGGCTCAGATGCTGCTTGAAGCCGAGGCTCAGGCAAAGAAACAGCAGATCCAGGCTGATGCCGACGCTGCCGTTGCCAAGATTCAGGCTGACGCAGCAAAATATGCCGGCGAAAAGGAAGCCGAAATGAACAAAAAGCTCAGTGAAACACTGACTAAGGAACTCATAGAGTACTATTACACCCAGCGCTGGGACGGCAGGCTCCCCTCGATTGTCGGCGGTGATAAGGTCCTGCCGATAATCAACAGTGACAGCCTTATAAGCAGCACTGACAAATAATGAAATACGGGGTGTTATAAACGCTTTCCGAGCTTTTAACACCCCTTTTTCCCGCCCGGGCTTGACAATCGGAACAATATGAGTATAATTATATATGTATTTGCTGTCTGAAAGGATAATGACTGTTATGCTTACACATAAAATGACCATTGCGGGTCTTGAGAGACACCTTCCGATCTGCAGGGTGAACGACGATCTCTATATCGGTGCGTTCGTTATTTTCGGCGATGCGCCCCTTACTGTTGCCTGCGCCGCAGAGCTTCTTAAGATTGCTCCGGAGTACGATTATCTCATCACTGCCGAGGCAAAGGGCATACCGCTTGCCCACGAAATGGCACGTCAGAGAGGTGACGATTACTATTTTGTCGCAAGAAAGCATCCGAAGCTGTATATGACAAGCGTGTTCGATGTTTCTGTCCGCTCTATAACCACAGATGCCGAACAGCATCTCTATCTCGACGGGGCGGATGCCGTGAGAATGAAGGGGAAGAGAATTCTTCTGGTTGATGACGTAATATCCACGGGAGAGTCGATAAAGGCGGTGGAGAAGCTTGTCCTTGAGGCGGGAGGAATCATTGCGGGAAAGATGTGCATCCTTGCCGAGGGTGATGCACAGAACCGCCCTGACGTCGTTTACCTTGAAAAGCTGCCGGTATTCAATGCCGACGGAACCGTAAAGGCGTAAATTTAACCTGTAATCGGACAGGGTTCATTTTAACGGTGAGCCCTGTTTTCGGAAAATGTATGTCAACCGAAAGAAACATTAAGGTTGACAATGGGAGCTGAAATGACTGAAATAAAGAAAAAAACGCTCGGAACAGTCCTTTGCGGGATGTTTGCCGCGCTGATAACCGTCGGAGCGTATATTAAATTCCATATCGGAGCCGTGCCGTTCACCATGCAGGTATTCTTCGTGATACTTGCCGGAATGATGCTCGGACGAAAATTCGGAAGCATAAGCGTGCTTGTCTATATCGCCGCCGGGCTTGTCGGGATACCGGTCTTTACCGACGGCGGAGGGATATGGTACTTCCTCAACCCGAAGTTCGGATATATAATCGGTTTTGCGATAGCCGCGTTTGTCACGGGATATATTGCTTTTTCGGGGAAAAGAAGCTATCTGCGCTGTCTTGCCGCCGGGATGGCCGGGATCGCGATAATTTACTTCATCGGGGTGATATATTACTGGGCTATAAGTTATTTTTATCTCGGAAAGAGCCTGTCGTTCGCATTTCTTATGAAATGGTGCTTTCTTATAACCCTCCCGGGTGACGTTGTCTCCTGTATTCTTGCCGCTTTCATCTCCGACAGGGCAGGAAAGGCAGTGAAAATCTGACCGACCGAAAACAAAAACCGCTTCCGTCATGAATCCGGAAGCGGTTTTTCGGTTCTGAATCTGAATCAGACGATCTCCTTGACCTTGGAGCTCTTTCCTACTCTGTCGCGGAGGTAGTACAGCTTGGCGCGTCTTACCTTGCCGACTCTTGTCACAACGACCTTTTCGACGTTCGGAGAATGAAGCGGGAAGGTCTTTTCAACTCCGACACCGTAGGAAATACGTCTTACGGTGAATGTCTCGGAGATTCCGCCGCCGTTCTTTGCGATAACGGTTCCCTCGAAGATCTGGGTACGGGTACGCTCGCCCTCGACGATGCGGCAGTAGACCTTGACGTCGTTGCCTATGTTGAAAACGGGAACGTCCTTCTTGAGCTGCTCACTTGTAAAAGCCTTGATAATATCCATGATGGCTCCTCCTGAAATCGGACGTTCGTGCAGAGCATAGCAGAGGACCGCCCATATATTTTAACTTTAGTATTATACCATATACTTTCGGGGTTTGCAAGCAGTAAAACGATTGTTTACATTTTGTTAACAGAACATACCTCACAGACAATGTCTGTTGTTTCAGCCCACCCCGACAAGGTTCTTTTCGTATTCGCGGAAGCGGGCGATGAAAACATCAAGCTCACCCTCGTCAATGCTGCCGAGACCGCTTTCCCAGAAAACGCTGTCCTCTGCCGCGACCGAAGGGAAAACCTTTCTCAGAATAATGCAGAGCGCACGGCACTTTTCGATCAGGTGGCTGCCGCGTATGGACGGGGAAAGAGTGCCGTTTTCGGTTTTGAAGAGGTATTCAAAAATGCGCGCCCTGTCCTCGGTCGGGAAGGTTTTGGAGTATGCATCTATGAAGTATATATTGTCCTCGTTGGCTTCTCCCGTAACGGTGTATGAGGTATCGGACGGTTCAAAGCCGTTCTGGTCAACATAATAGTAATAATAATTGACATTTTTCGGAAGCAGACCGGGCCAGAGAGAGAAATACGGGACTCCGGTCTTGTTTTCGGCATTCTGCAGCGCGTCGTCCATGACGTGCATCAGCTCATGCGCGATCGTCTGGTCAAGCATATAA
>FR891199.1:29086-33004 GCA_000433515.1 Candidatus Colimorpha enterica | reverse complement strand
ATCGCAGGCGATCCGCTTTGTCATCGAATCATAGTCGGTAAAGGTGATCGCCAGCGCGGAATCGAGCGAGCCGGAGGCAGTGCCCGTCAGCTTTCCGCACAGGTAGAAATTGAAACCGACAAGGCTGCCGTCAAGCATTTCTCCGAATATTCCTTTCGGGAATCTGCCAAGCGTCGAATGAAGGATCCTCATGCCGTTGAACATCCTGATTCCGTCAGTCACAGGTTCCGCTGTATAGTCGAATGCATTGAAGCTGCTGCCGTCGCTGCCGTAAAAGACCCTGATCCCGTAGTCGTTTTCAATGCTGTTTTTCATGCTTTCGGTGCGCGAAAGAAGTCCCGCTCCGTCGGTAACGGTGACGCTGATGTTTTCACCCTGAACAGTTTCGTCCGGAAGCCACATATACAGCTTCGGATATGTAAAGTCGACCGTGACGTCGAAAAATACCGCGCCGTAATCCGCGATCCGTATGTATCCGAGCGACTGATCGCCGCTGTCCTGAGGGATACTGACGGTGACCTTGCGCGAATTGCGGACTGAATACAGACTTACCGCCATTACTTTTCCGTCGGTTACCGCCTGTGAAACAAATCTCCCGTCAAGATAATCGGAAAGATAGAGCAGGTTGGGGTTCTCATCCTCGAAGATATACATTCTGCCGGGCTCCTCCGGGAGCATGATGAGCGAGGAAAGCTCGGAGTGGACGAAAGCGGGATTCGCGCTGCCGACCGGGGACGAACCGTTGTATTCGTCAAGCTGAGTCAGCGTTCCGGCGCGCATATCAAGGGCATAGTTTATCTGCGAATCCCCGCCGAAGGTAACAAGATAAGCCGTGCCGTTGTGTTCCGAGCAGTATGCCGGATCGGAAACCGTTGCACCGACATCGGAAACGGCGCCGGTTTCAAGATCCTTGATCATGACTCTTGAAGCCTCGGAATACCAGACAAAATACCGTCTGTCGCGGGAAATAAACGAGAGCGAGGTCATTATATCGCTTCCTGCCGCGGGGTATTCCGCAGCGGGCTTCAGCGACGGGTCAAGTATCTGCGCCCGGAGGGTCGAGTTTTCGATAACCGAGACATACCCGTCATCAAGAAGCGAGAAGCGCGCGCCGGAGCTGTGCCGTGTCTCGGCTGTCAGCTTTCCTGTCCTTATATCGAAAAGAAGCAAAACGGCAAGATCTGACGGTTCGGAGGTGTTTGGATTATCCATAAATGTCGCAAGCAGGTAGTTGCCCCGTGCGGACAAGTTATATAAGGTGTACGGTTGTGCGGCATCGGAGAGATAATCGGGAAGAGCGATTTCCCAAAGACGCTCGCCGACCTGTGTAAGCCCGGATGTATCAGGGATTTCCGGCGGATTTTCGGTCGTGACACCGGGGGTGCCTGATTCCGCAGTCGAAGCCGAACTCCCGTCCGGTTTTACGGTGCTTTCCCGCGAGGAGTCGTAAGCCCTGTCTATCCTGATTGAGCATGATGTAAGAAGCATCAGCACACAGCAGGCGAGAGCAAGAAATTTTTTCATTGTCGGAATTTCCTTTCAAAACAGAATATGTATTTTACATCACGCAATAACATCAGAGGAATCAAACACAGCGGATTGACCCTGATTTTTCGCATACAATATCATCGCGGCAAATAAAGCCGCAACTGAAATTCAAGGGGATTAGTCATGAAACTGAAATTAACAGCGGCGGCACTTTGCCTTGCCGCGGCAGTTCCTCTGACCGGTCACGCAGAGTGCGCGATAAGCACCGTGAATCATACAGAGACGACCGGTTACAACTGGTACTGCCGCAACAACAACGAGGGAAAGCCGCCGTGCCTTCCGCCGGAGTTTTCGTTTATAAATGATAACGGCGGGTATTATCTCGATACGAAGGCAGCGGATACTGACAAGGTCATCTATCTTACCTTTGACGCGGGATATGAGAACGGAAACATCGCAAAGATACTTGACGTTCTGAAAAAGCATCAGGCAAAGGGTGCGTTTTTTGTACTCGGAAACCTGATAAAACGGGATACCGGGCTTGTGAAAAGAATGCTTGACGAGGGGCATCTCGTCTGCAACCACACGAATCAGCACCGGGATATGACGAAGGTCACCGATCCCGCAAAATTCCGGGAGGAGCTTGAGTCGCTGTCGGCGATAATGAAGGAATACTGCGGCTGTGACGTCGCGCCGTTCTACCGTCCGCCGGAGGGAAGGTTCAGTGAAGCAAATCTGAAAACCGCCTCTGAAATGGGCTTCAAAACGGTGTTCTGGAGCTTTGCCTATGCCGACTGGGACAACAGGAACCAGATGAGCCCGGAAAAGGCCATGAAAAAGGTCCTGTCACACACCCACAACGGAGAGGTCATCCTCCTTCACCCGACGTCGGCAACAAACGCGGAGATCCTTGACCCGCTTCTCACCGAGTGGGAAAAGCAGGGCTATCGGTTCGGTACGCTTTATGAGCTTACGGCAGATTCTTAGTCTTGCGCTGGTTCCGCTCCTTGCGCTGATGCCTGTAATGAGGGTGTCGGGAGCCGAGGATGAGAAGGTCATGAAACCGGTAAGGTGCGTCGGAAACAACGAAATGAAGATAGCACTGACCTTTGACGACGGTCCGCACAGGTGCTATACTCCGGAGATCCTTGATGTGCTTGATGGGTACGGGATAAAGGCAACGTTTTTTGTCATTGGAGAAAACTGCAGGGAAAACCTCGGAATAGTCAGAAGAGAGCTTGATTCCGGGCATGAGATCGGCAATCACACTTATTCTCACCCTCATCTGACAAATATAACCGCCGAAAAACTGTTCGGGGAAATAGTCTGTACCGAGAACATTCTTTTTGAGGTCGGGGAATACCGTCCGAAGCTGTTCCGCCCGCCTGAGGGTGTCTATTCGCTTACGGTGTCAGGGACACTTGAGCGGCTTGACTATATCCCCATACTCTGGACCGTGGATACAACGGACTGGAAACATCCTTCGGCGGAAAAAATAGCAAAGACGGTTACCGATAACGTAAAGCCCGGCTCGATAATACTCTGTCACGACTATGTATCCGGGAAGAGCAATACCGCGGCTGCCATGAGGCTCTTCATTCCGGAGCTGCTGAAGCAGGGTTATGTGTTCGTCACGGTATCGGAGCTGCTTGTCAGCGGCGGGACGGAGAAATGATCTTCACGCTCTCGCCGTCGGAGGACATGACAATGCTCCCGTCGGTATCGGTTCTGAAGTATGTTGTTCCGTTCTTTTTGAGGAGCGACAGAATTTCTCTGTGGGGGTGACCGTAATCGTTGTTCCTTCCGCAGGAGATAACCGCGTATTCCGGCGAAACGGCAAAGAACCATCCGTCTGATGTTGAGTTTGACGATCCGTGATGTCCGAGCTTGAGGACATCGGCTCTGAAATATGACGCCGGGAATTTTGTCAGCATATCCTGTTCGGCTTTTTTCTCGGCGTCACCGGTGAACATGAAGGCGGTTCTGCCGTAGGTCAGGCGGAGAACGATGCTTGTATTGTTGAGGTCATCGGAGTAATCCGAAACAGGACCGAGAATCGTAATCTTTGCCTCACCGAGGGAATATTCCTTTCCCGCTTCGGCAAAAATCACGCCGCAGTCCTTTTCATCGATCTTCTGAAGTACCTTTTTATAGGTTGAGGTCGTGGTCGGCGCGTCTGTCATAATGACATTGACAACGTCAAAAGCATCAAGTACCGCCGCGGCACCGCCGATATGATCGGCGTGAGGGTGGGTAAGGACGAAATAATCGATTTTCTTTACACCCTGCTCCTTCAGATATCCGGTAAGAACCGTGCGGCTTTCGGGGGTTCCTGAGTCGATAAGAACGGTTTTGCCGTCGGAGGTCATTATAAGCTCCGCGTCGCCCTGACCGACGTCGATGAAGTGAACCGCGATCTCTCCGTCGGGA
>FR891199.1:14177-29078 GCA_000433515.1 Candidatus Colimorpha enterica | reverse complement strand
CGCGATCTCTCCGTCGGGAATCTCCGCCTGCGGTGAGTCGGTATCAAAGAACCCAAGGTACTCAAGCACGCGGTTTCTTGTCTGGGGAATTATCAGCAGAATTGCCGCCGTGACAAGCGCAATGAGGGCATATGCAAGTCTTTTCTTCTCGGCGGAAGATATGCGTGATGATTTTTTTGCCATAAAAACAACCTGTTGTTCACAAAGACCGGCACCGGAGCCGTGCTTCCCGACACGGGACGGTTATCGGTGCCGGTCGGCAGATCATGTCAGAAAATGTTGTTCTGTGCCGCCCAAAGCTTAAGCTCGCGGCGCTTTCTGATTTCGTCTATGACGACAGCACCCGCGAAGGCGACAAGACCGGCTATCGAGATTTTAGAGCCTACGGTATAGCACTTCGGCAGATAGGTGAAGGTGACGGTATGCTCGCCGGGAGTTATGTCAACGGCAAGAAGGCTGTCGTTTGTTTTTATAAGCTCCTTGGCCTCGCCGTCAACCGTGACGTGCCACCCCTCGTCATAGACTATTGAGGTGTAGAGCAGGGTGTTTCCGTCGGGGACTGTAACCTTGCCCTTGATGTGTGTGTCGTCAAAATGAGTGATATCCATGTTTCCGCCTGCAAGACGGTTGTAGATGCTCTTGAACAGGTCGGAATCAAAGGAAAAGAAGTAGTGCTGACCGGTCATGATGTAGATCGGATCGTCCTTCAGCTCAAGCGTGACCTTTATTTCGCAGTCGGCGTCGAAAATACCGAGGTATATAACGCGGTCGGTTTCGTTTCCGAGGCAGGTGCCCTTTGAAACACCGTCAACCTTGAGATTGCACTCGCGCGGGTAGTCGGTCGGAATGCTCATGTATATCGGCTTTCCGCCGGGAACGCTGACGGTATATTCAATGGTTGCCGGCGAGCCCTCGTTCTTCTTCGAATACTTTCTGTGCTTGGAGGTGAAGCCGGTGTCGATGTTTTTGTAATCGGTCGAAATAAGCTCGATGCGCGAGAAGAGCGCTGTGTCGTCCGCTCCGGTGATGGCGGCGGTAAGCGCGTTCATAAGCTCAAGCGGCGATTCGTAGTCGGTTATCTCAAGCTCTGCGGCTTTGGCGTTTGCGGCAAAGGCAAGGGACAGGGCGTACGGGTTCTCGTATACATAATAGTCATGCTCCGCGTCGTAGAACAGCTCGCGAAGGACCTGATTTTCCGTCTTTCCGTTTGAAATGACGTACTTGATGCCGATGAGAGAATCGGCGACCGGAGTTCCGCCGAGGTATTTCGTCCAATGAGATTTTGACGCGTATCCGTAGCGGTGGAGCATTTTAATGACCGATTTGTTGAGGGTGGAGGTGGAGTTTGAGATCCCGTTGAAGCCGAGCGTCATCGGGTCGTTGGTCTTTCTGTGGAAGTTTTTCTCCATGCGGAAGAACTTGTCGCCGTCGTGATTTTCCTCGTAATTCTTTACCCAGTCGACAAGCGGGCGTACCTTCTGCATATAGTTATTGTATGAGTTTCTGGAGCTTATGACAACGTCCTTGTCAAGTCCGATGGTGTTGAGAAGTCCGGAGGTGAAAAGCTCGATGCAGACAAGGATTGCAACTATCGCCGTTGCCCGTCCTTTGAATTTTCCGGAATATACGAACCAGAGAGCAACGCCGAACACTGCCACGCAGAGCAGGCTGAGCCAGACACATCTGAAGTCACCGACCCACTCGTAATCCTGCTTCTGGATGAACATAAGTATCACCGCAAGCGAGCCGCAGACGAATACGACATTCTTGTAATTCGCATATTCAAGATATGAAAACGCTTTGTAAGCCATCACAAGCATCAGGAATATGAGCATGAAGCTGTAGCGGTAATTCAGCCAGTTCGGCTTCTGAAAGCCGTGCCATACAATGTCTATCGCGTTCACATTGAAGCAGATGAGGAACACGGCGAGAATGACTCCGCTCATCATCCTCTCCTGCCATCTTATGCGTGAGGTCACGAAATACATCGGAAGAAGTATCAGTGTTATCACGCCGCAGTATACAAACGGCAGACCCTCCGGGCGGACGGTGTCGTAGGAGCCGGGGAAGAGCTTTGCCGTGAAATCGAGGAAATCGAACCGTTGGGTGAAGGTGTAATGCGTGGTGCTGAATGTGCTTTTTCCGAACTGGAGGGAGGTGTACGCGGGATAGATTATGATTGCGGCGATTGACACGGCAATAGCCGAATAAACCGCAATGCGCACGAGCGACTTCGCGAAATGGTTCTCTTCAAGCCAGAAGTTGTTTTCGCTGTGATTGTCGTGTGCGAGATAGTAGTAGAAGAAGTATATCGCAACGAAAATACAGGTCATGTATCCGATATAGAAGCTGGTGAGAAGCGCCATCGACAGCGAGAAAACAAAGAGTTTGAACTGTTTTTTTGTTATCAGCCTCTCGATTCCAAGTGCGACAAGCGGAAGAAGGATGAGATTATCGATCCACATCGTGTTGTTTGCCATGACGACGGCATATGACGAAAGGGCATAACAGGTGGAGAATATCAGGATGTTCAGTTTTTTTGTCGGACGCGACTCGTTCAGGTAATATGCCATTGAGGCACCCATGGAGCCGGTCTTGAGGAGGATTATGAGAAGAAGCCCCTCGGTTATATGGTTTTCGGGAAAGAGGGCTATGAGAAACGAGAAGGGGCTGGCGAGATAGTAAGCAAAAATGCCCATGAATTCTCCGCCCATCGACCGCGTCCATGTGTAAAGAAAGCTGCCGCCCTCAAGAACCTTTTTGCGGAGATCCTCGAAGAAGTAAACATACTGTCCGTTCAGGTCAAGCACAAGAACCGAGCTTGTTCCGAACGGGTATACCTCCATCGCGATATAGATCATCCACATTATCAGTGCGGGCAGCACAAAAGCGGTGAGTAAGAACCGGTATCTGATCCAGAAATCATATACCTTTGTACGGAGATCAGTTTTCATTGCCGTTCAATCCTTGTTCAATAACGAAATATCTGTTCCGGGATACGCTGAACGCCCGGTTCCTTTCGGGGAAAGTGCGTTTTGCAAAAATACCGGCTGTCGCGTATCCTTCGGGGTGCGGACAGGTAAAAAACTGTCCATACGGAAACATTATACCACAACTCGGCTCTTATGTAAACCTTTTTTCGAAAAAAGAACCGATTTCGGTGATATGACGTTCTGAACGCTGACGATGTTCCGGTTTTTCCGCACAAATCTTACCGCACGAAAAGGCGTAAAATGTTTACAAATATATTTTGACTATTTCCACGCTTTATGATATAATGGATTGGTATAATGTAAAATGGGAGGGAGTGTGCCGCAGAGTGATAATCATGGGGCTTGACCCGGGACTGGCGATTGTCGGCTACGGGGTCATCGAATACAGGGCGCCGCGTTTCAGAACGCTTGCATACGGTGCCGTGACAACCCCTGCGCATACGCCGGTACCCGACAGGCTGGAGCTTATTTTCAACGACCTGTCGTCGCTTATCGATATGTACCGCCCGGATGACATAGCGGTCGAGGAGCTGTTCTTCAACACCAACATAACGACGGGAATTTCCGTTGCGGAGGCGAGAGGGGTCATACTTCTTGCCGCGAAAAAGAAGAACGTTCCGATATTCGAATACACGCCGCTTCAGGTGAAGCAGGCGGTCGTCGGCTACGGAAGGGCGGAGAAAAAGCAGGTTCAGCTTATGACAAAAACTATACTCAACCTTGAAAAAATGCCGAAGCTTGACGATACCTCCGATGCGCTTGCCATTGCGGTCTGCCATGCTCATACAGGCTGTTCGCGTCTTCGCGGGTTCTATAACATAAAATAAGGGGAATGATATGTACTATTACATAAGCGGTGAGCTTGTGCTTGCAGAACCGAACACCGCCGTTGTCGATGCCGGCGGGGGCGGATATAAAATGACGGTGAGCGGAAACACTCTCGGGAAGCTTGCCGGTAAAAACGGGACGAAGGTGAAGCTCTTCACCCACCTTTCGGTCAGAGAGGACGCAATGGAGCTTTACGGATTTGCGTCGCTTGAAGAGCTTTCGGTGTTCAGAATGCTTGTCTCGGTCTCCGGAGTCGGTACGAAATCTGCTGTTTCGATTCTTTCGCTGATGTCCCCCGAGCGCTTTGCGGCTGCGGTCATGACCGGAGATTCAAAGGCGATCTCAAAGGCGCAGGGGATCGGTGCGAAAACCGCGGCAAGGATAGTTCTTGAGCTTAAGGACAAGGTGGGAAAAGAATTTGCGGCAGAGGCTTCGGCTGTTCAGACTGAGGATATCCCGGAGACGGGCGGCAGCAATCTGACAGAGGCGACAAACGCGCTGATGGTTCTCGGCTACACAAGAGCCGAGGCTGTGTACGGGCTTAAAGGGGCATCTCCCGATGCCGACATTGAGACGCTTATCAGGTGTGCGCTTGCGAAACTGATGAAATGACATGAAACGGAGATTATCAGGTGGCTGACGAAAACGAATTTGAATACGACTTTGAATCCCGGATAGTGTCATCGTCGTTCAGTGAACCGGAGGATTCGGCGATTGAACCGGGACTTCGTCCGAGGACGCTTGACGAGTATATCGGGCAGGCAAAGGCGAAGGAAAATCTAAAAATCTACATCGACGCGGCAAAGGCACGGGGAGAGGTGCTTGACCACGTCCTGCTCTACGGTCCTCCCGGTCTGGGCAAGACCACGCTTTCCGCGATAATCGCAAACGAGATGGGGGTAAACATCCGTGTGACGTCGGGGCCGGCTATCGAAAAGAGCGGCGATCTTGTCGCGCTTCTCACGAATCTCGGCGAAAACGATATTCTGTTTATTGATGAGATACACCGTCTGCCGAAAACGGTTGAGGAGATACTCTATCCCGCGATGGAGGACTATGTTGTCGATCTTATAATCGGCAAGGGACCGGCGGCAAGGAGTATCCCGCTCAGTCTGTCGAAATTCACCCTTATCGGCGCGACCACAAGGGCGGGGCAGATTTCAACGCCGCTCCGCGACAGGTTCGGCGTGGTGCTGAAGCTGGAGCTTTACAGCATTGAGGACCTTACGACGATAGTCCGGCGCAGCGCGGGAATACTTAAGATACCAATCGATGAATACGGTGCGAGAGAGATCGCGTCGAGATCGAGAGGAACGCCGCGTATCGCAAACCGCCTGCTCAAGCGCGTCCGCGACTTTGCACAGGTCAAAGGCAACGGTGTTATCGACCGCGGGATCGCCGATTATGCACTCAGCTGTCTTGAGATCGACCGCCTCGGACTTGACAATGTTGACAGAAGGATGCTTGAGGTTATAATCAGATTTTACGGCGGGGGTCCTGTCGGGCTTGAGACACTTGCCGCGACGGTCGGAGAGGAGTCGGTCACGATCGAGGACGTTTACGAGCCTTATCTCATGCAGATAGGCTTTCTCAGCCGCACGCCGAGAGGCAGGTGCGTCACAAAGGCGGCGTACGATCATCTCGGTCTGCCATACGGCGGGGACACGGCATCCGGGGTTCAGCTTGACGTGTTTTCCGACAGCAACTGATCTATAACGAAAGGAATCGGAAATGGGAAAATTATTCGGAACAGACGGAATAAGAGGAATTGCGGGAGAGGAGCTTACGGCAGAGCTTGCCTTCAGGCTTGGCATTGCAGTTGCTCACGTACTTGCCCGCAGCGACCGCAGGACGAAGGTCATGATCGGCAAAGACACCCGCCTTTCGGGCGATATGTTCGAGGCGGCGATAACCGCAGGGCTCTGTGCCTCAGGCAGCGATGTGTATCTTCTCGGAGTGGTTCCGACGCCTGCCGTTGCGTTTCTTGTGAAGGATACCGGTGCCGATGCCGGAGTAATGATCTCCGCATCGCACAATCCGAGCGAATATAACGGAATAAAGGTTTTCGGCTCTGAGGGCTATAAGCTCTCGGATGAGCTTGAAGACAGGGTCGAGGAGATTATCCTTGCAAAGAATGATCCCGCGCCGCGTGCGTGCGGAATTATCGGCAGGGTGATGTCGGGAGAGGGTCTGCTTGAAAAATACGAGGATCACATAATCTCCGTTCTCGGCAAAAAGGCATCAAAGCCGCGCCGCGTGCTTTTCGATCTGTCAAACGGCTCGGCAAGTGCAACGGCGAAAACCGTTTTTACCCCGGATACGACCGGTTTTGCCTGTGATTTCATGGCATATGACCCCGACGGGATAAATATCAACCGCAACTGCGGATCGACGCAGATGAGCGCACTCTGCAAATACGTCGTTGACGGCGGTTACGATATCGGTATTGCCTTCGACGGAGATGCCGACAGGTGCCTTATGTGCGACGAAAACGGGAAGGTCATTGACGGCGATATGATAATCTCTGCTTTTGCCGTTG
The DNA here is from genome assembly GCA_000433515.1 of Candidatus Colimorpha enterica. Taxonomy (GTDB): domain Bacteria; phylum Bacillota; class Clostridia; order Oscillospirales; family CAG-272; genus Colimorpha_A. The sequence goes on along the minus strand of FR891199.1, from coordinate 22,718 downwards.
AAATGAAAAAGCGCGGAGAGCTTGACAAAGACACCGCGGTAGTTACAAAGCTGACGAATCTCGGATTTCACCAGCTTATGAAGCGTGAGGGAATAAAGGTCGCGACCACCGATGTCGGCGACAGATACGTTCTTGAGGAGATGCTCCGCGGGGGCGCCGTCATCGGCGGGGAACAGTCCGGGCATATAATCCTCCGCAGGTTTGCCACCACCGGCGACGGACAGATAACTGCGGCGGAGGCGCTGAATATGCTGGCTGATTATCCCGACATGACCGCATCCGAAATATTCGGGAAAATGAAGCGTCTGCCGCAGGTTTCGGTCAATGTCACGGTTCCTCAGGACAGGAAAGTTGAGGTCATGGGCTCTGCCGCCGTTGTGGCAAAGAAGCTTGAGATCGAGAACATTCTCGGCGACAGCGGACGCATTCTTCTCCGTCCCTCCGGAACCGAGGCGCTTATAAGAATAATGCTTGAAGGAAGCGATACGGCAGAGCTTTCGCGCTATGCGGAGGAGCTGAAGACCGTTATCGAGGGAATACTGTAATGTGGTTTTCTGACAGCTGGTCTGACTATGAGCTTCTTGACTGCTCCGACGGGCAGAGGCTTGAAAGATGGGGGAATTACATCCTTGTCCGTCCCGACCCGCAGGTGCTGTGGAAGCACTGCAAAAAGCATCCAATGTGGAAGCGTGCCGATGCGGTCTACACAAGGTCGGGAAGCGGCGGCGGGAGCTGGAACGAGAACAGTCTTCCTGAGGAGTGGAAAATCGGTTATAAAAACCTGACTTTTTCGATCCGCCCGATGGGATTCAAGCACACCGGGCTTTTCCCGGAGCAGGCGGTCAACTGGGACTGGTTTCATGACCTGATAAAGAATGCCGGGCGGCCGGTAAAGGTCCTCAATCTGTTCGCCTATACCGGCGGCGCGACGGTTGCCGCGGCTTCTGCCGGTGCATCGGTGTGCCACGTTGACGCATCAAAGGGCATGGTGGCAAGGGCAAGGGAAAATGCGGCGCTTTCCGGGCTTTCCGACGCGCCGATAAGATACATTGTCGACGACTGCTTCAAGTTCTGCGAGCGCGAGCTGCGCAGGGGCAGCCGCTATGAGGCGGTGATAATGGATCCGCCCTCTTACGGCAGAGGTCCCGGCGGAGAAAAGTGGATGCTTGAGGAAAACATCGACGATTTCATCACACTTGCGGCGAAGCTGCTTTCCGATGAACCGCTTTTCTTCCTTGTCAACTCATACACGACCGGACTTTCCCCGTCGGCGATGGGTTATATTCTCAACAAAACGATAATTCCCGTGCACGGCGGAAGGGTGATCTCCGACGAGATCGGTCTGCCCGTGACACAGAGCGGCGGAGTGCTTCCGTGCGGTTCTTCATCCCGCTGGATCGCCGCCGAAAAGGATAAATAATGGCTGACAATATCATATCGGTGCGGAATCTTTGCTTTTCCTACACTGAAGAGGATGCCGCAAAAGAGCATCCGGTGCTTAAAAATCTGAATATTGACATTGAGCGCGGGTCGTTCGTCTCGATACTCGGTCACAACGGGTCGGGGAAATCGACGTTTGCCAAGCTGCTCAACATGATACTTACCCCGACATCCGGGAAAATATATATCGACGGGCGGGACATCACGGATCCTGATATGACGGAGGACGATGTTTTCGACATAAGAAGACGTGTCGGGATGGTGTTCCAGAATCCGGACAATCAGCTTGTCGCGACGATTGTTGAGGAGGATGTGGCATTCGGACCCGAAAACCTCGGAATTCCGCCGGACGAGATAAGAAAGCGTGTCGACGACGCACTTGATACCGTCGGCATGAGAGAATATGCGCGTCACTCACCTCATCAGCTGTCCGGCGGGCAGAAGCAGAGAGTGGCAGTTGCCGGGATCATTGCCATGCTTCCGGAGTGCATTGTTTTCGATGAATCGACCGCAATGCTTGACCCGAGAGGCAGAGCCGAGGTCATGGACACGATCTCCGCACTGAACCGTGAAAAGGGAATCACCGTTCTCCATATCACCCACAACATGGACGAAGCGGTGCGTGCCGACAGGGTCGTGGTAATAAACGAGGGCGAGCTTTACCTCGACGGCACACCGAGGCAGGTCTTTTCTCAGACGGACAGGCTGTATGCCGCGGGGCTTGACGTGCCTCAGGTCACGGAGCTGTTCCATGAACTCAATACCTGCGGTTTCAGGCTTCCGGATGACATTCTCAGCGAAGAGGAGGGCGCGGAGCTTCTTGCTTCTGCCTTGAAATGAGTAAAATAGAGATAAAAAACGTATCATATGTTTACAGTGCCGGAACTCCGTTCTGCAAAAAGGCGCTTGACGGCATTGATCTTTCGATAGACGACAATATGATAACCGGAATCATCGGTCATACCGGGTGCGGAAAATCCACGCTTGTACAGCTTTTCAACGGGTTGCTTGTGCCTTCATCCGGCAGCGTCCTGCTTGACGGCGCCGATATAAACGCAAAGGGCGTTGACGGCAGGAGCGTCAGGTTCCGCGTCGGGCTTGTGTTCCAGTATCCGGAGTATCAGCTTTTTGAGGAATCAGTGTATGCCGACATCGCTTACGGACCGAAGAATATGGGGCTTCCCTCAGATGAGATCGACCGCAGAGTGCGCGAATCGGCGCGTTTTGTCGGGCTTGACGAGAGTTATCTTGACGCATCTCCCTTCGATCTTTCCGGCGGACAGAAGCGCCGCGCCGCGATTGCCGGAATAATGGCAATGGAGCCGGAGGTGCTGGTTCTTGACGAGCCGGCAGCCGGGCTTGACCCGGTCGGACGTGAAGAGATACTCGGCGGTATTGCGTCATATCAGAGAAACCGGGGGATTACCGTCATAATCGTCAGCCACAGCATGGAGGACATGGCAAGGTATGCCGACCGGCTTGTCGTCATGAATCAGGGAAGGATCTTCATGCAGGGAAGCTGTGCGGAGGTGTTTGCCGACCCGGAAAAGCTGACTGATATCGGTCTCGGCATACCTCAGATAACCCGGTTCATGCTTGCCCTGAAAAAGCGCGGGATCGACGTGAGGACAGATATCTTCACCGTTGAGCAGGCGAAGAACGAGATACTCAGGATATCGGGGAGGTCGCGTCATGCTTAAGGACATAACTCTCGGACAGTTTTTCCCCGGCGATTCCTTTCTTCACAGGCTTGACCCGCGGATGAAGATAATCGCGTCGGTCCTGTATATCGTTGTGATATTCCTGTGCAAAAACATTTTTTCCTTTGTCTTTATTACCGCGGTGACTCTTGCACTTGTCCTTCTGTCGGGAATCCCGCTGAAAACCGTGCTGAAGGGGATAAAGCCGCTTATCCTGATACTGGTGTTCACGACTGTCTACAACGTTTTCTTCTACAAGGGCAAGACACCGGTCGTTGATTACGGGATAATCCACATCTATTACGAGGGCATAATGTATGCCATCCTTATGGGAGTCAGAATAATCTGTCTGCTTGTCGGGACAAGCGTTATTCTGACTTATACCACCTCGCCGATAATGCTGACCGACGGGCTTGAGGAGCTTCTTGCGCCGCTCGGAAAGCTGAAATTTCCGGTTCACGAGTTTGCGATGATGATGACCATCGCGCTCCGGTTCATCCCGACGCTTATCGAGGAAACAGACAAGATCATGAACGCGCAGAAGGCAAGGGGCTCCGACATTTCGTCGGGCGGGCTTCTTTCCCGCGCAAAAGCGCTTGTTCCGGTGCTGATCCCGCTGTTCATTTCGTCGTTCAGACGGGCGAATGATCTTGCCGTTGCGATGGAATGCCGCTGTTACCGCGGCGGAACCGGAAGGACGAGAATGACAAGGCTGAAAATGTCGTGGCGCGACCCGGTCATGCTGGTTATCGTTGCCGTCTCCGGTGCGGCGGTGATCATTATGAACATTTTCCTGCCCGGATTCGTTATCTGAAATTATCCCGGTGCCCGGCTGCGGGGGCGGAGGAGATTATTGTGAAGCTTCTTCTCACAATTGCATATGACGGAACCGCATATCACGGATATCAGGTGCAGAGCGGTCAGGTCACGGTTCAGGAAAAGCTGAACGATGCCGTCTGCCGCGTTTTCGGAAAGAGATATCCGGTGACCGGATGCAGCCGCACCGACAGCGGGGTTCACGCGCTTGATTTCAAGGCAACGGTCACACTTGACGGAGATGCTCCGCAAATCCCTGCAGACCGTGTGCCGCTTGCGATGAATATTATGCTTCCCGCCGATATTGCGGTGAAGTCGGCAGTTCCGGTTCCCGATTCCTTTCATCCGAGATACGACGTGAAGTCGAAGGAATACCGGTACAGAATACTTAATTCACGCATACGCGACCCGTTTCTTGCCGGAAGAGCATATCAGTTTCCGGTGCCGCTTGACACCGTGCTTATGAACCGCGCGGCGGGATATTTTGTCGGGACTCATGATTTCTCGGCGTTCACGGCTTCGGGAAGCGATGTTGCCGACCGGGTACGGACGGTTTATAACTGTTCGGTGACGTCGGACGGCGGAATTGTGACGGTCACGGTTTCGGGGAGCGGATTTCTGTACAACATGGTGAGAATAATCACCGGCACGCTTATCGACGTGTCGTGCGGAAAGATATGCGCGGATTCGATCCCGGATATCATCGCGTCACTTGACAGGGAGAGAGCCGGATTCACCGCTCCTGCCTGCGGGCTGTATCTTTATCGCGTGGAGTATGATTCGGATTTTACGGAAGGAGGAACACGAACTTGAACGGAAACGGCAATAAACCCGATGTGACCGGCGAAAACAAGCCGGTCGGTAAAAAGAAAAAGCTGTCCGCAGCCCGATCCGAAGCCATAAGATGGGATCCGGATGCTGTGTTCCGCGAGAATCCCTACTATACCGGGATCGCCTTCCGGTTCAGAATCTGCAAGTATCTGACGGCGGCTCTGGCTTTGATCTTTACGGTTCTGATGCTCACCGTTTACGGAGACGACATCACCTCCGAGAATTTCAGATATTTCCTCAAGGACCTTGACATAACCGGGCTGACAGCCGGCGAATTCTCACATATCATCCACAGCGGCGGAACCGGAGCACGCTTTGCGGTCTACCGCGGGGAACTTGCCGTTGTAAATCCCGGTAATACGCTGCTTTATCGCTCCGGTGGGGCATTATCCTTCAGCTCGAAGAATATATTTTACAGTCCGCGTCTGATTTCCTCGGACAAATATATGCTTGTATATGACTACGGAGATACCACCTGCTCTTATTCTCTCTACAATTCCTTTGCCGAACTGAAAAAAGGAAGGCTTGACAAACCTATAACCGGCGCGGCTCTTTCCGACAGCGGTTCATACCTTCTCATAACCCGCGATTCGACCTACAAGGGCGTGCTTTACTGGTACGACTCAGATTTTGAGCCGGTCGCCGAGATAAAGAAGGACAAATACATGATCACCGCCGCGCTTTCCGATGATGGAAAGAAGCTGGTGCTTGCATCCTGCTATGACAGCGGCGGCGATATCATGACGGAGCTTGTCACCGTTGCCGAAGGCTCCGATGCCGCGGGAGCGTCTTATACGGCATCGGGTGTAATGCCGATGAAAACCGGAATAATGAAGGGCGGAAATATCGTCCTGCTCTGCACGGACAGGGTGATGTTCTTTGATCCCGCGCTGAAGCTGCTGTCAACGGTTATTTTCGACTATACCGTCACATTCAGCGCGGATGTCGGAAAGGAGCTGTTCCTGACCGCCGCCGGAAACTCTCTTGTCGGAAACGAGAAGACAATTACCGTGTATTCTTCCGACGGACAGGTAAAAGCTGCCATCGGCTGTTCGGGTGAGCTGATCGCCATGCGCTCTTGCGGGGGGCTTGTCTATGCAGTCACCGAAAATTCCGTCATACGTTTTGATCCGGAAACCGGAAAGACGGCGGAAGTTCAGATCGAGCCGAATGCCATCGATATTATATTTACGTCAACCGGAAAACCGATCGTCTGCTATGCCGGAAGCGCGGCTCCTGTTTCTTTTGACAGTGCGCCGCAGGAGAGCGCGACAGCGGACACGGATAAGTAATTAACGGAGGGACCGATATGTCTTTGTTTCTTGATTTCATAATTGTTCTCGTTTTCGTGCTCTGCATCATAACCGGAGTGAGGCGCGGCTTCATCCGCTCGGTGATGGGTATCGTTATCGTTGTTGCGGCGATAATCGGCAGTATAAAATTCACTCCGAAGGTCGCTGAATATCTGAATAAGAACTATATCACTCCGGGAATAACTTCAAAGGTCGAGAAATCGATAGATTCGGTCGTGAACGGGGTCGAATCGGTTGACCTGAAAAAGCTGTTTTCGGAAAAGTCAAAGGCGCTGACCGATATTCTTGAAAAATTCGGTATTGAGTTCGACGATGCCCGCGACTATTACGAAAAGGAGGCCGAAGAGTCCGACGATCCCGAGAAATCAATCTCCGGATTCATTGCAAAGCCTCTTGCCGAAACGGTGTCGAAGGCAGCTGCATTTGCACTGCTGTTCCTCGCGATATCCGCGGTGCTCGGAATAATTCTGATAATCGTTGACCTGCTTGCGAATATTCCGATTCTGAAGCAGATAAACAAGAGTCTCGGTCTGGTTTTCGGGATTATCAAGGGGGCGCTTTATTCATGGGGGCTGAGTCTTATATTCTGCTCTCTGCTTCCGAATCTTTCGGTCCTTCTTGACGGAAAGATCCCGGCTTCTGTGACAGACAACACCGTCATTGTGAAAATGCTTGGGTCTTTGAGCATCTCCGGACTGTTCTGAGACGGCGGAAATTAACTTGAAAGGATGCTCCCGCAAACGGGAGGTTTGGTAATATATATGCAGCTTTGTTCAAAATGTCATAAACGTGTTGCTGTTGTATTCGTCAGCAAATTCGTTGACGGAAAGGTCGATAACGAGGGTTACTGCCTGAAGTGCGCAAGAGAGCTTGGGATTTCACAGGTCGATGCGGTGATGAAGCAGTACGGTATAACCGAGGAAGACCTTGAAAAGATGGAGCCGGAAATCGAGGATGCTTCCGAGCTTCCCGACACCGTTCCGGACGAGGGAGGCTCCGACGACGGAAAGGCTCCGCCGATAAACTTCATGAAGCTCTTCAGCGGGATGCTGCCGTTTGCCGGAGGTATGAAGACCGAGAAAAAGCCCGGAGTGAAGGGTAAGCCAGACGACAGGAGAAAATTCCTCGGACAGTACTGCACTGACCTTACCGCAAAGGCAAAAAACGGTGGGATCGACAGGATTGTCGGCAGAGACCGTGAGCTTGCCCGGGTCATGCAGATCCTTTGCCGCCGTCAGAAGAACAATCCCTGCCTTATCGGCGAACCCGGTGTCGGAAAGACCGCCGTTGCCGAGGCGCTTGCAATTAAGATCGCCGCAGGAGACGTGCCGTTCAGGCTCCGGGGCAAGGAGGTTTATCTTGTTGATATGACCGCGATCGTTGCCGGAACGCAGTTCAGGGGACAGTTCGAGACAAGAATGAAGGGGCTTATCGATGAGGTGAAGTCTCTCGGAAACATAATTCTCGTCATCGATGAGGTTCACACAATTGCTTCCGCCGGTGACGCGGAGGGAAGCATGAATGCCGCAAATATCCTGAAGCCCGCGCTCTCAAGAGGCGAGATTCAGGTCATCGGTGCAACGACGCTTGTCGAATACCGTAAATATATCGAAAAGGACGCCGCTCTTGAAAGGCGGTTCCAGCCTGTCATAATCGACGAGCCGTCGGTTTCCGACTGCGTGGAGATCCTGAAGGGCATAAAGGGATATTATGAAAGCTATCACAGGATACTTATACCCGACGAGACGCTTGAGCACGCTGTGAAGCTGTCGGAACGCTATATTACCGACAGGTATCTGCCTGATAAGGCTATCGATCTGCTTGACGAGTCGCTTTCTTTTGTCGCGCTCAATTCCGATGTCGTGGAGGATTACAGAAAGACCGAAAAAGAGCTTGCCGACATCACGTCACAGCGCGAGGCGATCGAGTCCGCAGACACTCCGGATACCGGCAGCGAGGAGAAAAAGTACCGCGAGCTTGCCGAGATCCGCGTGAAGGAGCTTAACGTCAGGGAGCGGTACGACGACCTGAAAACCAAGCTGGACGGTGTCACGCTCACCGATGCGGCGCTTGCAAAGGTCATTGAAATATGGACAGGCATTCCGGCAAGCAATATAATGGAAAACGACAGCGTGAAGCTGATGCGTCTTGCCGATTCGATAAAGAGCAGGATCGTCGGGCAGGATCATGCGGTCGATGCTGTTGTCAAGGCGATAAAGCGCAACCGTGCCGGGGTTTCGGCGAAAAGAAAGCCGGTTTCGTTTATTTTCGCAGGTCCTACCGGGGTAGGAAAGACAGAGCTTGTCAAGACCCTTGCCTCCGAGCTGTTTGATTCGCCGGAAACGCTTATCAGGCTTGATATGTCGGAATTCATGGAGAAATTTTCGGTCTCAAGGATCATCGGAGCGCCTCCCGGATATGTCGGCTACGACGAGGCGGGG
>FR891199.1:9746-14104 GCA_000433515.1 Candidatus Colimorpha enterica | reverse complement strand
CGAGATCGAAAAGGCTCATCCCGACGTTATGAACATCCTGCTTCAGATCCTTGACGACGGGCGCATTACCGATGCACAGGGCAGGACGGTCAACTTTGAGAACACCGTCATAGTCATGACGACAAATGCCGGTTCGACCGATACGTCGTCAGCGGCGGGCTTTGGCGGAACAAGAAACGAGGCTGATGCGGCAAAGACCGAAAAAGCACTCTCTTCCTTCCTCCGCCCGGAATTTCTCAACAGAGTGGATGAAGTTATTGTTTTCAACCGCCTGACGAGAGAGAATTTTGCCGGTATCGCAAAGATAATGCTGAACGAGCTTGCAGATGCGCTTTCCGAAAAGGGCATAAAGTTCGCATATACAGACAGTGCCGCCGACTTTATCGCGGAAAAGTCTTTCGACGAAAAGTATGGCGCCCGCAATATGAGACGCTATATCCAGCGCGAGGTCGAGGATATCATTGCCGACAGACTGATAAGCGAATATGCGGCAGGCATTACGGCGATTTCGCTCGGATGCGACGGAAATGCACTTTACGTTACTTCGATATAAGCTGATGCCGGCTGATCAAAGAAAGGTTTTCCGATGGCTGAAAAATGGTATGACAAAAGCGTAAAACAGACCGAAACATGGCTGAAAACCGATTCTTCAAAGGGACTTGACCGCGATGAGGTCATAAAAAGAAGAAGGCTTGACGGAAATAACGACATCTATCCGACACCGAAAAAGTCATTTCTCAACTATCTTCGCCACCTTCTCACCGATTACACCTCGGTCCTGCTTCTGATAACACTGCTTATTTCAGCGGTGTTTGACGAAGCGGATAATCTGCCGGTCATGCTTCTGATCCTTGTCACTTACTATGCTATCGTCATTTTCACGTATGTGAGGTCACAGAGGATAATCGAGGGGCTTGGAACATATGCCCTGCCGAACGTCAAGGTTCTGCGCGAGGGGCGGCTGTACATGGTCAAGCAGAAGCAGCTTGTACGCGGGGACGTCATATATGTTTCTACCGGAGACATCGTTCCGTGTGATGCAAGGCTTGTCGAATCCGACGGGCTTGAGGTGCTTGAGGTGAACGTGACCTCTGTTGCGCATGCGGTGAGAAAGGACGCTTCGTTCGTCGATTATCACGATATTTCTCCTGCCCAGCAGAAGAACATGATATTTGCCTCGTCGATAGTCACGCGCGGGACAGCAAAGGCGGTGTGCTGTGAGACCGGAGCTGATACCCTTGTCTGCGTGATGAAGAAAAACGAGCCGATAATGTCGAATGAAAGGCTTATCGTCCTTGACAGCATCGGCAGATTCTGCCGCAGCTGGACACTTGTCATGACTCTTATCGTCATGGCGCTGACGGTTTGCGACATAATCGTATCAAACGGTGCGCCCGGCGGACTGCTCGGAAGTTTTCTTACCGGGCTTTCGCTTGCCGTTGCTTCGATGAGTGAATTTTACTCCGCGTTTGCCTATATTGTGCTTGCCTGCGGTATTTTTTCTGCGGTCAACAGAAAAAAGGACGTCAACACCGGCGCGCTTATCAAGAATACCGATAAGCTTGGCGATATAAAGAATCTGACAACACTTATCGTACCGCGCAGGGCTGCGTTTTCCGTCCGCGACATGAGAGTCGGCAAGGTCTTTGCAAACGGCGATTCTTTTGCTCCCGGCGAGCACGGCTACCAGCGGAATGCCGGAAGGGTTCTGCGTTATGCACTGCTTTCGACCGGTCTTTACGGAGCGGGCAGGCTGACGGAGAATAATCGCCGCGGCGATAACATCTACACTGCCGAGGAAGAGGCAATAATCTCCGCTGCCGAAAAGTGCGGGGAGTACAACATCGGGCTTGAAGAGCGCTATCCGATGCTCCGGCATATCGGGAAATGCGCCGAATGCCGTTTTGAAACGACGCTAGTCAGATACGAAAACGGTTTTGTTGTTTCCCTCCGCGGTGAATATACTCAGGTGCTTCCGATATGCCGGTATTATACCGAGGACAGCCGTGTCTATGAAATGACCCCGGAAAAGCGGAGCGAATTCCTTGTTGCCGCGGAAAAGCTGTCGCGTGAATCCTACCGGGTTATTGCCGTCGCTTCAAAGGACACGATATACAACAACCTGAGCCGCCTTTCAGCCTGCCAGAGCGACATGACCTTCGAGGGATTTGTTGCGGTCAGGGAGCCGACGCTTCCCGATGCCGCGAAAAATGTTCTTCGCTGTCAGAATGCCGGGATAAGGGTCATAATGCTTTGCCCGGACGTCAGTGAAAACAATGCCATCGCCGCCGAAACTCTCGGAATCGCAAAGGAACGCGGTCAGATCATTACCGGGCAGGAGCTGGCAACACTGAAGGAAGGGCTGTTCCGCGCAAATTTAGGTATCTATACCGTTTACGAGGGGCTGAATCTTGCTCAGAAACGTCTGCTTGTCAGGTTTCTGCAGGAGAGCGGCGAAAAGGTCGGGTACCTGTGCTCGGAGCTTGACGAAATAATCCTGATGAAGGAAGCCGACGTCGGATTCTCCGAGAGCATAACCATCTCCGACAGAGCCGGTACCGCCGGGATAGACCTTTCCGGGCGGAAGATACCGGTATATACAAAGACCGCCGACGGCGCAAACGGCAGCGGGTGCGAAGCGCTCAAGTTTGTTTCGGATGTCATTGTTTCCGAGGCTGACAAAAACGGCACGGGCGGGTTCAATGCCATTGTTGACTCGGTTATCTGCGCAAAATCGATATACTATAACCTGCACAGGATGCTGAAATACATGATTGCATCGCAGGTCGCCAAGCTGTTCATTGTTTTCGTGTCGGTCTTTCTCGGGGTAACTGCTCTGACGCCGCCGGAGATCCTGTTCTGCGGGCTTGTCGTCGATTTTGCCGCGCTTATCATTATCGCATTCGAGCGCTCCGGAACGACGCTTCTGAAAATGCCGTCGCACATCACCGAAAAGCTGACAAAGCCGCTTACGAGGAACATCGGTTATGTTGTGATCGGTCTGTTCTGGGCGGCGGTCACGCTTGCTGCGGCATTTTATATGAAGGGCATCGGGCTTATCACCGATGAGGCGTTCCCGACCTGCTGTTTTCTCAGCTTCATTCTGACGCAGATAGCCATGCTCAACGAGTGCAAGCGCGAGCAGAGCATTTTCGACCGGAATGTGAAGATAAACGGAGCGTATCTGGCTCTGCTTGCAGTGGTTGTTTCGTTTGCAGTACTGCTGTTCCTCAGTCCCGGATTCGGCGCCCTGTTCTCGGTAACGGTCATCCCTGCTGAGGCTTATATCGGGATTGCTGCCGTTCCGGTGCTGATAACGCTTTGCTGTGAGCTTTACAAGCTGATAAATCTGAAGGTTTCCGATACGCCGAAAAAACCGAAAGCCGGTATTTTTGACACGGACGAAAAATAAAAAAAGCTCCCTTTCGCTGATTAGCCGTGAAGGGGAGCTTTGCTGTCTGTGTTCAGACTTTTTTCTTCTTTGAGATGATTGCGGATATTGCGGAACCTGTACCGTAAACCGCAAAACCCGCGCAGGTGAGGCACAGAAAGGGAAGAGTGAATTTTTTTACATACCCGTCCCGGTCAAGCGACAGTATTCGCGCCGTTTCCTCCGGGCCTGTGTCATCGGGATTTCCGTTTTTTATATTGTCCTTTATGAAATTTCCGTCCGGCTCGATCAAAACGGTTTCGCCGATCAGGTTGTCCTCCGGAATTATTGCCGCGTACGCTGTGAAGGGAAGCATGAGGAACACAAGAACCGACAGGATAATCAGCAATTTTTTCATTTCGCAGTCTCCTTTTTCGTCCGGAAATACAGTGTCGCCGCCGATGCCGAAATGACGAGTACCGTCACACCGGAAACTATCGGCAGAAGAGCGCTGTTTTTTGCCGCAATATCCGGGAACAGTTTTATCGACGAATATCCGAGATAAGCCGAGGCGGATGCGATCGACCAGCAGAGTCCCGGACAAGCCGGCATGAACCGGAACATCATTGAGACAATGACCGGAACAGTCATGGAAAGCAGAACAACGGCTCCGAGCGTGAACAGCTTTGAATCCGGCTTCAGGATCAGAAGCGCCGTTCCGCCGCAGAGAGAGACAAGCGGAAGCGCGATATTTATCCTGTCAAACAGGAATCCGCCGAGGAAACGTCCCGTAGCGACGGCAAGCGCGAAGAGCAACAGCGCCTTTCTTCCGCGGCACCATGAAAAGTCAAGCGACATGAAGGAGAACGTCCCGGCATACGCGCAGACGGCAAGGAGGATCACGAACAGCGGCGCAAGGACGGTTTTCGGTGCCGCTGCCGAACGGTTTCCGACAGCCTCAGGCATACCCTCTGACTTATCGGAGGGG
>FR891199.1:8598-9703 GCA_000433515.1 Candidatus Colimorpha enterica | reverse complement strand
TGAGAAACGCGGCGGCAAAATAGCCGAAGAACTGTGCGTATCTTGCAAGTCCGAGACCTATCATGCTGCCCGCGGTGAAAAAACCTATTCCCGCGGCCTTGAAGCGCGAACGGGAGAGCAGAGAGGATACGGCATATGCATGGAAGCCCGCATTACCGACTGCCATAAGAACTGCTTTTGCGGTTATGCTTATCTTTGACGGAAAGACAAAGCCCATGATCAGTATCAGAACCGACATCCTGACGCCCGTGTGTTTATTCTTCACTCTGTCTGCCGAGGCGGAAAAGAGAGCCTGTCCGCCGATTGCGACGATATTGTACAGGATTATCAGAAATGTGAGCTTTGCCGGGCTTGCATGGAGCGATATGCTTCCGAGAAGCATTGAAGCGCAGGCGCAGTCAGCCATTGCACTCATGAAGGCATAGCGCGTCACATTTGCCGAATCCGATATTGCGGTTTCAAAGGGTTTCAAACTCTGTCCTCCGTATAAATCCGACTCATTTACGACCGCGTCTGCGGTCTGCTAAGGAGTATTATACCGCGCGGAGACGGTTTTGTCAATCTCTTCTCGTCAAAAACAGCTCTGCCGGTGAAAGCAGAGCTGTTTTTTATACTGAATTATGAGTTACTGACCGTCAGCCGAGTCTCTTTTCAAGAGCGTCAAGCTCTTCTCTCAGCTCAGCGGGAACACGCTCGCCGACAAGGTCATAGAACTCTTTGATGTTTCCGATATCCTGCTTCCACGAGGGAACATCGACCTCAAGAAGCTCCTTGAGAGTGTCCTTCGACAGATCAAGACCTTCAATGTTGATGTCGTCTGCGTTCGGAACATAGCCAATTGCAGTCTCTTTCGCGTCAACCTTTCCGGCAACCCTGTCAAGGATCCAAAGAAGGACTCTCATGTTGTCACCGAAGCCCGGCCAGATGAAGTGACCTTCGTCATCGGTTCTGAACCAGTTGACGTGGAATATCTTCGGAGCGTGAGGAATCTTTTTGCCCATTTCGAGCCAGTGTGCGAAGTAGTCGCCCATATTGTAGCCGACGAAGGGGCGCATAGCCATCGGGTCACGTCTTACGACGCCGACAGCACCTGCTGCGGCTGCCG
>FR891199.1:6337-8584 GCA_000433515.1 Candidatus Colimorpha enterica | reverse complement strand
CCTGCTGCGGCTGCCGTTGTCTCGGAAGCCATGATGGAGCCGACGAAGGTTCCGTGCTGCCAGTTGAAGGATTCGTAAACCAGCGGAGCGGTCTTTGCGCGGCGGCCGCCGAAGATAATGGCGGAGATCGGCACACCGGTCACGCTGTTGAACTCAGGCGATACGCACGGGCAGTTGACAGCCGGAGCAGTGAAGCGGGAGTTGGGATGGGCGGCACAGGTGGTTTTGTCGTTCTTGTTGTACTTTGTGTAGTCCCAGACGTTGCCCTTCCAGTCGATGCAGTGCTTCGGCGGATTGTTGTCGAGGCCTTCCCACCAGACGGTGTTGTTGTCGGTATTGAGCGCAACGTTAGTGAAGATGGTATCCTTCTTTGTTGCGGCGAGAGCATTGGGGTTGGAGTGCTCGTTTGTTCCGGGAGCGACGCCGAAGAAGCCGTTTTCGGGGTTGACTGCCCAGAGGCGGCCGTCCTTGCCGATCCTCAGCCATGCGATGTCATCGCCGACGCACCACACCTTGTAGCCCTTCTTGCGGAAGAACTCCGGAGGAATGAGCATTGCGAGATTGGTCTTTCCGCAGGCAGACGGGAAGGCGGCAGTGATGTACTTGATGTCTCCGTCCGGATACTCAAGCCCGAGGATAAGCATATGCTCTGCCATCCAGCCCTCTTTTCTGCCGAGGTAGGATGCTATCCTGAGTGCGAAGCACTTCTTTCCGAGAAGCACGTTTCCGCCGTAACCGGAGTTGACCGACCAGATCGTGTTGTCCTCAGGGAAGTGGCATATGTACCGGTTGTTCTCGTCGATGTCGGCGCGGGCATGGAGTCCCTTAATAAAGTCGGGGCTGTCTCCGAGGACATCAAGAATGTGCTGTCCTGCTCTTGTCATGATGAGCATATTGAGGACAACATATATAGAGTCGGTAAGCTCGATTCCGATCTTTGCGAAATCGGATTCCGGTACACCCATAGAGTAGGGAATAACATACATTGTTCTGCCCTTCATTGATCCTTTGAAGAGCTTTCCGAGCTTCTCGTAGCATTCGGCGGGAGCCATCCAGTTGTTTATGTTTCCTGCGTCCTCTTTCTTTGAGGTGCAGATGAAGGTCCTGTTCTCAACACGGGCAACGTCGTTTACGGCAGTTCTGTGAAGATAGCAGTTCGGCAGAAGCTCGGGGTTGAGCTTTATAAGCTCGCCGGTGGAAACCGCCTCTTTGCGGAGAGCCTCGGTCTGCTCCTCACTGCCGTCGATCCATACGATCCTGTCGGGCTGAGTCATGTCAGCCATTTCCTTTATCCAGTCAAGAACATGAACGTTTTTTGTCATAGTATTCTTTCTCCCTTACCTGTTGAACTTGAAATAATGGCGGAAATCCGGGACATACAGATGCATATCCACTTTTTCAGCCCATTATAGTATATACTTTCGGAAGATTTTTTGGTTAAGGAATTGTTAATTTACTGTTGTGAAATAATTATATTTTAAAAATTCATTTTTCACAGCTGAAATTCGCACACGAAACCTAAAATGAAATTACACATCAGAACAAATTCATTTTGTTTATGTTTTATTAACAATATGCCGTCTGATACATATGGGTATGCTGCGTGCTGATATGTAAACGGAGAGCAAAAATAACATAACCGTTTCCCGTCCGGCTCAGTGCATCGAAATTACGTACGTTATTCTCACCGGCTGAGGCATTTTTGTTACCGAAACGCCGTTTCATAACTGCCGACCGCATACAAAGCCTTTCCTGCGCCTCAGCTGATTCGGCGTAACTCCGTATTTCTTCCTGAAAGCCTTCCAGAAGCCGTTATATGACTGAAATCCCGCGCTCAGCGCTATGTCGGTAAGCGCGGCATCCGTGTGTTCTATCTGATATTTTGCATCTGCGAGCCGTGTTTCGGTCAGCATATCACTGAAGCTCATGCCGAAATACTCATAAAGAACTCGGCTTGTCTGGCGCGGCGAAAGGTGCAGCTCCCCCGCAATGTCCTCAAGCTTGAGATCCGTGTTGTGGAAGTTACTGATTATTTCGTAAATGTGCAGCTTCCTGTCATGCCGGAAATTCAGCGTGATATTGTTCTCGCCGATTATGACATCGTAAAAAAACAGGCGCAGATATTCTGTCAGCATACTGCATCTGTGGTTCTGATTGAAATGGCTGATCTCCCTCTCCAGCTTTTCTGTAAGCGCGAATTCCTTTTTCTTTACCGAATAATCGCTTTCCTGCGATATGCCGCTGATT
>FR891199.1:5135-6265 GCA_000433515.1 Candidatus Colimorpha enterica | reverse complement strand
CCCTCCGGAATGACCTTTCGGAAGGAGTGAAAAACGCCGGGATTGATTATGACAGCGGTGTTTTCGCCGACCGTGAAGACGCTGCCGTTTACATTGAACTCGTATTTTCCGCAGATTATATAGTGGCATTCGGCGTAAACGTGGCGGTGAAAATTGACCGACGGAACCTCGAACGAAAAGAATCCGTTCTGCAGGTAAATATCAACAGGGGTGTCATAGTAATCGAAACGTATCTTGATGTAAAACATTTCTCTCCCTCCTCGGGCAGGCACTGACGCGGCGCGGATAAACTGACTTTCACATTTCCTGAGAGGACATATTCCCGATATCAAGTCATTCGGGCGAATTTACATTGCTGTTTGTGTATGATATACTCATTACAGAAGCTGAATACCGGTATATTATATCATATTGACAACGCAAATGCAATGATCAATTTGAAAAAACGGTGTCTGCGCGAAAAATTAATGTTTCGGGAGGAAAGAATGAAAAAGAAAATAACTGCGGTAATTGCGATGCTGATCGCGTTATCAGCGCTTCCGGCGTGCAGAGCCGGCGGAAATGAAGCCGGCTCGACCGACGGCGGCAGTGAGACAGAGAGCGGGGAAAAGTACACAGCCGAGTATCTGCCGGACAAAAAATACGACGGCTACGCGATACGGTCGCTGACAATCCAGGATTCGAAGTACATCGTCCTTGATATCGATTCCGCCGAGGCAAACAAGGCGTCGTATGCCCAGTACACTGCGATTGAAAAGATAAAGAACCGTTTCGGTTTCGATGTCAGGGAGAACTATGTTGCGTCCTGGCCAGACTGTTCGACCGAGCTGCGAACCTACGTTGACGTTCAGGATGACGAATACGACCTGAATCTGCTTATCCACCGTGAGGGCTTCAATCTCGGTATTCAGGGCTATCTTGCCGATTACGGCGATCTGCCGTACTGTCAGACCGACTGCCCGTGGTATGCGACCGAATTCAATGACGCGCATACGGTTGCAGGGTATACCTTCTTCAATTATTCGTATGCCTGCGTTGCGACATACAGCGGTGCAATGGGGGTGGTGTTCAACAAGAATATGCTGAACGACCTCAAGCTCGACAACCCGTATCAGCTTGTCGCCGACAAC
>FR891199.1:2769-5001 GCA_000433515.1 Candidatus Colimorpha enterica | reverse complement strand
GACCTATCCGACGATATGGATAGGCGCGGGGCTTAAAACGATAGACAAAGACGAGGAGGGAATCCCGGTATTCACGGCTCCTAACGACGAAAAGCTTTTCGATATCCTGACGCTCTGCGTCGAGAATCTCAATAAAGAGGTGCTTTTCGACGTGACCGTATATAACAAGGACACGCAGAGAGAGACAGCTCTTTCGGTCTTTTCGAACGGTGATGCGCTGTTCAGGTTCTCGTCGATGGGCGGCATTGCCCAGCTTGACGAAATGAAAGACGATTTCGGCATGGTTCCTTCTCCCAAGAATGACGAGACACAGAAGCAGTATCTCTCACGCGTCTGCGACGCATGGACGTTCATGGTTCCTTCCACCTGCACAAGGCTTGAGGAGACATCTGTGTTCCTTGAGGCATATGCGGTCGAAAGCCTTAACTATGTGGTTGACGCATATTACCGTGAGATACTCAAGAACCGTTATTCTCAGGACGAGGAAACAAAGGATATGCTTGATATCATCCGCGAAACGGCAACGCTTGACCTCGGTGACACCTTCTGGCAGGCAAACGCAAGGAACAAGATCCTTCAGGTCATATGGTCGGGTACAACAAGCTTCGGCTCGGCGATCGCATCCCAGAAGGCAATCGTTGATTCTCTTATTGACGACGCTGTATCAAGAATTGAGAATATGAAAAAATGAAGGAAAATAAATACCGTGCCCATCTGATCGGAGAGCCGACCGATATAATCACAGGAACCGACCGGGAGCATCGATACTTTGCATGGCCGAGTATCGCTGCCGCAAAGGACGGGAGCATTGTCGTCGGGGCATCCGGGTTCAGGAAAAGGCACATCGACCCGTACGGTAAAGCCGTTATTGCCGTAAGCCGCGACGGAGGACAGACTTATTCCGCACCGAGAACAGTCATCGACACCTGCCTTGACGACAGGGACGTCGGGCTGACCGCTTTCGGCGAAAACGGGCTTATTGTCACAACCTTCAACAATTCCGTCGCGTTTCAAAGAAAAGAAGCCATAAATCTTTCCGATGAAGCCGAAAGAGCCGCAACTCTGTCGCATCTTGACGGCATTTCCGAAGCCGACGAGGCACACGATCTCGGTTCGCTGTTCCGGATAAGCCGCGACAACGGAAGGACCTTCGGCAGGATCTATAAATCCCCGATAACCTCTCCGCACGGACCGCGGGAGCTTCATGACGGAAGGATCATCTGGTGCGGATCACCGTTTTATGCAAATCAGGATCACGATTTTTCACGCGGAGTCGAATGCTATGAGCTTGATCCGGATAACGGAAATATGACTCTTCTCGGGAAGATATCGGCTGTAACCGACAGGGACGGCGACGCGCTTCTGTCCTGCGAGCCGGATGTCATCGGACTTCCCGACGGAACGCTTGTCTGCCATATCAGGGTGCAGGGAATGAAAGCCGATTTTTCTCAGTTCACGCTGTATCAATCGGTCTCGCGTGACGGCGGGCATACGTGGAGTGAACCGCGTCAGATTCTGCCCGACATGGGAGGGGCGCCGGCGCATCTTATGCTCCATTCGTCAGGGCTTCTGATATCGGTGTACGGATACCGGCGCGAACCGTTTGAGATAAGGGCGATATTCAGCTCCGACCGCGGGGTAAACTGGAGCGAACCTGTCACTCTGTCCTCCGGTAACATATATCCCGACATGGGTTACCCTATGTCGGCAGAAGTCCGGGACGGCGTGATCCTGACGGTATATTACTGTCATCCCGCGCCGGGAGAACCGGCAATTATCAGGCAGGTGAGATGGCTGCCGGAAATCATCTGAAAATACAACTGAGGAAACACAATGAAATTCAAGGGAATAATGCCTGCGCTCGTTACACCGCTGACGGCAGACGGCAAGGTAAACACCGATGCCGCGCAAAAGCTTATAGAAAAACTGATCTCCGAGGGAGCTGACGGCTTCTATATAGGCGGCGCGACCGGCGAGGGTATCTGTATGACGCCTGAGGAGCGCGAGGTGCTTGCCGAATGCACGGTTTGTGCTGTCGGCGGACGCGCCGGTACGATAATCCACATAGCTTCAACGGTATTTGCGGACGCGGTAAGGCTGGCACGGCACGCGGAAAGAATCGGAGCCGACGCGATATCGGCGATACCGCCGCTGTTCTATCCGTATTCCGCAGATGAAATCTCGGAATATTACAAAAAACTCGCAGAAGCTGTTCATATCCCGCTGATAATC
>FR891199.1:0-2699 GCA_000433515.1 Candidatus Colimorpha enterica | reverse complement strand
AGCAGATAGTCAGGCTGTTTGAGGTAGACAATATCACCGGTATAAAGTGGACGCGGCCGGACTACTATTCCGTTATGCGGATAAGAGACCTGACGCACGGCGAAATGAACATTATCAACGGTCCCGACGAGACACTTCTTCAGGGGCTTGCCGCCGGAGCCGACGGCGGTATCGGTACGACATACAACCTCATGACCCCGCTCTACAAGCGTATTTATTCGCTTTTCGGCGAAGGAAGAATGAGTGAAGCTCTTGAGCTTCAGACTGTTGCAGACCGCGTTGTGGCGCTTATAGCGGCTCACGGAACCATTCCGTGCACAAAGGCTCTGCTTGAATGCGGGGGAATTGAAGTCGGCGATGCCGGTTTCCCCTTCAGGGTGATGAGCAGTGAGGAAAAATCAGCGGTTTACGAAAAATTCAGACGCATTTATGTGTTCTAACAAAAAATATAACAGAAAGAGAGAAAACGAAATGAAAAAGAAAATCTCAGCCCTTATCCTTGCACTGATTGCTGCCGTTGCTGTCATGTCGGCAGGCCTTACCGTCAGCGCTGAGGATACCTTTACCTGTACCGGCGCGTATTATGTTGATTTTACCGTCGGAAACATCGGAAGCAAGGAAGATTTTCCGGTATTCAGGGTAGAACTCCGTTTCTCGATCCCTGTAACGATGCCGGCAGCCGAGAATATCTGGCTCCGTCTCAGTGCCGAGAGCGGCGATAAGCAGATTAAGCCCCAGAACGGCGAGGCGAGTGTTGAGTATATTGACCCCGAAGAGGTAGACGGCGTGAAATACTCCGACAGGATCCGTCTGACCTTCGACGGCTGGACCGGCATGACCGACCCTTCCGAGGTCGATTCAGACATCTTTAAGAACGGCTACTACATTGTCTTTACCGAGTATAACAGCTCGATGGAAGATTTCATTTTTGACAGCAATGTGGTTCACGGCAAAAACGGTGAAACACTCCTCTGCAACAAGCAGAACGGACAGGGCTTTTTCTTCAACGTCGTCGAAATTCAGGATTACAGCGCAACGACGGCTCCCGTAACAACCGAAACTCCCACAACTCCCGAGCAGTCGGAGACCGAACCGGCAACGACTCCCGCTGCAGTTACATCAAAGCCCGCGGAATCAGGCGGAAAGCCCGCTGAATCCACGGGAAAGACCACAAAGCCCGCCGGAAACGATGAGAAGGGCGGCTTCCCATACTTGGTTGTCATAATAGTTCTTGCGGTCGTTATTGCTGCGGTGGTGATTGTGGCCGTTGTCACCGGGAAGAAGAAAAAGAAAAACTGAAAGCTCACGGTAAACAATTATCAGGAGGATACAACGATGAAAAAAAGATTTGCGGTTATTTTTTCGGTGCTTATGGCTCTGTTCATGGTGATAACGACGTTTTTTTCCCTCGGAGTTTCGGCTGAGGGAGAAAAGACCGTTGAGCTTACCGGTGCATACTATGTTTCGCAGAAAACCGGCGATATCGGCACGAAAAAGCAGAACGCACCGGTTTTCACGATCGAACTGCGCTTCTCGGCTCCTGTCACAATTCCGGCCGCTGAAAACATATGGCTGAGAATTTCGGCTGAGAGCGGCACGAATCAGATCAAGCCGAAAAACGGCGAGGCAAGCGTTGAGTACCTTAACCCGGAAACGGTTAACGGAGCGAAATATTCCGACAGGATCCGTCTGACCTTCGACGGCTGGACTGCCGCCGATTCGGTCATCGATGCGGATTTTTACAAGAACAACTACAAGCTTGTTTTTACCGAATACCTTGAAAACGCATACGGCGACGGACTGGTGGACGCAAGAGTCGCACACGGAAAGAACGGCGAAACGATAAAGGCGACCTCTACAAATAACGGCGGAGCGAGCTTTACCGTTGCCGATATAACTGCTCTTCCGGACGAGAAGCCGGAAGACAAAGAAACCATAGACCTTGTCGGCGCATACTACATCTCGCAGAAGACCGGCGACATCGGGTCAAAGAAGCAGAATGCGCCGGTTTTCACGATAGAGCTTCGCTTTTCTGCTCCGGTCACCGTTCCTGCGGCGGAAAACATCTGGCTGAGGCTTACGGCTGAAAACGGAACCAATCAGATAAAGCCGCAGAACGGAGAAGCAAGCGTTGAGTACCTTAACCCGGAAACGGTTAACGGAGCGAAATATTCCGACAGGATCCGTTTGACCTTCGACGGCTGGACTGCAGCCGATTCGGTCATCAATGCCGATTTCTTCAAAAACAATTATAAGGTTGTCATAACCGAATACAGCGGTTCGGCAGAGGATGAAATAATCGATGCAACCGTTGTCCACGGAAAGAACGGTGAGACGGTCAAAGCGACCTCAAGAAACGGACAGGGCTTCTCGTTTGCCGTCTGCGAAATACTTGACGGTTCGCCAAAGACCGGAAACGCGTACATTGCCGTGCTTGCCGCCGGTATTGCCTTTCTCGGTACCGGGATAGCGGCTGCCGGAAAGAAGAAGCGCTGAGCGGTCAGCCGGTTATCATGCTGGCAATATTTGATATAATTGCCGGCATGACGTTTGTGAAATAAAGGATAAAACCAATGAAAAAAACAATAATGCTGCTTGCGCTGGTGCTTGTTTTCCTTCTGTCTGCACCGGGTATTCCGGTATTGGCGGATGACGGTTTCGTCGAATGCACCGGGGCAAAGTATATCGGCTGCGAGACC
>FR891198.1:32049-36743 GCA_000433515.1 Candidatus Colimorpha enterica | reverse complement strand
GCGGCTTGTGCAGAAATCTCTGCCTCTCCCTTAATAAGAATTCTCTTTGCTGCTTCTGTGTTCTGTTTTCTCGCTTTTTCAAGTATCTCTGCGGCGGCACTGTCGGAAACGATTCCATGATATTCTGCAACATAAGCCATTCCCACGAATGTATCTAAGTCTATGGAATCGACCGTTTTTCCGTCTTTGATAAAATGAAACGGCGCGTCGATATGTGTGCCGTTGTGAGCGCACATGCTGAAAGCCGTCAGGTTATACAAACTGCCTTTTTGCATTGAACAAAGCAATTTCTTTTCAGAAACCGGATCGCCGGCATATACCTGACAGCCGAAGACTTCTTGAGAAATATCATAGATTTTCATTTCATATTTTCCTCCGTAAATACCGATTTGTCGATATCTTATTATAACATAAATCTTCACGTTTTCAATCTCAATCGCGCAATTAACTATGAAAGTAACACCGCTGAGCGAGAAATGCTCTCAACAAACTGATAACAAACAGATTTTGTGCTTTCGCAAGTCCTAATCCAGCCACAGAGTCGATTGCTTTCGGGAAGACGCAAAAAAGCCCTTTTCGTGAGTCCGAGTCCGGACACAGCATCGAAAAGGGCAAAAGAGATCTATGAAACTCCGAAAAAATTCAGGGTCGAAAAAACGGGAGAAATCTCTCGAAATCTCCCGTTTTCTCGTTCTTCCTCGCTCGGATCTAAATTAACTTGTCAGCATGTGTATACAGGTCAATTCAGATGCCGAATCTGTGTTAGCCAATTCAGATGCCGCGCGATGGCACACTTCTCCCTTGGTGAAGCAGGGGATTGCAAGTGACCGATATCTTCCGGGGTGCAATGCCATGCTTGCAAACGAGCTTATGTATATTACGTTCGAATCCAAGTTTCTTAGCGTTCATCCTTCCTTTCCATAAAAATAAGCCAAACGCTCGGCTGAGGAGCGTTTGGCTATGTATGGGGTTCGGTTGGACAAACAGGAATTTGTTTGTTGACTTTTATTATTTTCGATGTATACACCGCTGCATAACCGAAATAATATGCTCGATGCTGTCTCTGCAATCATCCTTCAGCCACTCATTGATGATTGCCATAAGCCCACTGATATGGAATTGCAGCACATATTTCTGATCCTCCGGCGGCACTCCGAAGCGGTTAGAGATCGGTATAAAAACATGGCGGCTTAATTTCTGATAAGCGTCGATCATCCGCAATGCCGACGCCTGCTCTACGGTAGCCTTGAATATGCGCCGATGCTCCTTGATATAGGTCAGGTACGGCATCAGATACTCCGGAGTGATGAGATACAGTTCGTCAAGCGGTCGATCCGGCAGCTTTTCCAGAAAATCCACCGGGTCGTGGGGCATGGACGCAACAAATTGATCGATGATGTGCTGTGCACTTTCCTCTAAAAGGTCACCGACGGTTTCATAATGCAGATAAAAGGTGGAACGGTTGACGCCTGCTTTTTCGCATATTTCTTTCACGGTGATATATGCAAAATCCTTTTTTCCGATCAACTCCAGAAACGCTTCATCCATTCTGGCGGCAGTAGCAAAATATTTACTCTCGGATCTATTCAACGGATTTCACCTCGCTTTGCATTTTTCGGCTTCGGCGCAGCATATAGACAGCGGTTAGAATCACACACAGCCAGATCACTCCACCGGTGATCGCGTTCATCGTCTTGCGGAAACTATCGCTCTCCACTGAAAACTGTGCGATCATCGCCGTCTGCAAGCCGAGGATCGACATCAGGGCGGCAATGAAATTGAGCACTTTTGCAGCAGATAGGATTGGACTGCCAAGCCTGCGAAATCTCACAAGGTTGATTACGGATGTGACCATTGTGTAAAAAGTATACATTGCCGACAGGTAGATCACATACCCCGGATAAGAATAACCGGAGTTTGTCAGCACCATGAGAGTTATCATTCCGCCCATGGGAATGTTGAGCAGGAAGATCAGCCATGCTGTTCGGCGGTAGCAGCGCAACTCATCAATATTGACTTTTTGACGGTAACTTAAAATCAGGGATAGGCGAAGAACTGCCAGCACCAGATAGTAAACCGCCATCGAGATAAACCACATGGATGTATACCGAATCCCTACGACGATGCGAAACAGCACATAGAGGAAGTTTACCGTCATTCCCTGGTAGATGCTGACGCTGCCCCGAAATGCAAGGTCATTTATATACCTGCCGCCGAATGCCATACCGTTTATCCGCCGCATGACGCTTACCTTGGCATTCCGTATCAGCCTTGGAAGCGGCAGTACCAAAACGGTAAGGCAGTACGCCGACATACCGTAGATGACATATGCCGGTGTACTGTTGTTTTGCCCTGTTAGAAATATATAAATCAGCGCCGCAAAAACGACCGGAGGTGCAAAGAATAGCGCCCATTTGGGCGGGTGGAGAATCTTTTGAAGAACTTCCAGTGCTTTTTTCACGGCTTATTTCTCGCTGATCTCTTTGGCAAGCTCCATAATTTCAAAGGCATATTTCTTCTTACCGCTTTCAAGGATGCGCTTATAGATCGGATAGTTGACACCCATACCGACCATGCCGACAATACCGATGATGATGCCCAGTACAAAAGCGGCGGTGGTTCCGCTGCCGATCTGTCCCATCGTAAGACACATCCCCGTGCCGAAAATGAGAGCAGAGATCACTCCGAGCGTGTAGGTGAAAATGTTGGCAGGGCGCTTTGCTTTTGCATCGAGCTTACGAAGGGCGACGACCTTGGAGGTGTCCTTGGGTGCGTATTCGTTGGCGAGCTGTTCTGCGTAAATTTTATCTGTGTTCATGGCTGATTGCCTCCTTCATTTGATGGCTTTATTATACCGTCAAATGAGTACGAACTGAACAACACGATTTGCAGTTTGTGTCGAGTTCAGTAAGTGAACAAATTCCGATTTGTTGATAACTTATTATATCATAAATCTTCCCGTTTTCAATCTCAATCGCGCAATTAACTATGAAAGGAACACCGCTGAGCGATGGGGGATCTCGGCGGTCATTTTTTTACTCGTTGTCTGCTACGTAGAAGGCTTCTGCCGCCAGCCGCATGGCGATCCTGAATCCGGCAGTAAAGGCTTCGCGCTCGGATATTCCGTTCAGCTCGATTTCTGTGGCGCAGAACTTTTCAAGCAGTTCTTTCTGCTCATCCGAAAGGGCTTCAAGCAATTCGGCTTTGTTTTGGGATTGCCTATGTTGCAGTTCACGGTATTCCTGATTATCTGAAATCAGGGTGTCCTGCGGGCTGATCTCGCCGTCCCATAGCGTTCATCCTTCCTTTCCATAAAAATAAGCCAAACGCTCGGCTGAGGAGCGTTTGGCTATGTAGATTATTCAGTTAGACAAACAGGAATTTATTTTATAGAGGTCTTTGCAAATACACCATATCTACAAGGTGTACACCACACTCATATATCGGGTGCTCATAATGATCCGTAAAGAAATTTGGCACGATATGCGAGCGTACAAAGCCACATTTTTTATAAAAGGGTATCGTCAACGGGCTGTCGCCGGTTCCCACTTGCAGTATCGAAAATTGTCCGCGGTATTTTTCAACAAGAAATTCAATCAGTGCTTTGGCATAACCTTTTCGCTGAAATGGGGAAACTGTAGCGATATTCTTAATTTCAAGTATTCCATTTCCTTCGTCCGTTACGACACACTCGCATTTCATTCCGTCATCATCAAGAACAAACATTTTACCTTTATAGAGATAACGGTCAACCATATCTTCCTGCTCATCCGCCAACAGGAGCAAATCAAGATATTGTTTTTTGTTTTCTGTAACTTCTACAATTCTCATCAATCACACCTGCAAATTCCGATTTATCGATATTTTATTATACCATAAATCTTTCCGTTTTCAATCTCAATCGCGCATTTAACTTTGAGAAGAACACCGCCGAGCGATGGGTTATCTCGGCGGTTGTTTTTTATTCGTTGTCAGGCTCATATCATGACGTCGTCATGCATGATTATTCTCCTTTGCCGTATTAAGTAAGGCAACATGCGGTTTTGCAATAAAATCCGCTTTTCGCCACCAGACGAAAAGCTACCTCACTTCTTCACTATTCACTATTCCTTATTACTTCGCCAAAAACCTCCCGGACGGGATAAGTGAAAAATGAAAAGTGAAGAGGTAATAGGTAAAAATCTCCCCAAACTTCGTCCGGGGAGATTTTTGGCTGGGACGGCGCGACTCGAACGCGCGTATACAAGAGTCAAAGTCTTGTGCCTTAACCGGCTTGGCGACGTCCCAAAAACTACAAAGATTATACCATAGTTTGCGCACTGTGTCAAGGAAATTTTTCTTGTACCTTGCTTTACTCTTGACAGCACTCAAAAGCGATGGTAAAATAAATATACAGTATCTTATATGAGGCTGAAATAACAAGGAGAAATATCATGCGATACAGAATTGAGGGAACGCCGCTTCCGGTCGTGATCTGCGAACTTAATGCAGGAGAGCAGATGATAACAGAGCGGGGCAGCATGAGCTGGATGAGCCCGAATATGAAGATGGAGACAACAAGCAACGGCGGGATCGGCAAGGTGTTCGGCAGAATGTTTTCCGGAGAGGCGATGTTCCAGAACCGTTATACCGCAATGGGCGGTCCCGGAATGATCGCGTTTGCGTCAAGCTTCCCCGGAACAATACTTGCGGTG
>FR891198.1:31721-31942 GCA_000433515.1 Candidatus Colimorpha enterica | reverse complement strand
TGTTCTTTCAAAAGAAGCTGAGCGCCGGTTTTTTTGGCGGCGAGGGTTTCATCATGCAGAAGCTGACGGGTCACGGTGTGGCTTTTCTTGAGATCGACGGCTATACCGTCGAATACGACCTTGCGCCCGGAGAAAGACTGATAGTTGATACGGGCTATCTCGCAACGATGGACGCGTCCTGCTCCATGGACATTCAGTCGGTTCCGGGTGTCAAGAATATG
>FR891198.1:27473-31713 GCA_000433515.1 Candidatus Colimorpha enterica | reverse complement strand
GGGTGTCAAGAATATGCTTCTCGGCGGCGAGGGAATATTCAATACCGTCATCATCGGTCCGGGAAAGATTCGTCTCCAGACAATGCCGATAAACAGCGTCGCCTCATCGATCGCTCCGTTTGTCGTTTCAAAGTAAATATGTAACTTTCATTTACCCTCCGGAAGGTTCGCTTCCGGAGGGCGTTTTTATTTTATTCCGTACTCGGAATTCAGGACAAGGTAAAGCTGTGGGAAGTATTTCATGGTGTTCCAGATCGATATTCCGGCAAGACCGTATTCGTTGACGAGCTTCAGCTTTTCCGAAATGCTCTGTGCGTTTTCAAACCACACAACGTGCTCCTTGCCGTCAGCTGTGTAATAATAGAACGGCGACTGGCTGACAGTGTCGTATTCTATCTCCGACCCAACCTCTCGGGCGCGGCTGACGGCTGTTTCGTTTGATATTCCCTCTGCCGCAGTGATGCCGGAAACGTAAGGAAGCTGCCAGTCATAGCCGTAATTCGGTATTCCGAGCAGGATCCTGTCGGGAGGAATTTCGGTTATCGCATATTTCACAACCCGTTCCACATTTCCGACGGGAGCGACCGCGCCGGGAGGGCCGTATTTATAGCCCCACTCATACGTCATGAGTATCACGTAATCGGTGATCTTTCCGATCGCACCGTAGTCGTGTCCCTCATACAGAAGTCCCGGCTGGTCGGCGGACGTCTTCGGAGCAAGTGCGGTGAAGAGCTGATATCCTCCTGCGTGAAGGGCATCTGCGAGTCGCGTAAGAAACAGCACATACCGGTTGGCATCGTCGCGCGGGATATACTCAAAATCAACCTCAACTCCGCTGTAACCGCGGGATCTGACTGCCTCAAGCAAAGCTCCGATAAGCCTTTCCTGTGCCGCGGTGTCGGAAAAGAGGCGTGTGGAGAGCATATTGTTGAACTTTCCGTCCTCTCCGAGCGTTGAAATGAGAAGCAGGGTTTTTACACCGTAGCTGCGCGCTATTCCGGTGATCTCCGCGTCGTCCGCCGGTATCAGGCTGCCGTCCTCCCTGAACCCGTAGGTGAAAACGGTCAGGTATGTAAGATAGGGAAGCACCGAGCGAAGAACAGCCTCGTCGATGAACGGGTAGGCGTAGCCGTTTACGATTAGGTCCCGGCTTTTTTCTCCGGAGTATTTAATCACAAGCGTCTGTCCCGGATATATAAGCGGATTCCCGCGCAGCGACGGATTATCGGCAAGCAGACGGTTCACCGTTGTACCGTATTCGTCGGCGACAGAATAGAGGCTGTCGCCGGTTTTTACGGTATATGTCACCTCCGGCACAAGTATGACAAGCTCCTGACCGGTTACAAGCGGTTCGTCTGACGTGAGGCCGTTTTCAGACAAAAGCGACTGCACCGGAATGCCGTATTCTTCGGCTATCGATTCAGGTGTCTGACCGGTTTTTACTCTGTGAATGATCATTGTGTGTCCTTTCATCGGGTTGATTTCAGTCATATTATATGTCGGAGATAACCGATCGGTGCGGTCGGAGTTCCGGAAAATGATTGGATGTTAACAAAATATGAACCGTTTTGTTGATGTTGCACAAAAATTGACCTTCATTTTTTACATCCGGAAAAGAGAATTTTCTTTTGTACTATTGAAATCGTCCGCAAAATGCTGTATAATATAGTCTAATCAGATTCGGAACTTATGTCCGATTTCAACAACCACAGGTATGTTGTATGGAAAGAACCGATTTACCGGTTATCCGGAGGCACAATATTTTCAGCACAAGGAGAAAGATTTATGAACAAGTTTACCACGTCTCAGATTCGCAACGTTTGTCTGCTCGGTCACGGCGGCTCGGGAAAGACCTCTCTTGCAGAGGCTATGCTTTATCTGACAAAAGCCACCGACCGTCTCGGAAAGACATCTGAAGGAAATACCGTCTGCGATTTCGATCCCGAAGAGATCAGACGCGGATTAACTATACAGTCAACAGTCGCTCCCGTCTACTGGAAAGACTGCAAGATAAATGTTCTTGACACTCCCGGTTATCTTGATTTTGCCGGAGAGGTAATGCAGAGCGTAAGAGTTGCCGATGCCGCGCTTATCGTTATCGACGGTAAGGCGGGTGTTGAGGTCGGTGCGGAGCTTGCCTGGCAGTACGCAACCGATGCGGGAATTCCGAAGTCGTTCTTCATAAACAAGTTCGATGACCCGGAGTGCCGCTTCTACAAGGCGTTCGATGCACTCCGTGCGGCATTCGGAGTTTCCGTCTGCCCGCTTCTCATACCGATGATCGAGAACGGCGCGGTCACCGGATTCCTCAATCTGATCGATCTCAAAACATACATCTACAATAAGCAGGGAACCCACGAGGAAGGCTCGATTCCCGCGGAATTCACAGAGATTGCCGACAAGTACCGCAATATGCTCCTTGAATCTATTGCCGAAACAAGTGACGAGCTTATGGAAAAGTTCTTTGCCGGCGAGGAGATTACGAGAGAAGAGGCTGTCGAGGCTATCCATAACGGTATCATCCACGGCTCTATCTGCCCGGTCATCTGCGGTTCTGCCGGAAAGATGTGGGGGGTTGAGGCTCTGCTTGATACGATAGCCGAGTCCTATCCGCGTCATACCGCAAAGAAGTTCGAAAAGAATGTTGACGGTGAAAACGTTGCGATCGACAAGGAAGGAAAGGAACCGGCGGTCTTTGTGTTCAGAACCGTCTCGGATTCCTTCGGCAAACAGTCCTTCTTCAAGGTCATGACCGGAAATCTTGACAACACCATGTCGCTTAAAAACCTTACGACCGGCTCCGCAGAGAAATTCGGGCACATATATGAGGTGCGCGGCAAGAAGATGACCGAGGTTGATTCGATGGCTTGCGGCGATATCGGAATGATCCAGAAGCTGACCGATACCGCGACCGGAGACACCCTTACAAACCTTGACATGAAGCCCTACATGGGAATTGAATACCCCGAGCCATATATGACAATGGCGATAAGCCCGAAGAGCAAGGGGGACGAGGACAAGATCGCAAACGGAATCGCAAGGATCAGGGAAGAGGACAAGACCATTGCCTTTGAGAACAATGCAGAGACAAAACAGCTCCTCATTTCCGGACTCGGCGATATTCATCTTGACGTCATCGTTTCGCGTCTGAAATCGCGTTACAATGTCGATGTTACACTCAGCAAGCCGAAGATCGCTTACCGTGAAACGATAAGAAAGACTATACAGGCAGAGGGCAAGCACAAGAAACAGTCCGGCGGTCACGGACAGTACGGACACGTGAAGATCACCTTCTCTCCCGGAGAGGGCGACGGTCTTACCTTTACCGAATCGGTAGTCGGCGGCGCTGTTCCCAAGGGCTATTTCCCGGCGGTCGAAAAGGGACTTGCCGAGGCTATGCAGAAGGGCGTTCTTGCCGGATATCCGATGGTAGGACTTGCAGCCGATCTGTATGACGGCTCGTATCACGACGTCGATTCCTCGGAAATGGCATTCAAGCTGGCGGCAAATCTTGCTTACAAGGAGCTGACAAAGGCATCACCCGTGCTTCTTGAGCCGGTCGGAGAGCTTCATGTGACGGTTCCGGATTCAATGGTGGGAGATATAATCGGCGACCTCAACAAGCGCCGCGGAAGAGTCCTCGGAATTGACCACATTGACGGCAGAAAGGGTTATCAGACGGTCACTGCCGAGGTTCCTCAGGCGGAAATGGCCGACTATCCCATCGCAGTCCGCGCAATGACGCAGGGAAAGGGAACTTTCTCATACCGGTTCGTCCGCTACGAGGACGTTCCCGGCAACGTTTCGGCTAAGGTGATCGCAGACGCCGCAGCCGAATAACCGCGCGCACGGTAAAAACAATATGACCCGCACACGGATGGGATTTTATGTATTCCTGCCTGTGCGGGTCCTTTGCGCTGTGGTGTTCTGACGCATGTCGGTTTTCCGAAAAGATATTTTGCGGAACATTTCGTCATGAAACCCCGGCTTTTTTTGTTTTTGCTTGACAAGCCCGGTGCTTTCAATGTATAATACTCTATATTAATGTGAAAAGGTTTATTCAGATGAGGGTAACGCTGAAAGATATTGCGGCTGAGGTCGGAGTCACTGTCGGCACGGTCTCGCACGTACTGAACGGTCACGACGATATTTCCGAGGCTACAAAAAAGAAGGTTCTCGAAGCCGCCGAGAAGCTCGGCTATGTTTCCGACGGTGTTGCAGGCTCTCTGCGCTCCGGAAA
>FR891198.1:25594-27435 GCA_000433515.1 Candidatus Colimorpha enterica | reverse complement strand
GTGATAGTCCCCGACATATCAAACTTCCTGATTTCACGTCAGATCAAAGCCATAGAATCGGCTGTGTCGAAATCCGGATATACCGCCGTGATTTTCAACACAAATGAAGATCCGGCAACCGAACGCCAGGCGATCAGGACTGCCTACGGAAAAAGAGTGGACGGTATCCTTATCTGTCCCGTTCAGTCGTTTCGGGGAAACAACATCGCTTTTCTTCAGAAAACCGGTATACCGTTTGTGCTGTTCTCCCGCTTTTTCCGCGATATCGACACCGATTATGTCTGCTCCGATGACGTGAAGGGCGGGTATATTGCCGCTCAGTACCTGATTGACCGCGGATGCCGGTCGTCGCTGTTTGTCGGAGCTGCCGGGGAGCTGGAATGCTCTGAGGACAGGTATGCCGGGGTCTGCCGCGCCTTCCGTTATGCCGGGCTTCATGCCCCGGTGCTGATAACTGCCGATCCGAAGGGCGGAGAAGGCGAGGCGGTTGCCGATATGTACTGGCGCAACCGCTCCGGTTTTGACTCAATGATCATATTTTCTGACATCATGGCTTTCGACATCGAAGCCGCGATGCTTGCAAAGGGATATAAATCGGGGAATATACCTATAATCAGCTTTGATATTTCCCACGCCTTCATGCGGCTTCCTTTTCCTCACGTCAGCGTCGGAATGGTTGACGAGTCGCTTCCGGAAGAAGCGTTTGCCATTCTTCTGCGGCGAATGAACGGTGACAGCGGCAATCGGATTCACCGGCTTATTGACGTTGAAGTCAGGGAGTTTCACTGACGCTCACGGTATATCGCCGCAATTTTGTAAACGGGTCGGTATTTTGTCCGTTTCCGTCAAACGTCATGCCCCGAACGGCAGAAATCAGGTGGAGCAATGGAATCCGGCGGAATATCGTTCGATCTCACCCGGAAGAAAATGAAAAATATCCGGATAACGGTTCATTGGGACGGCAGGGTAGCGGTCAGCGCGCCCTTTTCCGTTCCCGAATCGCTGATATCGGAATTTGTCGCGTCAAAACGGGACTGGATATTGCGCTGCCTGAACCGGACAGAGGCGAAAAAAAGCGAAAGCGCGGCATCTGATGAGGCTCTCTTCATCCTTTTCGGGAAGGCATACCGGCTGACGGTAAGAGAGGGCATGACGATGAGTCTTGACATTTCGGGAGCCGATGCGGTGCTGACCCTTCCGCCCGGAACCGACAGTGTGAGAGCAGAAGAATTTACCGATGCATGGCGGCGCGGGGCGCTGAAAGAGAAGATAGCACAGCTGCTTCCGCAGTGGGAGCGCAGGACAGGGCTTTACTGCCGCGAGTGGCGGATAAAGAAAATGAATACAAGGTGGGGTACCTGCAACACAGCGGCAAAACGCATCTGGTTCAGCCTTATGCTCTCGGAAAAACGCACCGAGTGCATAGAATACGTTATCCTGCATGAGCTTCTTCACCTTGAAATACCTGATCACGGCGCAGGCTTCAAAGCCGCGTCGGACAGATATATGCCGGGGTGGCGTGAAATAAAAAGGTCGATCACCGCGACGCCCGGGGGAATTTCGGGAGAGAAAAATGACTGACAAGAGCGAATTACTTCACAGATATTTC
Source organism: Candidatus Colimorpha enterica (assembly GCA_000433515.1). Taxonomy (GTDB): domain Bacteria; phylum Bacillota; class Clostridia; order Oscillospirales; family CAG-272; genus Colimorpha_A. Next base: position 25,826 of record FR891198.1, on the reverse strand, counting down.
GGGCACAGAGAATTCCGCGAGGGGCAGGCGAGGATCATCGACTGCCTTCTTTCGCGCCGGGATGCTCTCTGCATAATGCCAACGGGTGCCGGAAAGTCGATGTGCTATCAGATACCGGCGCTTATGCTCCCGGGTGTTACACTTGTGATATCGCCGCTGATATCGCTGATGAAGGATCAGGTTGGCGCACTTATACAGTCGGGAGTACCTGCCGCCTACATAAACGCCTCCC
>FR891198.1:19807-25562 GCA_000433515.1 Candidatus Colimorpha enterica | reverse complement strand
CCGGGCAGATAGCAAAAGCCCTTTCAAGAATGGCGGAGGGACGCTATAAGATCGTCTATGCCGCACCGGAAAGGCTTGAAACACCCGATTTCATATATGCCTGTCAGAGTATTGAAATCTCTATGCTTGCGGTCGACGAGGCGCACTGCGTGTCTCAGTGGGGACAGGATTTCCGACCGGGTTATCTGAGAATACCCGCATTTGTCTCAAAGCTGAAGACCCGTCCGGTCATCGGGGCGTTTACGGCAACGGCAACCGGAAGGGTCAGCGAGGATATTGTGAAACGGCTTCAGCTTAAGAATCCGCTGAAGATCACGACAGGCTTCGACCGCCCTAATCTGTATTTTGCCGTAGAGCATCCTGCGGACAGGAATGCGCGCCTGCTTGAGCTTATATCCGAGCGTGAGGGGCTGTCCGGGATAATCTACTGTGCCACAAGAAAAAATGTCGAGGACGTGTGTCTTCTGCTGAATGAGCACGGGTATCCCGCAACACGCTATCATGCCGGGCTTTCTGACGACGAAAGACGCTTGAATCAGGACGACTTTGTTTACGACAGAAAACCGGTCATGGTCGCCACAAATGCTTTCGGAATGGGCATCGACAAATCCGACGTTTCATATGTCATTCATTACAATATGCCGAAAAACATCGAGTGCTACTATCAGGAGGCGGGAAGAGCCGGACGCGACGGTTCGCCTGCCGAGTGCATACTGCTTTACAGCCCGCGCGATGTTGTGACGAACCGCTTTCTTATCGGCAGCAGCGAGGACAACCCCGAGCTTACCTCCGATGAACGCGAAGAGGTGAGAAAGCAGGATATCGGGCGTCTCAACCGTATGACATTTTACTGCATAACCGGCGACTGTCTGCGCGGTTATATCCTCGGATATTTCGGAGAGCAGGCACCCGAACGCTGCGGCAACTGCTCGAACTGCCTGAGCGATGATGACGCGGTTGACGTGACCGACGATGCGGAAAAGGTCTTAAACTGTATCGCGGAATCCGGCGAACGCTTCGGAACGACTGTCATTGTCGATACGCTGAGAGGAAAGCGCAACGAAAAAGCCGAACGATACGGGCTTCTCGGACTTGACTGCTTCGGAGCGCTTTCCGACAGGGACAGCGCCTATATCCGTTCTGTGATCGATCTGCTGCTTGTGAAGGGGATCGCAGTCTCTGAGGGAGAATATCCGGTTCTGCGGCTGACGGAGAAGGGGGAGAAACGGGATTTAGACAGACTGACCCTCCGGATCACCAAAAAAGTAAAGAAAAAGAAAGCCCCGAAATCCGCGCACGGGAATGCCGATCCGGAGCTTTTCGCGGCTCTTCGCTCCCTGAGAACAAAGATCTCGGCGGAAGAGGGAGTCCCGCCGTACTTTGTATTTTCAGACGCAACGCTTACCGACATGGCAATAAAGCACCCGACAACGAAGGAGGAATTTCTGTCTGTTTCGGGTGTCGGGAACATAAAAGCGCAGAAATACGGCGAGGCTTTTATCTCGGCGATAAAGAATTTTCCCGCAAAATAAGATAAAACCGGCGAAGGATGTCCTCAGCCGGTTTTGCTTTACTCATTTTCCGCCATTGGTTTTCTGCCGGAATTCCTTCCGGTAGGCTCCCGGGGACATTCCCGTCACGGCGCGGAACTGTCTTATGAAGTGTGCGGTGCTTCCGTAGCCGAGAGACTCAGATATTGCGGCAAGGGTGCTGTCGGTCATGGCAAGCTCGGTTTTTGCCCTGTCGATCTTTGCGTTGATAAGATCTCCGACCGGGGAGGTGCCGTATATCGATCGGTAAACGCTGAAAAAGCGCGACTGACTGAGACTTACCTCACGTGCCATCTCTTCAACCGTCCATCGGTGTCCGAGCGAGGAAAAAACCTCGCCCCGCAGCTTGCGGAGCCGTTCCTCTGTGCCGAAACCGACGGCAGGAGCATCTTCTCCCGAAACCGACCTTGAAAGGCGGATAAACAGTTCTTTTGTCTTGATCTCAAGCAGCTCATCACGGCACGGACGTGTCCCGAAAAACTCTGCCTCGCATTCACGGACGATCCCGGTTATGAAGTCCGGCGACGGCGGAAAGTAAAGTCTGTCCGGCTGAAATTCCGACAGACCGGGAACGCCGCTTATGTCGCCGGAAAAGTGTATCCAGTCGTGTGTAAGCGGCTGGCGGCTTATAAAATACTGCGGGGTGTCGGGACGGTAGAGTATGCAGGCATGAGGCGGGGCTTTTGTCAGCTTTCCCTCCGCAAGGATTTCGACGCTGTTAAAAAAATGGAGGAAGGTATACTGCCAGTGTCCCTTCGGACGGTTGATCGCAAATCCGGCTTTTTCCGGCCATGCGTGCCGGATCGATTCTGTTTTAAACATATAAAGCCTCCGTTCTGATGTCGCTCAATTATATCATTTACAGTAGGATATGTCAATATCTCCGGTGATTCTGTCATTGAATTTTGCCGGGAAAAAATATATAATTGAACCGTAAACAAATCCCCGGACAGCCTCCGGGATGACTGAAAGGAAATAACTATGATTTACAGAACCGAGCATCCGAAGCCTCAGTTCGAGCGTGAGGCATGGGAAAACCTCAACGGTGAGTGGCAGTTTGAGATCGATCGCGGCAACAGCGGCGCGGCAAGGGGACTATTTGCCGATACTGTAACACTTTCCGGAAAGATAAACGTCCCGTTCTGTCCGCAGAGCAGTCTCTCCGGGGTTGCCGACCGTGATTTCATGAATTCCGTCTGGTATCGCCGCACATTTGAAATAACCGATGAACAGCTGAAGGGAATAGTCCGCCTTCATTTCGGAGCGGTTGACTACAAGGCAACGGTCTATGTAAACGGCAGGGAATGCTGCCGGCACAAGGGAGGATATGTATCCTTTTTCACCGACATCACGGAGTTCGTAAAGGCAGGAACCAACATCCTCACCGTCCATGCAGAGGACGATGAGAGAAACCGTCTTATCCCGACCGGAAAGCAGAGCGAACAGTATGATTCCTTCGGCTGCTATTACACAAGGACCACCGGCATCTGGCAGACTGTCTGGCTTGAATTTCTCCCCGTCACGCATATCGAAAAGGTAAAATATCAGCCGTCACCCGAAACGCAGTCGCTTGTCATGACCGCTTTCCTCTGCGGTGGGGGAAGGTTTACCGCAAAGGCATATTTCGGCGGCAAAGAGGTCGGCTCGGTATCGGCTGATTCCGACGGCGGGACACTGACGCTCACGCTTCCGCTTTCGGAAAAACATCTCTGGGAGCTTGGAAAGGGCGGGCTTTATGATCTTGTACTGACCTACGGCGACGACATGGTTAAGAGCTATTTCGGGCTGCGTTCGATATCCTATCGCGATTATAAGTTCTTCCTCAACGGGAAATCGGTTTTCCAGCGCCTTGTGCTTGATCAGGGGTTCTATCCCGACGGTATCTATACCGCACCCTCCGACAGCGAGCTTGAGGCTGATATCGACCGCTCGATGGCGATGGGCTTCAACGGCGCAAGACTTCACGAGAAGGTGTTCGAGGAGAGATTCCTTTATCACGCCGACAGAAAGGGCTATATCGTCTGGGGCGAATATCCCAACTGGGGACTTGACCACACTTACGCCGACAGCATTTACGGAATACTTCCCGAATGGCTTGAGGAGGTTGACCGTGATTTCAATCATCCGGCAATAGTCGGCTGGTGTCCCTTCAACGAGACGTGGGATCAGGCAGGAAGAAAACAGTTTGATCCGCTGCTTGCCCTTGTTTATCAGGCGACAAAGGCGGCAGACCCGACCCGTCCCTGCATCGATACAAGCGGAAACTATCACGTCGTCACCGACATTTACGATGTCCACAACTATGAGCAGAATCCGGCGGTTTTTGCGGAGCATTACGCCAATCTCTACGACGGCGGAAAGCATACCGACCATTGCGGACGCAGACAGAAGTACGACGGCAGACTTCCGTTCTTCGTCAGCGAATACGGCGGGATCAGATGGACAGAGGACAAATCCGGCTGGGGCTACGGTGACGCTCCCAAAACCGAAGAGGAATTCCTCACACGTCTTGAGGGTCTGACCGATGTTCTTCTCTCAAATCCGAGGATGTTTGCATACTGCTATACCCAGCTCACCGACGTCGAGCAGGAGCAGAACGGACTTTACACCTACGACAGGCGTCCGAAATTCCCGGCAGAGACGATCCGCGCGATCCTTTCAAAGAAGGCGGCAGTCGAGGACTGAGCGCCTGACCGGATCCGACTGCTGAAATAACCGAAAAAACCGTTCTTCGACCAAAGAAGAACGGTTTTTGCATTACAGAATCGTGATTTTTATCTGTCGGTAAAGTTCGGCAACTCTTTCCGGCTTCGGAGGGTTTGTCCCGGCCTCAAGGCAGGCGGCGGTTCCGAAGGCGCAGGCAGTCCTGACACAGTCCTCAAGCGGTCTCCCGGAGGAATATGCCGCGACAAATCCGGCAACCGTGCTGTCCCCGGCACCGATTGTGGAAAGCGGCGCGATGTGCGGCACCGAAGCCCTGCATTTCCCAAGTTCACCGCAATACACGGCACCGTTTTCTCCGAGAGTAACGAAGACGTTTGATATCCCGCCCCGAAAAAGCTCCTCTGCCGCAGAAAGACAGTCGTCGGTGTCTGAAACCGGTCTGCCGCAAAGCGTCTCTATCTCTTCATCGTTCGGTTTTATCAGCCACGGGGAGAGAGATACCACCTGTTCGGCAGAGAAGGTGTTGGAGTCAAGCACGACCCTCTGAGATATCTTTTTCAGCTCTCTTACAAAATCCATCGCGCATCCGGCGCTGATCCCCTTCGGAAACTTCCCGGAGCAGACGATCACCGTATCAGGGAGGCATTCTTCAGAAAGTGCCTGAAGTATCTTTCCGAGGTCGGTCGGCGATGCCGAAAAACTGTTCACCGATACCCGCGTTTCCGGAATTCCGTCGGTGAGAAAGGTCAGGTTTTCTCTTATCCTTCCGGATGCATAGAATATCCGCGCGTCAATGCCGTCAGCCGTAATGCCGTCTGTATATGCCTTCGAATTTTCACGTCCGAGAAGAAGATAGGCGGTGGAACCGATCCCGTTGGTATTAAGAGCGCGCGAAACGTTCATCCCCTTGCCGCCGGTGAATACCGAAACCGATTCGGCAAGGTTTTCTTTATACTGCCTGAAACCCGGAACACGGTAGTATATATCGTATGCCGGGTTGAGGTTCACTGTTATGATCTTCATTCAGCCATTCACCTTAAACAAAGCTGTCTGTAACCTTCTGAATGACAGAAAGGTTATAGAGTGACACGTTTGACGGGCAGGGAAGTCCTATCGTCTGCTTTCCCGTAATGGTTCTGAAAATGACGCAGGCGGCAAGATAGCTGCCGGAGGTTGACGGATGGTAGTTGTCGTTCTGATTTATAAGGTGCGTGATGTTTCCGGAGTTCATTATTCTTGCAAAAACATCTCCGACCCTTGCAACGACGGCGCCCGTTGCCTCTGCAGCCTCGTTGTATGCCTCGGACAGACGTCTGTTCATCTCGTCATACGTCATTCCGGTGGAGGCCAGCTTTTCTGAATCGCGGCGGTATGCCCATGTTTCGTAAAGGATGACCTTTGCGCCGACCTGGGAGATCATTGTGCAGAGTTTTCTGACTGTCGCGATGAATTTTTCTTTGTCGGTGCAGGGAACAAGGCTTTGTTCCTGAAGAATTACATAATCCCATTCGTATGAGACTATCTTTGAGATCGCCATTTTC
>FR891198.1:14004-19736 GCA_000433515.1 Candidatus Colimorpha enterica | reverse complement strand
CCCGCCGTAAGCCAGCGATTCAACCACGGCATCCCTGTCCACCGTCTTTACCATATTAAGAAAAGTATACGGCATATCGTTGAAGTAGGTAAAGCTGTTGCCGATAAAAAGATATTTCATGCCTGATGCCTTCCTTTCACGCGGAGCGGTTATCATCGCGCAGTTGTAAAAATTGTTCAAAATTATTATGCGCGGATATGTTAATATAGTAACATATATTATGTCGATTGTCAACACATTTCCGGGATATTCTTTCTGAAATCAAAATCCGTCACTCTGATGTCAAAATCAGCGCACAGACCGGGTTCGGGAAAATCAAAAATCCCCCGGAGGGGATAAACAGCAGGGCTACCGCAAAATGCGATAGCCCATGGAAAGCTGAATTATCAGTCACCGTAAACGCTGACGCGCTTCTTGTCCTTTGCGAACTGCTCGAATTTAACCTTACCGTCGGTAAGAGCAAACAGAGTGTCGTCGGAACCGCGGCCGACATTCTTGCCGGGATGGATGTGCGTACCGCGCTGTCTGACAATGATATTGCCGGCGGTTACGCTCTGACCGTCCGCTTTTTTCACACCGAGGCGCTTTGCCTCGCTGTCACGTCCGTTCTTGGTGGAACCGACGCCCTTCTTATGTGCAAAAAACTGCAAGCTGAGCTTTAACATCGTAATTACCTCCGTTAGTATTTTGATTGACGCGCTGAGGAGTGTTAATCCTCGGCTTCCGTAACGTCAAGATATTCGTCGTAATCCTCGAGCATATCCACAAGCTGAAGATAATACGCCTGAATCAGACCGGATATCGCATATTGCTTAGCAAAATCCTCGCTGTTGCCGGGCAGAGCACCGTATGCTCTTACCTCGATATCAGCGGTGTCCTCGTCGATTGAATATTCAACGTCAGAAGCATAAGAGACTTCGATCGCGTTTATGACAAGCATTGTCATTGCCGATACCGCCGCGCAGACGATATCTTTTCCGGCATCCTCGAACTCGGCATGACCGGTTTCACGGAAGCCGTAATAAACGCCGTCTCTCTTGAAGAATGTGATTTTGACCATAAAGGGAATCAGCCGTTGATAGCGGTGATCTGAACCTTCGTATAGGGCTGTCTGTGTCCTATCTTCTTTTTCTCATTCTTCTTTGCCTTGTACTTGAGTACATGGATCTTCTTTGCCTTGCCGTTCTTAACGACATTGGCGGTTACGGTAGCGCCCTCAACATACGGAGCTCCTGCCGAAAAGTTTTCGCCGGAAGAGACTGCAAGAACCCTGTCAAAGGTAACTGTTTCTCCCTCGCTGACGTCGAGCTTTTCAACAAAAACAACGTCGCCCTCGGTAACTTTGTACTGCTTTCCGCCTGTTTCAATAACTGCAAACACGAAAAGCACCTCACTTTCAAATGCGGAATCTGACCGCAGACTCGCTGATACGGGCAAGCCGGGGAAAACCGGTTTTTTATGAGCCTGTAAATCAAGCGGCAGACAACATTATACCATTCCGGCATCGGTTTTGTCAAGCGGGTGACGGAACAATAAGAAACACATATGTAAATTTTCTGTGAACTGCTGAAATCAGACCGGCTCCGCGCGCTTTGCCGCAGTAACCGTGTTCTTAAGCAGCATTGTTATGGTCATCGGTCCCACGCCTCCGGGAACGGGTGTTATGTATGAAGCCTTTTCCGAAACAGGTTCAAAATCCACGTCTCCGCATAGCTTTCCGTTTTCGTCGCGGTTCATGCCGACATCGATAATTACCGCGCCGTCCTTCACCATATCCGCGGTGACGAATTTCGGCTTTCCTACCGCGCTTACAAGTATGTCGGCACGTCTGCACACCGACGGCAGATCGCGTGTCTTTGAGTGGCAGACGGTGACGGTTGCGTTCTCGTGAAGCAGAAGCATAGCCTGCGGCTTTCCGACGATGTTGCTCCGTCCGATGACAACACACTCTTTGCCGGAAACTTCAATGCCGCTCCGGTGCAGAAGCTCCATGACCCCGGCGGGAGTGCAGGGAAGGAAGTCGTAATTGCCTATCATTATCTTACCGACATTTACCGGATGAAAAGCGTCAACGTCCTTTGCCGGGTCGATAGCCATAATGACCTCCTCCGGGTCAAGATGCTTCGGAAGCGGGAGCTGGACGAGTATGCCGTGAATAAGCGGCGACTGATTCAGCTGTTCGATAAGTCCGAGAAGCTGTTCCCGCCCGGTTTCTTCCGGAAGGCGATATACCTCGGAATATATCCCGACCTCGGCGCACGCTTTGCTCTTGTTCCTGACATAAACAGCCGATGCCGGATCGTCTCCGACAAGCACGACGGCAAGTCCAGGACGGACACTCATCCCCTGAACCTCGGCTTTTATCTCTTCTCTTATCGCGGCGGATATTTCTTTTCCGTTAATTATGTTTGCCACTGTCTGTCACTCCCCGTCATCGTTGTGAATGTCAGAAATGTCAAATCCGGTGCTTTCTTCTGCGTCGTCTTTCTTTTCTTCGGAAACGTCAGGCGCGCTTTCCGCAGAAATTTCAGCGGGTTTTTCAGCTTCTTCGGCTTTTTCCGCTCCGACAGAAGCCCCGGCAGGTACCGCAGATTCCCCGAGAGCGGTTTCTCCCGCCTCTTTTTTCCTCAGATGAGTGACTATCAGCATCGCAATAAGCATTGCCGAGCCGATGAAGAAGCAGGCGAACCCGACAAGCTGTGAAATCCTGAAATCACCGACGTAAAGCGAGTCGGTGCGCAGTCCCTCGATGAACATCCTCCCGAATCCGTACCAGGATATGTACATAAGGAACACCTGTCCGTTGAATTTCTTGCGCTTATAAAGCAGGTTTATGATAATAAAACCGAGAAGGTTCCAGAGCGACTCGTAAAGGAATGTCGGGTGAACATAGGTTGCCGCCGATTCCGAAACATCGCGCAGCCCCATTCTCCACGGCAGGTCGGTCACTTCTCCGTAAGCCTCGGCATTGAAGAAATTGCCCCAGCGACCGATAAGCTGGCCGAGCATAACCGCAGGAGCGATCATGTCAAGCGCGCTTCCGACCTTTATCTTCTTGATCTTTGAAACGATTATAAGCGCGATTCCTCCGGCTATGATCCCGCCGTATATGGCAAGACCGCCCTCCCATATTGCAATGATGTTGTAAAGCGTCTCTCCAAGGTTTTTGCCCTTGAAGGAGTCGAAGCTCGTGAAAACATAGTACAGCCTTGCGCCGATTATGCCGAACACGACAAGATATATCGCGTAATCGATGACGTCGTCAACCCTGACGTTCTCATTGTGCTTTGCACGGTAACAAACGTAGAAGTACGCAAGGACAATGCCGATTGTGATTATTATGCCGTACCACATAATGTTGTGCCCGAAGAGCGTGAATGCCACGTTGTTCACGCGGAATTCGCCGATGCCGAGTCCGGGGAACGAAATGAATGTTGTTTTTTCCATAATTTATGATATCCTTTCGGTTGTTTCTATGAATATCCGGCCGGTCACAGCGGGTTTATAACCGACATGGCGCAGTGTTCCGGCTTCATTACCGAGCGGAGAACGTTCTCCGCATACTCCGGCGTGATCTCACGGAGGATTTCGGCGTACCGGAAAATGTCCCCGCCGTCGACAGCAAATCCGCAGACAAGACCGGAGGCGATTTCCTCCGTGCTGTCAAATCCCTTGACGAAACGCGAGTACATCGCGCGCCGCGCTCTTTCAAAATCATCGCGCGGGAGAGGCTTTGCCGTTATCTGCGCAAGATAACCGGTAAATTCCTCAAAAACCCTGTCCGGATCTTCGGAATCGCCGCTCAGCGATACAAACGAGAAAAGCGCGTTGTGCTGACACCAGCAGGAAAACGACGGGGAGATCAGCCCCTTGCTCAGAAGCTCACCGTAAAAGTCACCGGACTTGCCGAAACAGACCGAGACAAGAAGCCGCATCGCAGCGGATTTCTTCATTCTTTCATCCGGCAGAGTGCTTATGTCGGTGTCCTTTATCCCGATCGAAAACAGCGGCTTTGAAACAGCCATTTTCCGTTCAGAGTGCTTTTTTACAGTCTGCTCCGGTTCGTCCGGGTAAAGGCTGACCGCCGGACGCGGAAGTCCCGACGGGACAGCTTCCGACACCGCCGCGGCAACCTCGTCGGCTGAAACATCTCCGCAGACGCAGAGCATCATATTCCCGGGCAGATAAAACGCACGGTAGCATTCGTAAAGTATATCCGGGGTTATCTTCATGATCGACTCAACCGTTCCGGCAACATCGGTTTTTATACCGTTCTTGCTGTAAAGGCAGTTCATCAGGTCAAGGAAAAGCACCGAACCGGGGTCGTCGTCGCCCATGTTTATCTCCTGAGCGATAATTCCCTGTTCCTTTTTTACGTTTTCTTCGGTAAAATACGGCGTGAATACCGAACCGAGAAGGATCTTCAGCGATTCACCGACATTTTCGGTGCAGGAAAAGACATACGATGTGTCGCGGAGGGAGGTGAATGCGTTCGCGTCGGCTCCGGTGCGTGAGAATTTCTCAAACGTGTCCTCGCCGTCGGGATTTTCGAACATTTTGTGCTCGAGAAAATGCGCAACCCCGTCCGGAACCTGATGTATCACCCCGTCACCGGTTCTGAAGCGGCTGTCCAGTGAGCCGAACTTTGTCGTGATTATCGCGTAGGTCACTGACATCTTTTTCGGAAAAACGCATACGGTAAGTCCGCTTTCGTGCTTTATAAGCGTGTATTCCTCTCCGAGAAGCCGGCTTTTAACTGTTTTTTTGCTTTCTTTGTTACTCATTTCCGCCTGCCTCCGCTTTCAGAAGATAGCGCGTGTCCGGGATTATACCGGCGGCGACCCGTGCAACGTCGTCCTTTGTCACTCTGCCGATCCTGTCAAGGAATTCAAGCGGTTCGCCGACCTTTGCAAACATCCCGCGCCGCAGATACCATGTTTTTATCGCTCCGGCATCGTCGTACATCGATTTTATCCCGTTTGTGACCGAGCGGAGAGCCGCGTCAAACTCCGCGTCGGATATTTCGCCGTTTTTCAGCGCGGCAAGCTGGGCATTGATCGCCTCTTCCGCTTTTCCGGCATTTGCGGCATCGATCCCGGACGAGACGATCATCATCCCGCGGTTGATGTCAGATACTGCGGAGCAGTCATAGCAGAGGCTGAGCTTTTCCCTCACCCCGACAAACAGCTTTGACATCGGGGAGCCGCTGAGGATCTCGGAAAACATCGTGTAAGCCGGCAGCTCCGGGCTTTCCGGCAGACACCCGGTGCGGTATCCGAGACAGAGACGGCTCTGTGAGATGTTTTCCGTCTCGGTGACCGATTTCAGCTCTCCGCGGAAGGGAATTCTTTCGGTATAAAGCGCCGCCGGCTTTTTTCTGCCGGGAAACGGGAATATGCCGCGCACCCTGTCGGCAACCGGTGCGCTGTCCGATGATCCGATATACCATATCTCGCACCGCAGATCTGTCAGAACCGAGGAAAGACGCGCCGTAAGCGATGCGGCAGTCACCCTTGAAAGCTGTTCCTCCGTTCCGCATTCGGGAAGGGCTGTGTTGCTTCCGTCGGACATTATCTGACTGCATCTTGTCAGCGCATAATGCCACTTGTCGTTTATCTGCGCCCTCAGTCTGTCGGTCATTATCCTTTTTTCGCTTTCGGTATACTCCTCCGACAGAAGCCCGCCGCGTCCTGCGGGAGAGGTGAGCATTTCGCCGATAAGACGGAATATCT
>FR891198.1:7994-13882 GCA_000433515.1 Candidatus Colimorpha enterica | reverse complement strand
GGGAGCCGTAGAGCATCTCAAGCTCCCGCGTCACGGCCTTTGTGTCGGGAAGCCTCTTGGTTCCGCGAAGAAGCACAAACGGCAGAAGTGCCTGCTCCGCCGCGGAATCCGGCTTCAGCTGTGAGAGAAAATCGACCGAGACGAAATCGGTTTTGAACCTGTCGGAACGGATGTGGTTAAGATACATTCCGTCGGCTATCTGTATTCTTTCGGGTGTCAAATGTCAGCCCTCTTTCATTTCATGCGTTAAGGCGCATCCCTGCAGCCTTAGAGTATATTTTAACTCATTCCGTGCTTTTTTTCAACAGTTATTTCAAGCAAATGCCGCCGATTATCGAAATAAAACAGATTGTTAACATATTCACCGTCAAGCTTCCACCGGTTTCTGTCTCCGATTCCTGCCGTAACCGTATATTCCGTCCCGCGGAATCTGAAGACAGCGCGGTATGACGGGAATTTATCCGAAAGCACCGGAGTTACGCTGAAGCTGTCAGACGAAAGCGAAATTCCGAGCAGCTTTTCCGTCACCGCGATATAAAACCAGCCTGCGGCGCCGGTGTAGACGCTCCACCCGCATCTTCCGGGACAGGAGGGATTCGAACTCACGTCCCCGGCAAGGAAATACGGCTCTCCCCGGTATTTCACGGCATCCTCCGGAAGCGAACAGACCGAGGGCGGCGCAATTGTGAGAAGTATCTCTGCCGCGGTCGCATTAAGCCCGGCATCGGCGCAGGCCATCGCGTACCACACCGCCGCATGGGTGTACTGCCCGCCGTTTTCGCGTATTCCCGGAGGGTATGAGGCGATATAACCCGGTGTTCTGCCGTCACAGGTTCCGTAAGGCGGCGCAAGCAGTCCGAAAATCCGGTTTTTCCGGTCGAAAAGCAGCTTTTCAGCCGTTTTCAGCGCGGTTTCCGACATTCCGTGATCTATCCCGGCAAAGACCGAAAAAGCCTGCGGAAGCGCGTCTGCTGCCTCATTTGTACCGAGCGGAGAACCGTCGGAGTAATATGCTCTTGCGAATCTGTCGGTGTCAAAGCAGCTCCGGCAGGCATTTTTCAGCCGCCGAACAGCCTCGCGGTATTTTGCCGCACCCGAAAGGTCGCCCTCTCCTGCCGCAATGGGGATGAACCGTTCAAGCACGGTGACAAGGAACATCCCGAGCCATACGCTCTCCCCGCCGCCGTTTCCGACAAGGTTCATACCGTCGTTCCAGTCACCGCCGCGCATATAAGGCAGTCCGTGCGCGCCGGTGTCAAGACTGCGTTCGATTGCCCTGACGCAGTGGGAATACAGACTCTCGCGGAAGCGGCTCTTTTCCGGTGACTCATATCTGTCCGGGCAGTCGTCAGGCAGCTCTTCGGAGTACAGATACGGCAGTGATACATCAAGAATATCCCGGTCGCCGGTCAGAAAAACGTATTCCGCAGTCACGTACGGAAGCCACAGGAGGTCGTCGGAATAGTGCGTCCTGACTCCGGCGCTCACACCGTGAACCGTGTGCCACCAGTGCATGACGTCGCCCTCGCAGTACTGATGTGACGCCGCACGGAGAATGTGCGTCCTTGCTATATCCGGCGCACCGTGCATGATGCACAGGCAGTCCTGAAGCTGATCGCGGAAGCCGTAAGCCCCGCCGGACTGATAAAACCCCGTCCGCGCAAAGAACCGGCAGACAAGCGCCTGATAAGGCAGATAATATTCCGACATCGCCGCAATGCCCCTGTCGCAGCCGGAAATTTTCAGGTCGGGCAGAAGCGAAGCCGTTGACCTTTCATATTCCCCGGCGGCACTTTCAAATAAGCCTGCATCGGAATATTTCCTCATGACCGCCTCAAAAGTCTTTATCCCGCCGGTCGGAAACGCGCCGAGAATGAACAGACGCTTTCCGGAAAATCTCTTTTCGGCAAGAAATCCGATGTCATAAATCCTGCCGCCGGTTATGCCGGGAATGAAAAATACCGTGCCCTCACATTCCCGGCGAATCACCGGGCGTGAGGGAGATCGCCGCTCTCCCATCACCGGGTCGATTTCATAATTTACCTCTGCTCCGTCCGGAATATCAACATAAATCAGCTTGCACGGCAGTTTTGTGTCAACCGTTACCGAAACGGTGTATTCTGTCTTTCCGATGCTTCCGGACCAGACAGCCGCTCCGCGTTTCCAGCTGACCTTTGACGCGCAGGCGGCAAGATCGTACCGCTTTCCGCCGCCGGTGAAGATGAGCCGTTCGCCGGAAAAATCAAGCAGCGTGTCGGGGGAGTAAGGTGTTATCCGTCTTTCGTGACAGTTGCCTATCCACGTGTAGCCGAGAGAATTCTGCGTGAGAAGCGTCCCGAAATGTCCCCTCGCATATACATACGACCACGGCACGCTCTGCGTTCCCTTGAAAATGTCAAAGCCGGAATCCGTGAAGCACCCGCCGTAAACCGGTATCTCGTCCTCCTCCGGCGTGTGAGTGAGATAAACCGACGGCCTTATCACCGTATCGTCTTCAATATACGGCGGAACTGAGTATGCGGCGGTTATTCCTTCGATCGTCGTCTCTCTTGTCACCTTTACATAAAGCGACGATGCCGCGATCACGGCGGTATCCCTGTCCTCGATCGGGAATATCCCACCCCTGTGACCGATAAGAAACGCGCTTGCTGCAGCGTCGCAAAGAGCATTTATCGCCTCTCTCTGTTTCCCGCCGTAATCTCCGTCGCTTTCATAGAAAATGACAAGGTCGGTGCGTATCCCGCAGAGCGAGAGATACTTGTGGGCGGCGATGAATCCGGCAGCAGTTACCGCCGCCGGGCTTCCGTCTGTAAGCGTGTCGGTGACACCAAGACAGAATATCGGCAGATCACCGGAAATACCGTGACGGTAAAGCTCTCCGATCCCGTGCGGCGAATCGCAGAAGCCGGCATTGCGGTTCAGAAGCGTCCGGGCAAGCATAAGCCCGGTGTACCGTCCGTCATACCGCTTACCGCAGGCGGCTGCACGCTCCGCGGCACTTCTTGCAGCTGCTGCGGAAAAACGTCCGTAAGCCCCCCTGCGGCGGTGCTCCTGTCTTACGGCAAGCATTGAGCCGACAGCGTCCCCGCGTCCCTTACCGACGGTTATCAGGATGTTGGCGGCGTATTTCCCGCCGGGGCATTCCGATTCCTTCTTTACTGCGCAGAAAGGCTCTCCGACCGAATACACAGTGTCCGGAAAATCTGCAGTCACAAGCGCTTCAACGTCTCTTTCGCCGTACATAAGCCCCAGCCCCGAGCGCGTGAGCAGATATTCTTCATTCCCGCCCCGGCACTCGAAGGAAACCGCAATACAAAGACCCTCGCCGCCGCTGTGATCCTTTACCGAATAAAGAATCAGCGACCGGTCGGAAAGATATTCCGCGGTTATCATGATGTCACAGTATGCCGGATGCGCGGCGCGTTTTGAGGTCGGCGCGAGGCAGGGCTCAAAGCAGAGCATCGGGCAGATGCGCGAAAAATGTCCCCTTGCCGTGAAGGATATCGCAATGCACCGGTGCTTCCCGGAAACGGTTATCCCGGTTTTTGCGCAGAAATCCTTTTCGTCGTCTGTAAATGTCAGAGCCCCGCCGTGATTTTCCGGAACACAGCCGGAGGCAAGCGCATCGTGAATCTCTCCGTCAACCGAAAACAGCAGTCTCGGCCGTCTTATCCGTCCGAAAACAAAAGGGTCGACCGATAGATCGTTCCCGGAAAAGAGGAATTTAAGCATATCGCGGTAAGCGCAAACCGTAATGCCGTTTTCCGAGACGGTATAAGCTGAGTTACCGTCAGGCTGCCGCTTTTCCTGACGGATCACCGGCGAACGGTCGGCACGGTCAGCATTCTGCACTGCACTGCCCGAAACGCGGCTGATGTGTGCATCGACCGGCACCTTTTCCTCAAGCAGCTCCGACGACGATGCCGTTTCCGGATCGGACATGAAGCACTTTATGAAGATACCGCCGAAACAGGCATTGGCACAGGCAGCAAGGCTCATGCCCATGTGGTGGGACATATAGCTTCTTATCACCGCACTGCCGCCTCCGACCCGGGACGGGGTGAGATCGATCGCCTCGTAAAAACCGTATTTCCCGTACATATCGTGCTCAGAGATCCTTCCGAGGTTCATAAGCGACGCGACAGGCGAAAACGGAAGCGCTAAAAACGACGAATACGGCGATATGACGGAGTCTTTGTATAGCCCGCGTTTAAGCCCGAGGGACTGAACCCCAAACGCGCGGTACTGATAGTTCAGGTCGGGGTCGAACATGAAATATCCGCTTTCGGATTTGCCGTAAAGCCCCCGGACTTTGTCCTTCTTCTGCTCGCGTATCGCGAAAGAGACAGACTCATATGACAGCGAGCCGAAGCAGGTCGGCAGAAACAGCGTCGGCATGAGATATTCAAACGCAGTTCCGGTCCATGACGCAAGCCCGATATACCCGTCGCGGCTGATAAGCGGTCGGGAAAGCCGCTTCCAGTGCTCACGCGGTACCTGTCCTGTGGCTATGGCATAGTATGAGGTCGTCCGCGCCTCGCTCATGAACAGGTCGTACCAGCCCTCTCCGGCACCGGTGACGGCATTGATGCCGATCCTGAACAGCTTGCGTTCCGAGTCAAACAGCAAGCCGAAATCAGCGCCGCGTATGATATTTCCGAGCCTGTCATTCACGCGCTTTTCGCGCAGACCGTCGCCGGACAGATATCCGCGGAGCGTTACAAGGCAGGCGGTAAAATTTCCGGAATCGACTGTTGAGATATAGGGCTGACCGAGGATCGAGAGCTTTTCGGTGTCGTACCAGTTGTACAGATGCCCGCCGAGCTTCGGCAGCTTTTCGACCGTCGAGAGGGTGTTTTCAAGCCTTGTAAGCAGCTCCCCGCGGTTTATGAATCCGAATTCGCACGCCGCGGCGCAGGAAAGCATATAAAGACCGATATTTGTCGGCGATGTCCGATGTGCCGTGACCTCAAGCGGTGAGAGCTGAATATTGTCGGGAGGCAGATAACCGTCAGCCTCCGTGACGCAGTCGTTAAAGAACCTCCAGATGTCGGAGGCATATTCCGTTATCTGTGCGATCTCGGCTTTTCCGATGTGCGGCGATTCCGGAAATTCTCTGCCTGATAAATATGCGGCGAAAGGAAAAAGCGCATTAAGGATTCCGATCACGCGTATGACCGTCACCGGACAGAACACCGCGACGGCGATACCGGCAAGCATCGACGGCAGCATACGGAACAGGAAAAGCGGCAGACCTCTTATCCCGTTTTCGGCATCGGAGGCTGTTTTCCATTCAAGCGTTTTTCTGCCTGAGAACAGCATTCTCCATCCCGCGCGCATCACCGCGTCGGCGGATATAACCGCATTGTGAAACAGGGAAGATACTCCGTACAGAAAACCTCCCGCCGCCCTGAAAACTCCAGGCATGACATAGGAAAAGAACCGCCTTCCGGAGCTTTTCATAAGCGTAAGCACCGAGAGGACGAACGGGAAAATCAGATAAGAAAGCGCGGCGGCAGTGCCCCATACCGAATACCGGTACGGCAGGAATATGCACAGCAGCAGCGCAATAAAAGCCGAGACCGGCACAAGCGCACGCCTTACATTGTCGGCAATCTTGAATTTCGAGAGGGAATTTATCGGATTCGGGTAAAGCTCTCCGTCGCTGTTTTCGACATATTTTCCGAGAAGGGCAAGCGACTGCACGTCCCCGCGGATCCAGCGGTGCTGACGGTCAAAGCAGGAAAGAGGGTCGCGCGGGAGATTGTCGGTCAGCGCAATGTCGGTAAGAGCCGCGGCACGGAGCCTTGTCCCTTCCGGAAGGTCATGGCTGAGTATGCGTCCGTCGGCAAATGCGCCGTCGATCAGCGCGGAGAATGCATCGACGT
>FR891198.1:4050-7882 GCA_000433515.1 Candidatus Colimorpha enterica | reverse complement strand
CCGCCGTTTCCGGCTGAAAGCACCGAGAACGGAGTCCTCTCGGCAGAGGCAAGCGATGCCTCCGTTCTCGGCTGCATTATCGCATATCCAGAGACCACCCTCCCGTCTTTTATTACCGGTCGGTTTGAAGGGTGGAGCATGGAGCCGACCATGTCCCGCACCGCGCCGTTGTAAAGCCGCGTGTCGGAATCGAGGGTTATGACATATTTTGTTCCGGCAAGTGCTGTGACATCGGCGCAGTGTACCGATATCCGGTTTTCCTTTCCGCGGAGCAGACGCGTCAGCTCAATGACCGCGCCGCGCTTACGCTCCCAGCCCATGTATTTTCCTTCGGTCGGAGCAAAACGGCGGGAGCGGACAAACAGAAATATCCCGCATCCGTGTTCTGAATTAAGCCGGTCAATAAGCTTTTCTGTGTAGGAGATCAGGCGTCCGTCATCAGCGGTTACGGCGGAATCAGCCTCACGCAGGTCGCAGAGAAGGCCGAAATTCACGTTTTCGCCGCGGTTGGAAAAACAACAGTTCCGTATCTTTGCGGCAAGCGCATCGGCTTCCTTTTCCGACGAAAGAAGCGAGGTTATCACGCACAGCACCTTTCCATTGTCAGGAACGGTTTTGAGATCAAACGCAGGGACAGGCCGGTGCTTCACAAGCCGCGAAAACACCGAATCGGCAAGCTCTCTTGTCAGTTCGGTAAGCGGCAGGACAAGAAAAAGCCACGGTAAAAGATTCCCCCCTACCGCAAAAGCCGTACTGACAAGCAGTCCTGCAAGGATCACCGCGCAGAAAGGGAAGTACAGCCGCGCAGCTATCCCGTTCATTTTCGGCAGCGGGTCACCGTCGCAGAGAATACGCGCAGCCCCGGCTTCAGTAAGCGAGTATTTCCGGGCGAATTCCGAAACGTTGCGGCGGCAGGCATTCTTTGTCTTTTCATCGGCGCCGTAAAAGTATTCGCTGTCCGAAAGAATGCGCTCCGCTTCTGACAGCCGGAAGAAAATCTCCTCTGCGGGAATTGAATCAAGTGCCTTCAGATACTCAACGGTGTCGCAGAGCGCCTTGTCAGAGCGAATCGGAACGTCAAGCTCCGATACGGCAATTATCGCCGCATAAGCATTGAAAAGCGAAAGCTCGCGGTAGGAAAAACTCCTTCCGTCGGGTGATACTGCGGCTGAAATGAGCCCCGGATCGGTCAGCTTTTCCGGTATCACGGCATTCTTTACCGCCGAAAAGAAGTTCTGATATTTTATCCTTCCCCTTACTGCAAGCCGCGCAGATTCCGCATACTGCATAAGAAGCGAAAACAGGTCGGAATCGCCGTATATCCTCCCGATCCTGCGCATAATTCCCCTGATGCTGATTTTTGTCTCACGGCTCATAAGAAACACCCTTTCCATCAAAAAAGCTGTTCCTATTATCGCCCGACACCGGAAAAAATATGTACTGCGGGAAACGCGCAAAAAAGGGATGTTGAAAACCGGTCTGAGTTTTCAACATCCCTTTGAATTATTATACCGTTCAGATGACTCCGATACCCTCAAGAAGGATCTTTATGCCGAGGATTATCAGCACCGAGCCGCCGACAATCGCTGCGGTCTTTCTGAATTTTCCGCCGATAAAGCTGCCGAGACTGACTCCGGCTGCCGAGATTAAAAAAGTTGTTGCGCCGATGAAAAGCACGGCGGGAACGATCCTGACGTTTATCAGTGCATACGACACGCCGACGGCGAAAGCGTCAATGCTTGTCGCAACCGCAAGCGGCAGCATGGTTCTGAAGTCCATTGCGGAGTCCCGGTTCTCCTCATCTCCCTTTATTGCTTCACGTACCATGTTTGCACCGATGAGTGCAAGGAGAATAAAAGCAATATAATGCGAACATCCGCTGATCCTTGCGGCGACAGTGCTTGCAAGCAGGTATCCGGCAAGCGGCATCAGTGCCTGAAATATTCCGAAATAAAGCCCTGCGGTGAGACAGTGCTTTGCTTTGGTTTTTCCGATAGACAGCCCCTTACATACCGACACCGCAAAGGCGTCCATCGAAAGACATACCGCCGCTATGAAAAGTTCCCAGACAGTCATGATTTGTGATCCCCGTATTTTGATTTGGTTTCCGGGAGACAAAAAAACAGACCTATCCCCGCGTAAGACCGCATAAGATAAGTCTCGTCATTTCATGCTCCGCCAGAGAACGCATCGTCCCAGTATGTTGGCGGAGCAACGCTTTCGCGCCGACTACTCCCTTGTTCCGGATATTGTACCACATATCCGTCGGTTTGTCAATGCTTTTTTGTGCGGGAAATGAAGAAACAGTAAAATTCCGGTTAAAATCCGTGCATACCGACCGGTGTTTTTTGTCCGGTGATTGACAAATACGAAAAACAGTGCTATAATTATCGGTAGAGAATCAAGCAAAGCAAGGAAGAGTCGAAAGTGTTATACATTGTTGATACCGCAAATGTCGAAAAAATCCGCCACTGCATCGAATTTTTCCCGATAGCCGGCGTTACGACAAACCCGACCATCATTTCAAAGGAGCATACCGATTTTCTCGGTCTTATCCGCGAGATAAAGGCTATTATCGGATCCGACAGAATGTTCCATATACAGGTGACCGGCGACACCGCCGATAAAATGATGAAGGAGGCAGAGGCGCTGCGCTCCATCGTCGGCGACGATCTCTATGTAAAGATCCCGGTGTCCGAGGAGGGGCTTAAGGCTACGATGGCTCTCCATGCCGCAGGCTATCATGTTACGGAGACCGCAATCTTCACCCAGCAGCAGGCACTTATGGCGGCAATGGCAGGCGCGGATTTTGTCGCCCCTTATGTAAACCGTCTTGACAACATCATAAGCGACGGCGTAAACGTCGTTGCCGAGATCGTTGAGCTGTTCACGCAGTATAAGCTCAGCACCCGCGTTCTTGCCGCCAGCTTCAAGACGGCAGAGCAGGTGCATAAGATCAGCCTTGTCGGCGGACACGCCGTGACCGTCAATCCCGACATTCTCGAAACCCTTGTGTACCACCCGCTTACCATGTACGCAATCGACGATTTCAGGGCGGACTGGGAAAGCGTCTACGGCAAAAAAACCATTCTCGATATGATCAAAGGATGAGTTCTATGAGTTTCCGAAAAATCCTGAAACCGACACTTGTGCTTTTGTGTGCGGCAATGTTTTTTACCCTTCTGCCCGGTTACCGAAGCGAGCCGGCGTTTGCGAAAACCACAGTTGCCGATATGAATGCAAAGATAAATTCGCTGAAGGACGAGCTTGCAAAAGCAACCGCAGCGAGAAAGAAAGCCGCAAACAATTACAACAGCGTAAAGGATGACTACGAGGACATAAAAAAGCGAAAAACGGCAATAGATGAGGAAATCGACGCAATAAACAGCGAGACAGAGGTCCTGAAGCAGCTTGTTGCCGGATATGCTCTGCAGAAGTCTGATATCGATTTGAAGATTTCCGAAACGCAGAAAAAGCTTGACGACCGCCTTGCGGTGCTCAAGGAGCGCCTGCGTCTGAGCTACGAGGACGGGTCATCGAACTACCTTACGATCCTGTTCAGCAGCAACGGGCTTTATGATTTTCTGACCTCTGCCGACCGCCTTTCGGTGCTTGTCGAGCGTGACAATGACCTGATAAACGAGTGCGAGAAGATCAGCGCGGAGCTTGAGGAACAGGAAAAGGAGCTTGACCGCATTGTTGCCGAAGCCGATACCAAATCCTCGGAGCTCAGGGAGAGTATGATCCTTCTGCAGCAGAAGCAGGACGAGGTTGTCAGAATGATGGACGAGCTTCAGGCCGACAGGGATGCGGCAAACAAAGCGCTTCTCCA
>FR891198.1:1533-3977 GCA_000433515.1 Candidatus Colimorpha enterica | reverse complement strand
GGAGCTTGCAGAGCTTCAGAAAAACGAGTATTCCGGCGGAGCGTTCCTGTGGCCGCTCCCCTCAAAGTACAACAAGATATCGTCGAAGTTCGGAAACCGCATCCACCCGGTTCTCGGAACTCCGCAGTTCCATAAGGGCATCGATATCCCGGCACCCAAAAATACCGAGATATACTGCGTGGCGAAGGGAACGGTTATCGAAACCGGAAACGATTACGGCAACGGCAAGTATGTCATTGTCGATCACGGCGGCGGGATCTCGACGATGTATGCCCACCTGAACAAGATGACCGTGAAAAAAGGAGACGTGCTTGCAAAGGGCGAGGTTCTCGGCTATGTCGGAATGACCGGATATGCGACAGGATATCACCTCCATCTGTCTGTCTATAAGGACGGCAAGGCGGTCAATCCCGTTACGTATTTCAAATAATTCAGAAAAATCAAAAAAATATCGGAAAAACTGTTGACAAAACGCGGAACCTGTGATATAATCTTCAGGTCAGCCAAAGACAGCAGGTTCAAAGGTAATAGTTTCACGCTTCCTGCCGAGGTTTTCATAAACGATATTTTTTCTGATAATATTGATTTGTGTGCCTGCGGAAGAAGTGAAATTCTCCTGCAGGCATTTTTATCAGGAGGTGAAAACAAATGCCAAGCGCAAAGATTCTTGAACAGAAGAAGGCGGATACCGAGGCTCTTGTTGAAAAATTCAGGTCAGCGGTTTCCGGCGTACTTGTTTCCTACGCGGGCATCACGGTGGAGCAGGACACTGCACTCCGTAAGGCACTCCGTGAGGCGGGTGTCGATTACAGGGTATATAAGAATACCATGACCGAACGCGCCTGCGTTGAGGCGGGTTACCCCGCACTTAAGGATCATCTCGGCGGAATGACTGCTCTTGCACTCAGCAAGGAAGATGCGGTTGCTCCCGCAAAGATCCTCAAGGAATATGCGGAAAAGATCGCGACCTTCGAGGTCAGGGCAGGCTTCGTTGACGGAGAAGTCCTTGACAGCAAGGGCGTCGAAGAGCTCGCATCCATCCCGAACAAGGAAACTCTTGTCTGCAAGATCATGATGGGTATGCAGAACCCCCTTTACAAACTCGCATATGCTCTTCAGGCCATCATCGACAAGAGCGGCGAGGATGTTCCGGCAGAGGAAGCTCCTGCTGCCGAGTAATCTATCCGTCAAAGACGGAAAACAAATTCAGAATTCAACTAAAAAGAGAGGTATTTAGAAATGGCAAGCGAAAAAACACTCCAGATACTCGAAGAAATCAAGGGTCTTACCATACTTGAAATGAACGATCTCGTAAAGGGTCTTGAAGAGGCGTTCGGCGTAACCGCAGCTCCCGTAGCTGTTGCAGGCGGTGCCGCTGCCGGTGCTGCTGCTCCCGCAGAGGAGGAGAAGACCGAGTTTGACGTCATTCTCGCATCCTTCGGCGCTAAGAAGCTCGACGTAATCAAGGCTGTCCGCGAGATCACCGGTCTTGGACTTAAGGACGCAAAGGACCTCGTTGAGGCTGCTCCCAAGCCCATCAAGGAAGGCATCTCCAAGGACGAGGCAGAGAACATGAAGAAGGCTCTCGAGGCTGCAGGCGCAACCGTCGAGATCAAGTAATCCGGTTCTCGGAAAACCATCGCTTCGGGGCTGTCACCCGCAGAAATGCAGGGCGGCAGCCCCTTGACTGTTTTTATCGCAAGGAGCGGTTATGAGTGATATAAATATCTGTCTTATCGAACCTGAGATCCCACAGAATACCGGTAATGTCGCACGAACCTGCGCAGTGACCGGGGCAGCTCTGCATCTTGTCCGTCCGCTCGGATTCGGAATCGACGATGCGAAAATGAGAAGAGCAGGACTTGATTACTGGGATAAGCTCGACATCACATTCTACGACGGGATTGATGAATTCCTTTCGGCAACACAGGGTGAGAAAAGATTTTTCTTCACAAAAAAGGGAACAGTGTGTTATACCGATGCCGACTGCTCCGGACGGGTGTTTCTCATTTTCGGCAAGGAGTCTGTCGGACTTCCGGAAGATCTTATCGCTTCACACCGTGATGAGACTGCCAGAATTCCGATGATCGGTGACAGCCGGTGTCTGAATCTCAGCAACAGCGTCGCGGTTGCGGTATATGAGGCATTACGACAGCGCGGTTTTTCCGGAATGAAGTGTGTGTTCTGACCTGAATTCCGATCCGTCTTAATTTATGTACGGAACTGAACAATTTATTGTTTCTTTGTTTACAGCGTAATCCAAAAATATAAACAAAAGAGTCACGAAATGTTTATATTTTTCTGTTATCATATTATACAACAAGGTCATCCGGAAGGATGGTCATTTCCGTTTGCGGAGGGCGTTTCGGTGAATACTGATAATAAAAATGCCGAAGAACATAATACGTCAACGTCGGAAAGACCTGATATTTCATACGGCGGCT
>FR891198.1:0-1508 GCA_000433515.1 Candidatus Colimorpha enterica | reverse complement strand
GGCGCCTGCCGTTACAGGCTGAGCTATGACCTCTACGAGAATCCGTGCCGCAGAAAAAGAAAACTCAAGGCTTCGTCTGTTTTTCTGACTGTCGGTATAGTTGCGCTGTTTGTCGCTGTTGGCTTTTTTATTCTGCGCTATTATAACCGGAATATCAAGGATTACTATGAAAAAACGGCGCCGGACGACGCTGTTGCGATTAATTTTCAGTCATTTCTCACGCCTGACACAAGTGAATGAAGTACAAAACCGGAATCAGATCCTCTCCTGTATCAGGAAGAGGATTTTTTGCTTTTTGCCTGTCCGCAAAAAAAATAAAACCCCGACACTATTGCATCGGGGAATTATTGGAGCTGCTAATCAGAATCGAACTGATGACCTCATCCTTACCAAGGATGTGCTCTACCAACTGAGCCATAGCAGCGTCTCTCAAATCGACGAGCATTATTATATCAGAAAACTCGTCGTTTGTCAAGTCTTTTTTGAATTATTTTTGAAAACCGTCAATATTTCTGCACGAACTGTGGGGTTCGTCATGGCGGGAAGTGAATCGCGTTGTGATGGTTTGTCGTTGATAAACTGATAATCAATATTGTAATATCTTTTGAACTCTTCCTGCGAGGAATAGTGTCTGTCATCTGCATTTTCATAAATACATACCCCCGGCACACAGAACGATGAGGTGCAATAAAAATAACGGTTATCTGATCAAGAATGAACAGATACCGTTAATAGGAATTATTTCAGGCGGCAAACCTGATTTTGAAGCCGTATTTTCAACAGTTTTTGATGCAGGAAACCCTTGATATTACTGGCTTTTTGCTTAAGGCATCACCGCGCAAAACAAATACATTGAAAACCGGGCAGAAAAGTGCTATAATAAAGACATGAACAAGCAAATGAGCATGTCGTTTTTCACGACGAATTGAAAGAAGTCAGCACGAACAAGAAAGTATTGCTGGAACGGATCGAGCGGATTATGCCGTGGGAAGAGCTGGAGCAGCTGATCAGACCGTACTATTACGAGGGGAAGTACGGAATAAACCCTACGAGCTTGAACTGATGCTCCGCATCCACCTGCTGCAGAATCTGTATGATTTGTCCGATATGGGCGCGCGGAATGAAGTCATTGACAGCCGTGCCTTTTCGGATTTTTGCGGCGTGGAATCCAGCAATCAGATTCCGGACGGAGACACGATAGGAAAGTTCCGCAATCTGTTGATCCGGAACGGCATCCACGAGAAGTTTTTTGCCATGGTTGTAAAGAATCTGACCGATCGCGGATTGATACTGAAAAAAGGAACGATCGTCGATTCCCCATTATTTCTGCCCCGTCTTCCACCAAAGACAAGGAGAAAAAGCGTGATCCGGACGCACACTCCGTTAAGAAAGGAACTGCGTGGCACTTCGGCTATAAAGCACACATTGGCGTGGATAAGGATTCAGGTCTTGTCCATCACGTGGAGGTTACCTCTGACAATGTGCATGACGTGGAAATGACGCCGAAG
>FR891197.1:7128-10001 GCA_000433515.1 Candidatus Colimorpha enterica | reverse complement strand
AGAAGCCGTTTTCGGAGAGATAAAGGTCAAGTCTCACTCTTATACTTTCCTTACCGCAAGCCTGTCGGCAAAGGCGGAAAGTATGCCGTCGCGGTCATACGGCGCGATTATTTCCTTTGCGTTTCCGGTAAGCCCGTCAACGGTGTTTCTTGCCGATTCAACAGTCATGAAGGTGAGGAAGGTTGTTTTGTTGTCCTCTGTTCCCTCGTCAAGGATATCGTCCTCGATCTGGAAGGCAAGACCGACGTTTTCGGCATACTTTTCAGCCGCCGCGTATTCGTCGGTTCCCTCGCGGTATCCCGCAGCAATGCATCCGAGGAGGCAGGCGGTCTTTATCAGACAGCCGGTTTTGAGCTGATTCATGAGCATGAATTCCTCATATGTCAGCTTTTCCTTTTCGCCGATGAGGTCAAGCATCTGCCCGCCTGCCATGCCGTCAAAACCGGCACGGGATGACAGGAGCTTTACAGCGTCGATGTTCTGTTCAGCCGTTGTTTCGCATCCGGAAACCGCAACGCCGAAAGCATACGTAAGAAGCGAGTCACCGGCAAGGAGCGCTGTTGCCTCTCCGAATTTTTTGTGGTTTGTCGGCTTGCCCCTGCGGAAGTCGTCGTTGTCCATGCACGGCAGATCGTCGTGTATAAGCGAATATGTGTGTATCATTTCGATCGCGCAGGCATACGGCAGAGCCGCGTCGACATTTCCGCCGAGCATACGGCAGAATTCAAGCGTGAGAAACGGTCTTATCCGCTTCCCGCCCGCATATGCGCTGTACCGCATGGAGTCTATCAGTATTTCATACCGTCTGCCCGTGCCGGCAAGATATTTTTCCATTGCCTTCTCGATAAGCACGGCGTTTTCAGTTATTCTCTCCGAAAGGTTTTTCATCGTAACCGCCTTCCCCGTTCTTTGTAAGCACCGTTATTTTTCTTTCCGCCTCGTCAAGTTTGTCTCCGCAGAGTCTGACGAGCTTTACGCCCTCTTCAAAAAGTCCGAGCGATTCGTCAAGCGGCGTTTCTCCTCCCTCGAGCTTTCTCACTATCTCTTCAAGCCGGGCGAGGGCTTCCTCGAATCCGGGATCTTTTTTGCTCATGTTTTCACAGCTTCCCGTCGCGGGAAATCTCCTTTTCAGATTTATCCTTATTTTCGTTTCCGCACACCGATACAACATCGGCATTTACCGTTCCGTCGGAGACCCTCAGCGTTATTCTGTCGCCGGGAATAACATCCCGCACCGAGCGGACGACCTGTCCGTCATCACGGAAAACCGCCGAATATCCCTTGGAAATGACCTTAAGCGGGCTGACGGCATTAAGGACTGCCGAAAGCCTTGCATAACCGTTTCGTTTTCCGATAATCACCGCCGTGACTGCGCGCTCCATGTCGGAGGACAGCGAAAGCAGAAGGTTTCTTCTGTCATCGATATACGCAGTAGGGCTTGTAAGCACACGACTCCCGGCAAGAAGTGAAAGTCTCTGTCTGAAATGGACTGTCTCCCTTGACAGAAGGGTTGCCATATGAGTGCTGACATTTCCGAGCTTTCTTTTCAGTTCCCCGGAATCAGGTACTGCTATCTCGGCACCGGCAGACGGAGTCGGAGCGCGTCTGTCTGCGGCAAAATCGCAGATCGTGAAGTCGGTTTCGTGACCGACAGCCGAAATGACCGGCACTGACGATCTTCTTATCTCTCTTGCAAGCGCTTCGCTGTTGAACGCCCACAGATCCTCTATCGAGCCTCCGCCCCTGCCGATTATCACAACATCAACGCGGCGCGTCGTGCTGAAATACCGTATTCCGTCAATAAGCTCCTGCTCTGCGCCCTCGCCCTGTACCTGAGCCGGGAAAAGCACCACCTCGGCAAACGGGAACCGCCGCCCGGTGACATTGATTATGTCCCTGACCGCAGCTCCTGTCGGGGAGGTTATCACTCCGACCGCCGACGGAATCCTCGGGATGGGTTTTTTTATCTCCTCGTCGAACAGCCCCTCGGCTTCCAGCTTTGCTTTCAGCTTCTCAAATGCAATATATAGTGCGCCGATGCCGTCCGGCTGCATTGAGGAAACGTAGATCTGATATTTTCCGTCCTTCGGAAAAAGCGTGACTTTGCCGCGCAAAAGCACCTTCATGCCGTCGTACGGCTGAAATTTCAGCTTTTCGGCACTGCTTCTGAACATGACCGCGGCAATGCAGGCGGCGTTGTCCTTGACCGAGAAATACATATGCCCGGAAAAATGGTGTTTGAAATTGGATATCTCCCCGCGCACCCAGACGTTGTTAAGGACCGGGTTGTTCTCAAGTGTCATTTTTGCAAAATCGTTGAGCTGACCGACTGTCAGTATTCTTGCCTCGTCCGGCATTGCTTCACCTCATATTTCACCGCAGTGTCTCATGGCGGTCAGTCTTGCGATACCGGCGGCATTGTCACAGGAAAACTGCGGTTCGGCAAAATAATTCCCGTACTTTTCACTCAGCCTGCGCCTCATAAACCGGTTGCTCATGACCCCGCCGGAAAAAATGACCGGAAGTCCGGGATAAGCCGCGACAGCGTTTTCAGCCATTCTGTCAATGACGGCGCAGACGAACGAAAGGACATATGCCGCGATATCCTGCCTGTCCGCGCCGGAGGAAATAAGCTCCGACACCTTGTTTTCAAGCCCGGAGAGATTGCAGTCGAAGCCGGTGACGCTTATTTTTCCCGGCTTCACCTTCTCCGGCATATCACCGGCAACAGTCTCAAGCTCTTTTCCGCATGGGAATTTCATTCCCAAAAGCACGCCGGTGCGGTCGATCGCCATCCCTGCGCTTATGTCCTTTGTCCCTCCGAGGCGGGTGATGTTCATGTTGTCCGAAAGCAGCAGCTCCATCGTTCCGCC
>FR891197.1:5786-7021 GCA_000433515.1 Candidatus Colimorpha enterica | reverse complement strand
GCCTGGTGTGAAAACCGGTAAAGCGGCACTCCGGATGTCGATGCCACAGCCGCAGCACATGATATCCCGGCAAGAAAGCACGGCATATACGACCCCTCCGCATCCCTCGGAGACACCGAAACACCCACGGCTGCCGGCGAGATCCTTCCCATTTCGTCAAAAAGGTGCGGGAGGTTTACGGTGTGTGCGAAAACCGCGTCGCTCTGGCGCAGTCCGCGCTGTCCTTCTTTTACGTCAAGAAGCTTTTTCAGATTTTTGACTATTTCCCCGTCCCGTGAGAGGGCGAGGGATGTCGTGTAGTTGCTGGTATCGACACCGAGAAACTCCTGCATGATTTTATTTCTTCAGCCCGAGGTCCTCGGCAATACCGTTGAGGATGCCGTTGACGAAAGCCGGGGCTTTATCGTCGTCAAAGGTCTTTGCAAGCTCCACCGCCTCGTTTATCGCAACCGGAAAGGGGGTTTCGGGGCAGAACTTCATTTCATACACAGCGATGCGGAGCACCGAGAGGGAGACCTTTGACATTCTTTCGGTTTTCCAGCCTACGGCGCGGGTCGAGATCAGCCTGTCTGTCTCATCAAGGTTGTCAAGTACACCGAAATACAGTTTTTCGGTCAGACTGTCGGTTTCGAGCTCTCTTGTGTCCTCCGCCGTTCTGTATATATCAGAGGCGTCCTCGTCTTTTCTGAATTCGCGCTCAAAAAGCAGTTCAAGTGCGTGCTGACGCGCCACTCTTCTGTCAATTGATTTTGTCATTACGACATTCTCTCCGTTTATTCGTTTTATTCTGTTTATTCTGTATTTATACATTATATAATCATTTTGCGGATTTGTCAACCGCCGATTCTGCCTTTTTGCAAAAAGCGGGAAAGGCGAAGTTGACAACTCCGATGCAATATGATATAATAAAGTAGTTATTTGCCGTCAAGCGAAAGAATATTGCGCAGTATCGTTTTTCTTCCGCGCCAGCTGTATGCGCGCTCAAGGAATTCCGCCTTGCTCATGTTCTCTATCATCTCAGCCGTTACGACAGGGGTCAGGTTTTCTCTGAAAAATTCTATCGGGGTAAGCGCCGCGTTTGCGTTCATCGGACATGACGTGCGGCAGAGGTCGCAGCCCCATGCTATTCCTGTCTGCCGTATCAGTCTGACCGTCTCCGGGTCGGGGTCGCCCTTTCTCTGCGTCATTTCGGACAGGCAGCCGTCTTTTACCGGGCAGGCGCGGGAGCAGGCTCC
>FR891197.1:0-5723 GCA_000433515.1 Candidatus Colimorpha enterica | reverse complement strand
TATTTCTCCGGCACAAGATCGGTGAGAATTTCGCCGATGAAGGTATACGAGCCGTATTTTTCGTTTATCACCTGAAATCTGTCGCCTATGACGCCGAGTCCCGCCTTCGCCGCGGCACCGGTCTCGCCTATCGGGGAGCTGTCGGCAAATCCGCGGAAAAAGTATCCCGGAAACAGACCTTCAAGCGCAGGGACAAGCCGCGAATACAGCTGTCTGAAGTACAGATGATAATCCCGCGGCACGGCATACAGCGACACGTTTCTCTCCGGAAAAGCCCCGGCATAATACGGAACCGACAGCATCAGCGCGCTTTTTATCTCCTTTCCGGCGCAGTATCTGTCAAGCATAGCCCGGTTTATCACGGTGCATTCGGAGAACGGGATGAATCCCGCATATTCGATTTTTTCTTCGTCAAGAAGAGTTCTTATTATTTTATCCACAGCACTTTAATTATAAATCATTTTTCCCCATTTTGCAATACATTTTTCTATCCGGAAGGCATATCTGAACATGGCATCAAAAAAAGCAGAAAACGAATACGGAAATCAGAGCATAGTATCCCTCAAGGGTGCGGACAGAGTCAGAAAGCGTCCCGCTGTCATATTCGGCTCGGACGGGCTTGAGGGCTGCGAGCACTCGGCTTTTGAAATACTCTCAAACTCTGTTGACGAGGCGCGTGAGGGCTACGGTGACAGGATAAATATGACGGTATACTCCGACCACTCGATCGAGGTCGAGGATTTCGGCCGCGGAGTGCCGCTTGACTGGAACGAGAAGGAACAGCGTTACAACTGGGAGCTTGTCTACTGCGAGCTTTACGCCGGCGGCAAGTACAACAACAACAGCGACTCTTCGTCGTACAAATATTCCCTGGGACTTAACGGCCTCGGCGCGTGCGCAACGCAGTACAGCTCGGAATACATGGACGTCCGCTCTTACAAGGACGGAAAGGTTTATGAGATATCCTTCAGAAAGGGCGAGCCGGTCGGCGACATGACTGTCACCGAGCTGCCGAAGAAGGAACGCCGCACCGGAACGATCCACAGATGGCGCCCCGACCTTGAGGTCTTTACCGACATTGCGATTCCGCTTGACTACTATCTTGATATGCTGAAAAAGCAGTCGGTGGTCAATCCGGGGATAAAATTTCATCTGAGATGGCAGACGGATGAGGGGTTTGAGGAATACGACTTCGTTTACGAAAACGGTATTATCGACTATGTCACCGAGCTTGCCGGGGGAACCTCCCTCACCGCGCCGGTCATGTGGTCGACCGAGGCAAAGGGGCGCGACAGAGAGGACAAGGAGGACTACACCCTCAAGGCGGATGTGTCGTTCTGCTTCTCGAACGTGACGAGCGTTATCGAATATTATCACAACTCCAGCTTTCTTGAGCACGGAGGCTCACCGGAAAAGGCGGTGCGTTCGGCATTTGTTTCGGAGATCGACAAATATCTGAAATCGACCGGAAAATATCTCAAAAACGAGTCGAAGATCAGCTTTGCCGACATTGAGGACTGTCTCATCCTTGTCTCGAACAGCTTCTCGACGCAGACATCATATGAGAACCAGACGAAAAAATCCATAACCAACACATTCATCGCAGAGGCGATGACATCATTCCTGCGCCACAATCTTGAAATATATTTTGCCGAAAAACCGCTTGAGGCCGACAAGATCGCCGGACAGGTGCTTGTCAACAAAAGAAGCCGCGAAAAGGCGGAATCCACGCGGCTTGACATAAAGAAAAAGCTGAGCGGCTCAATGGACGTTGCCAGCCGGGTCGAAAAGTTCGTCAACTGCCGCTCCAAGGATCCTGAGGTTCGGGAGCTTTACATCGTTGAGGGAAATTCGGCTCTCGGCTCCTGCAAGCTGGGCAGAGCGGCGGAATTTCAGGCGATAATCCCGGTACGCGGAAAGACGCTCAACTGCCTCAAGGCGCCGTATGACAAGATATTCAAGAGTGAGATAATCACCGATCTGCTCCGCGTTATCGGCTGCGGCGTGGAGATAAAGGGCAAGGTCAAGGGAGACATTGTTCCCTTCTCGCCGGAGTCGCTGAGATGGAACAAGATAATCATCTGTACCGATGCCGATAAGGACGGGTTCCAGATAAGGACGCTTATCCTGACGATGTTTTACCGTCTGCTGCCGTCGCTGATAAAGATGGGGCGGATTTATATTGCCGAATCACCGCTTTACGAGATAACCTCAAAGGACAAGACGTATTTTGCCTACAACGAAAGCGAAAAGGTAAAGATACTTGCCGATATCGGAGACGCAAAATATTCCATCCAGCGGTCAAAGGGACTCGGTGAGAACGAGCCTGACATGATGTGGCAGACCACGATGAACCCCGCGACGCGGCGGCTTATCCGCGTTACCGAGACCGACGCGATACGGACTGCGTACATTTTCGACACACTCCTCGGCGATGATCTTCAGGCACGCAAGGAGTTTATAACCGAAAACGGAAGCAGATACCTGTCTGACATTGATATCGACGACGACTGATACCGAAAGGATCACACGATGACCGAATTCATCATCGGACCCGCGGGAAGCGGGAAAAGCACACTTATTGCAAAAAAGATCGCCGACCGCCTTTCCGCAGGCCGCAGGGTCATCCTCATCGTCCCGGAGCAGTCGGCGGTCAGTGCCGAGGCTATGGTATGCTCGGAGGCGCAGAGCCGCGGAATCCCCCAGACCGAGCTTGAGATCCTGAACTTCCGGCGGCTCTGCAACCGCGTTTTCCGTCAGTACGGCGGGGTTGCGTACAATTCGGTTACGCCCGGCGCAAAGGCGCTTATAATGTGGCAGGCTCTCTTTTCTTCCGCTCCTGCGCTGAAACGGTACAAAAACGAGCTTGCCGATGCAAAAAAATTCATTCCGCTGCTGCTTTCGGCGGTTTCGGAATTCAAGGCATACGGCATAACTCCCGCCATGCTGTCCGATGCCGCAAAAGAGGCGGAAGATGATGACAAGGCGCTTTCCGAAAAGCTGAGCGACCTGTCGCTTATCTGTTCGGCTTACAGCCATTTTGCGGAGCGCGGGTTCTCCGATCCCTCAGACGATCTGACAAGGCTGGCTGAGGTGCTTTCGGAAAACAGGTTCTTTGAGGGCGTCGATCTCTTTCTTGACTCGTTTGTCGGATTCACGCCGCAGGAATTTTCGGTGCTGTCTTATGCGTTCAGGCAGGCAGATAATGTAACGGTGTCGCTCTGTCTTTCAGACGATGACGGGGCTTTTGCTTTTGAAAATGTGAAAAAAACATTCGACGGTCTTAAGCGCCTTTCGGAAATGCACCGGGGAGAGGCTGTCGTAACAAAGCTGCCCGGAACCGTGCGGTTTTCCTCCGAAGCGCTTTCGTTTCTTGAAAAAAACCTGTGGAGTCCGGGAAAATGCCGGGCTTTCGAGGGTGACTGCACCCCGATTCGGACTGTTGTTGCGGAGGGCGCATATTCCGAGGCGGAATTTGTCGCGAATGATATTCTGACAAAGGTCATCGCCGGTGCAGCTTACCGTGATTTTGCCGTTATCGCGCGGGACATAAAGAGTTATTCCGGGATCATCGACGCGGTATTTGCCGAAACCGGGCTTCCCTGCCACATATCGGAGCGCGCGGAGCTTTCGGAAAAGCCGGTATTCAAGCTGATACTCAGCGCTTTCGGGATAAAGAACAACGGCTGGAACACCGCCGATATCGTCAGCTACATGAAAACCGGACTTTCTCCGGTGACACCCGACGAATGCGACGCGATCGAGTCATATGCATATCAGTGGAGCATATCCGGAAAACGCTGGTACGACGGCGAGGACTGGTTCATGAATCCCGACGGTTTTACCGACGTAATGACCGAAGAGGGGATGAAGACCCTCGATGAAATAAATGCGGTACGGAAGAAGATCGTTGATCCTCTTTCAAAGCTGTTTGAGTCGTTTGACGGCACAAGAACGGTCAGAGAGCTTTGCCGGGCAGTATGGGTATTTCTTCACGAAGTCGGAGCGGACGAAAAGATATCGTCGTCCGGCGATCCTGATGAGATACGTCTGTGGAACAGTATGTGCGATTCACTTGACACGCTTGTCACCGTGCTGCCGGAGGTCAAAGCCGATACCGTACTTTTTGCCAACCTGCTGACGCTTGTCGTTGATCAGACGAACGTCGGAAACCTGCCTTCGGTGATCGACGAGATAAGCCTCGGTTCAGCGGGACTTATGCGCACCGGGAATGTGAAGCACGTTTACCTTCTGGGAGTGAACGAGGGAGTGTTCCCTGCTGCCTGCGGCGAGAACGGCATTTTCTCCGACAACGACAAGGCGGTGCTTGAGACATATGGGATAATACTTTCGCCCGACAGCGGAATTATGTCGGTAAATGAGCTTTTCGGATTTTACACCGCCGCCTGTTCGGCATCGGAGTCTGTCACCGTTCTGTGCTGCGGAGCCGATGCCGCCGGAAAGAAGCTCAAGCCGTCAGCGGCGTTTACGAGAATTGCCGAAATGTTTCCCGGAGCCGAGCGGATATACACCGACAGAATGCCGCTTTCCGACAGGATCGGGACGAAAAAGACGTCCTTTCCGCTCTGTACGCTGTATCCGGACACAAAGGAGGGGGCTGCGCTTTCGCTTATTTACTCTGCCGATCCGGATTTTGCGCCGCTGCTTGACGGAAACCGCCAGCCGCTTTTCGCCGGAGAGGAGCAGCTTGACCCCGATGCCGCGGCGGAGGTTTTCGGGGGAGACATGCCGCTTACCCAGTCGCGGCTTGACAGGTATGTGCTGTGCGCCTTCGGGTTTGAGTGTGATTATGTACTGAAGCTGAAACCGAAAACACGGTATGAATTCGGCGCAGCAGACACAGGGAATCTTGTCCACCGGATACTTGAAAAATTCTTCTCTGCGGTCACCGATGAAGCCGGACACATAAAGGAGCTGACTGCCAAGGAGCGCGCAGAGCTTATCGACAGCATTATCGGGGAATTTGTTTCCGGTATATTCTGCGGACACGGCAGACAGCAGCTGACAGAACGTGCCATGAATCTGTTTCTGCGGCTGAGACGCTCGGTGACGGTGCTTATCGACAATCTTCTTGAAGAATTCGGACAGAGCGATTTCGTTCCGGCGTTTTTTGAGATGAAGATAACAAACGGAGGTGCTCCCGGCACTGTCTCCCCGCTTGAAATACCGCTTCCGGACGGCACGAAAGCATATGTCTACGGAGTTGCGGACAGAGTTGATATATGCCGGAGGGGAAACGACGTGTATGTCCGCGTGGTGGATTACAAGACCGGAAGCCGTGAATTTTCGCTTTATGACATTTCGCTCGGTCTGAATCTTCAGATGCTTCTCTATCTCTTCTCAATATGGAAGGACCGGGGCGGGAATTTCAGGCGGACGCTCGGAATAACCGGAGACATCATCCCCGCAGGTGTGCTGTACTGCACGGCAAAGCCTGCCGAGGTCAGTGTCACTCCTGAAGCTGCAGAGAGCGATGTGCTTGCAAAGGTTGCCGACACGCTCAAGCGGCGCGGATTGGCTATCGGTGACGAGACTGTTCTTCGGATGATGGAAAGAAATCTTGCCGGAAAATATATTCCGGTGACTCTGAAAAAAGACGGCACACTCAAAACCTCGCTGACACTTGAATCGCTTGAGGGTATCGGAAAGCTGATGGATCAGGTCTGCGCGACGGCGGCAAAGCTGGCTTACGGAATGAAATG
>FR891196.1:23977-32082 GCA_000433515.1 Candidatus Colimorpha enterica | reverse complement strand
GAGCATCTGCGTGCATGATGAAGAACTGCGACGATGCGGAGTTCGGATCCATGGTTCTTGCCATCGACAGAACGCCCCTCTTGTGGCGGAGGTCGTTGCCCCTGAAGCCGTTAGCGGCAAATTCGCCCTTTATAGCTTTGGCTTTCTTCTCGCCGAAATCCGGGGTGTAGCCGCCGCCCTGAATCATGAATCCGGGAATGACGCGGTGGAAAATAAGACCGTCGAAAAATCCGCTCTCTGCAAGCGCAAGAAAATTCTTCACCGTCTCCGGCGCCTTTTCGGGATACAGAACGGCGATCATGTCGCCCATGTCTTTTACTTTTATTCTGATCTTGGGTTGATTCATTTGTGATTTCTCCTTTTCGGTTGGTGTGGGGGTATTATAGCACAGATTTGACAAAACTGCAACAGCAAAAACGTCCGCAGCAGAGGCGGACGCTTTTTTATGCTATTTCACCGCATACTTTTCCCTGAACATCTCATAAGACCGGTTGAAGGCTTCCTCGCCCTTTCCGGATTTTATGCCGCGGATGTATTCGTGGACGTCCATGCTGTCGTGAGAAATTTCAATCAGGCAGCAGGCGATGTTTGAGCAGTGGTCGGAGACTCTTTCAAGGTTGGTGAGCAGGTCGGAGAGGACAAATCCCATCTCGATGGTACATTCGCCGTGCTGGAGGCGGAGAATGTGCTGGGTCTTGAGGTAGTCCTTCAGATAATCGATGACCTGTTCAAGCGGCTCAACGGTGATAGCAAGCTCCAGATCGTTTTTCTCGAAGGCGGAAAGAGCGATGTCAAGTATCTCGTTGACAGCGTCAAACATTGTCTTGAGCTCGGACTTTGCCGTTTCTGAGAAGGTCAGCTTTTTGTCCTTTATCTCCTCTGCCGATTCAAGAATGTTGACGGCGTGGTCGGAAATACGCTCGAAATCGCCGATCATGTGCAGGAGCTTGTTGACCTCGATGCTGTCGTTTTCGGTCAGGTTGAGCGCTGAGACCTTGACAAGATAGGTTCCCAGCTTGTCCTCGTAGGTATCGACCTGATTTTCCTCGTCGCGGATCTCGGCATCGATTTTGTCGGAGTAATTCCACACGCTCTCGATGGATTTTTTCAGCGATGA
Source organism: Candidatus Colimorpha enterica (assembly GCA_000433515.1). Classification (GTDB taxonomy): domain Bacteria; phylum Bacillota; class Clostridia; order Oscillospirales; family CAG-272; genus Colimorpha_A. Next base: position 30,965 of record FR891196.1, on the reverse strand, counting down.
GACGGCGGTTTCAGCCATAATTACCGCAACCGAATGCGCGCGCTCGATAGCGACCGCGGGGGTGGCAAGGAGACGCTCGTCAAGCAGCTGTACCTCGGCACCCTTTCTGGAATCGGGGACGAGCCTGCACGCCAGTTTTTCAAGAAGGGAGGAGCAGGGCATGAGAATGATGAGAGCAATTATCTTGAATGTTGTATGTATTACCGCAACGCTGAGCGGTGATGCCGCCATGTTGATGAACGCCGGCTTGAATATGCTGACAAGTATATAATAAACCGGCAGGATTATCAGCGTGGCGATGATATTGAAGGACAGGTGAACGACCGCCGCACGTTTTGCGTTTTTTGATGCGCCTATCGAAGAGATCATGGCGCTGATACAGGTTCCGATGTTCTGTCCCATGATTATCGGAACGGTGGTTGCGCAGGTGATGCTTCCGGTCATTGTCAGTGCCTGAAGAATACCTACAGACGCGGAGGAGGACTGGATTATTGCCGTGAACACGGCGCCGACAATGACGCCGAGAACCGGATTGGCAAAGAGCGTCAAAGTGTTCGTGAATGCCGGGACATCGCCAAGCCCGGAAACAGCCTCCGACATGAACTCCATGCCGAACATGAGGACTGCAAAGCTAAGGATGATGCTGCCGATGTCCTTCCGCCTCTGTTTTTTCGAAAAGCAGAACAGAAGCATACCGGCAAAAGCAAGTATCGGTGTGAAGGTTGCCGGTTTGAAGAGATTGAGGATCGTGCTTGCCCCGTCGCCGGTGATTCCGGTGGTACTGAGAAGCCACGATGTTACGGAGGTGCCAAGATTGGCGCCCATGATAACGCCGGTTGCCTGCCTGAGGGTCATTAGTCCGGAGTTGACAAAACCTACAACCATAACCGTTGTGGCGGAAGACGACTGAATTATTGCCGTTACGCCGAGACCGAGCAGAAAGCCCTTGAATACGTTTGAGGTCATGCTTCCGAGAACCGCCTTAAGACGGCTTCCGGCAAGCTTTTCGAGAGAATTGCCCATTACGCTCATACCGTAAAGGAAGAGCGCAAGCCCCCCGAACAGCGTAAACAAATCGAATACTGACATACTGTTCTGATTATTCCTTTTTCATTTTTCTTTTTCTTTAGACTCTTTTTACACTATCACAGCATATATTATAGCGCCTGTAAAGTAAAAAGAAAGAGAATAATGTTAATTAAAAATGAACAAAAATTGAACAATATGATTGTATTGTGAAAAATATATAACTGACAACAGGATGCGGCGCGATTATTTATCGATAAGTATTGAAGAGTAAAATCTGTCCGGAATTCCGAAATCGTCCGTTACCGGGTCGCGGAAAAGCCCGCACATCGGAGGGGTGAAGGTGAAGTATATAAACAGTATGATGATGACCGCAACAAGGCTGATGCCGATGATATTCGCCCGTTCTGAATAAAGCGCGGGACATTTCACGAACACGCAGGAAAGATAATATGTGAGTGCCGCCGACACGATAAATACCCCGATGTCGGCTGCAAGATAATTCCGCCCGACGATTCCCGTATAGGTATAGAAAAGCATGACTATTGCCGCAAGTCCGATCATGACTGACAGTGATTTTGCCGCAAAGAATGCCGGCAGGCTCTTTCCGTAAACGAAAAATTCAACGGCAGAGAACGCGACGGCGGGAATAAGAAGCAGCTTGAGATGCTCCCATACGCTCTCGTTCACCGGTGTAAAGGCTCCGACAAGTGTATTTCCGCCCGACGCGGCAAAGGCAAAGTGAAGAAGGCTTCCCGCGATAACCGTGAAAAGGAACCCGACAAACGACGTTTTTGCTGCTGTTTTAAATGACTGCATGATTATTATGATCCTCCGTTTTACCTGTTCTCCAGTGGAAAAAGGGTACTTTTTACTTAATTCTACCGTGAAAAGCGGCGCAATATTCCCCGATTGAAGAAAAATTTGCGGAAAACTATTGACAAAACGGGTTTTGGAATGTATAATGACATGGTGAGAATTTGTTTTCTCCTTACTGCCGGTCAGTCCGGCGGTCTTATGTCCATAAGGAGGTGTAAAAATGGAAAAGAACAACGCATCTTATGAAACTCTGTTCGTTGTCGATCTCAGCAAAGGCGAGGAAGCCGTAAAGTCGGTCATCGGGAAGTTCACTTCTCTCATCGCCGATAACGGTACCGTTAACGAGGTCAACGAGTGGGGCAAGCGCAGACTTGCTTACCCGATCAACGACATGAATGAAGGTTACTATGTGCTTGTGAAATTCACTTCGAAAACTGACTTCCCGTCAGAGCTCGAGCGTATTTTCAACATAACCGACGGAATCATGCGTTCCATCGTTGTGGCACAGGAAGCATAACCGCAGGGAGGTGTATAGGTTTTGGCTAATTTCAATTTCAACAAAGCGATACTCGGAGGCCGTCTGACTGCCGATCCGGAGCTCAAGCAGACGCAGAGCGGCGTTCCTGTATGCTCCTTCACTGTTGCAGTGAGCAGACGCTTTCAGTCAAAGAACAATACCGATCAGTCTCAGCCGCAGGCGGATTTCATAAATGTTGTCTCATGGAGACAGCAGGCTGAATTCGTTTCGCGTTACTTCAGGAAAGGCAGTTCCATCTGCGTTGTCGGTCAGATTCAGACAAGAACATGGACAGACAATCAGAATCAGAAAAGATATGCCACCGAAGTTGTTGCCGACGAGGTCATGTTCGTTGATGCAAAGGGCGAAGGTCCTTCCGTAGGTCAGCAGAGCAATGCTTCAGCTTATACTCCCGACAGTTACGCACCGTCATTCTCTTCACAGCAGGACGCTGCGCCGAAGTTTGAGGAAATGTCAAACGACGACGATCTGCCGTTCTGATTTCACCCGGCGATTTCCGCCTGTCGGAGCGGACGGATGCAAGCCGGAAACAATTCTTTCAGGAGGTTTATGAGATGGATAAGGAAAATAACGCTGCCCCCGCAGCAGCTGCTGCTCAGCCCCAGCAGAAGCCCCTTCGCCAGGGCAACAGACGCCGTAAAAAGGTCTGCGCTTTCTGCGCCGCTAAGATCGAGCACGTCGATTATAAGGATATAGCAAGACTCAGCAAGTGCATCAGCGAGCGCGCAAAGATTCTTCCCAGAAGAATCAACGGAACCTGCGCACTTCACCAGCGTCAGCTTACAGTTGCCGTAAAGATGGCACGCCATATGGCTCTTCTGCCCTACATCAGCGACTGATCAATTCAACAAAATGCTCCGTCAGAAACGACGGGGCATTTTTAATTGAATGTGGTTGAAGCGCGCAAAAAGGCACTAAACACCTGTAATTAACCGCAAACTCAGGGCGTTTCTGCGTGTAATGTGTGCGAAACCCTGTAAAAATTATTATTTATTGCTTTATAATGGTTATCATATTTCCGAACTGGACATAATATATTATCAAATGCTTTGAAAGGAACGGTTTAATTCCGATACTTAAGTAATGCAATGCTATTTACGATACCGGAAGGCGATTATTATAGCAGTCATTTCCGTGCTTGCACTTTTGCTCTTTTCATCCTGCACGGCGAAGAAAGCTGTCGATGAGGAAGTGTTTCCGACAGCAACGCCGGACTCAGGTTCGACTGCAGACACACCGATCGCCAATGACCGGTTCGGTGACGATTTCGTCATCGACATTGAAAAACCCGATATCCGGGGAGATAGGGACGATCCTGACGACCCGTCGGACGATCAGAATCAGCCCGGAGACGATTCCGGGACGTCCGGAACCGACGTTGATTCCGATATAATGAGTGACTACACCGGAACCGATACAGTTGTCGGGGAGGATGAAACCGACAACGACACTTCCGGCGATATTCCGCCGAACGAAAATCCCGACGTTGATCCGGGGGATATCATCGGAGGAGGTCAGAACACCGGAGCCATAAAGCTCTATGATGTTCCGCTTTCTGCGGCAAAGCAGAGCTATGCCATGCAGATGGCGGAGGAGTTCGGCATCCCCGTCGAGCTTATCTACGGTGTCATGTACGTTGAATCAAGATATCACGAGACATCCGTGTCGCGCAACGGCAAGTGCATCGGAATTATGCAGATCGCTTCCGGCCATCTGACAAAGCTGAATAAGATGTTCGGCATAACCGACCTTCAGGATTACCTTCAGAATGTCAAGGCAGGGGCATATTATCTCTCGTATTTCTATAAGAAATATAACGGTGATATAAACAAGACCCTCATGTGCTACCATTACGGTGAGGGCGGTGCGCACGTTCAGTGGCGCAAGGGCAATACCGAGGACGCGTATTGCCGCAAGGTTGCCGGTGAGATGAAGCGTATCCTTGCCGCAGGCTGACCGGCACAATATATATGATAACATTTTCGCCCTTTCCCGAAAATCGGGGAAGGGCGAATTTATATATTCGGCAAAAAACCCGGACAGCGCCGTCCGGGTTTTTGTTAAATTACTTTCTCTTTTTCTTTACGATATCCCAAAGATCGATGAAATCGTCGTCGGAGATTTCGTCGTCGCTGTCATCGGAGACTTCGGGAGCCTTTTCCTGCTTGGTTTCGGTCTTGGCAGAGGGTATGTTGGCTTCCTTCTTGACTTCCTTCTTTGTGTCCTTTTTGTCGCCGTCGAAGCCGGTTGCGACAACGGTAATCGACATGGTATCCTCAAGAGTATCATCAAGAGCAATACCCCAGATGACCTTTGCATCGGGATGAGCTTCCTCCGAGATAAGCGCAGACGCCGTCTCGATCTCTTCCAGTCCGATATCGGCGGAAGCCGTGATGTTGATGATAAGTCCCCTTGCACCGGCGATGGAGGTCTCAAGCAGCGGGCTGGATATCGCGAGCTTTGCAGCTTCCGTGGTCTTGTCCTTGCCTGTTGCGGTTCCGACACCCATATGAGCCGATCCCGCGTTCTTCATGACCGCGGTTACGTCGGCAAAGTCGAGGTTGACGATTCCGTAGCCGTTGATAAGGTCGGAAATGCTCTGGACACCGCGGCGGAGAACATTGTCTGCCTCAGCGAATGCGTTTGCGAATGTGATCCTTGTCTCGGAGAGCTGCTTCAGTCTTTCGTTGGGGATGACGATAAGCGAATCGACAGTGTCACGGAAGACCTCTATACCTTTTTCAGCCGCATCCATTCTTCTTCTGCCTTCAAAGGCAAAGGGCTTGGTAACGATACCGACAGTGAGGATTCCCATGTCACGCGCCAGCTTTGCCACGATGGGAGCGGCTCCGGTTCCGGTTCCTCCGCCCATACCTGCGGTGATGAACACCATGTCAGCGCCCTTGAGAGCGGCACTGATCTCTTCCTGGCTTTCCTCGGCGGCTCTTGCACCGTTTTCGGGATTGCCGCCGGCACCCATTCCTTTTGCGGACTTTTCGCCGATGGCTATCTTTTTGGGGGCTGCCGAACGCATGAGAGCCTGCTTTTCGGTATTAATAGCAATGAACTCGACGTCCTTGATGTTGGTTTCTATCATACGATTGACGGCATTGGACCCGCCTCCGCCGACGCCAACGACCTTTATCTTAACGTTGCTATCGTAATTCTCTTCGTAATCGATTGCCATTTATGTATCCTCCTGAACTTGAATAGACATTGTTTTTATTATATTTACATGAAAATCAGCTTTGCGCGGATATACACTAATAATGATAATATTTTTCGGCTGACTATGCAATAGTTTTTTAAAAAGTTAACGCTATATTAACAATTTTATCTCTCGGGGAAAACGAAAAGCTCCGTCTGCTTAAGCACTATCACCGAGGTAAGATATTCCACGTCAACTGACGCGATGGTGGTTGAGTCGAATGCCGTTTCTATGACCTTTGTGACAAATCTGACCTTTGCCTCAAGGTTGTCCGACGTGCCGAGATTGATTTTGTATTTCCCGCCCGACGAATAAACGGTGAGCCGGTATCTGTCGGAGGCATCGATCGAGTCGATGCTTTCGGAAAAGAAGCTGTAGCCTTTGATTTCCGAAAGGAAAGAGACAAAATAGCCGTAATCCGCTGTTCTGACAAAGCTGATATTGCTTCCGGCAACCGCAGATCTGACCGGCGGCAGCTTTATATAGGTGACCCCGAGCTCCTGCACGTCGATCTCCTCTCTCATATCGAACCTTGATATGACGCGGAGACTCGGCGACAGAATGAACCATTCGCCGTAAATGTCGGTAAACCACGCCGGCGAATCCTCTTCGACGGTGATTATCAGCGTGGAGGGAAGCACCCGCCTGAAGCTGACGCTGCGGATGTACGGGTAGCTGCTCTGCAGCTTTGTCCGGAGCGAGGCAAGATCAATGCCGAACAGGTTTTCGCTGCCCTCGAAGCCGCAGGAAGCGATGATCTCGTCAGAGGTGTACTTTCCGTTGCCCCTGACCTCAACGTGCTTTAAACCGAAGAAAAAGACCACACACACGGTTCCGACAACGGCACAGAGCAGAAGCGAGACAAACAGATAAAAAATTTTGCGGCGGAATTCCTTGTGACGGTTTTTTGATCTCAGGCGTTCGAAGGAGTCTTTATTGACAAGCTCCGCATTGTTGAGACCGCCGTTTGGTTCCGCATTGATATCGGCGCTGTTCATTTTTTAGCGGCGCAGAATGCGCGAACCCCCGTAAAGAATTCAGCCGTCCGGCGGCATATAAACAGTATATCACATTTTTTTCGATTTGACAAGATTTTTTATCTCGTTATATATCAAAAAATCAGCATTTCTGATGGCAAAACGTCCGAAATTCTCCGAAAGCACCCTTCTTTTTTCCCTGTCGGTGAGAAGAGCATCGGTTTCGCGGGCAAGAACGCCGGCGGAAAGATCCTTTTCCCCGATCATGACTGCGGCACCCGCATCGGCGAGGACCTTTGCGTTTTTGTACTGGTGGTTGTCGGTGACGTTCGGGGAAGGGATGAGTATCGCCGGCTTTCCGAGGGCGGCAAGCTCCGATATCGTCATTGCCCCCGCGCGGTTTATCACAACGTCTGCGGC
>FR891196.1:18873-23894 GCA_000433515.1 Candidatus Colimorpha enterica | reverse complement strand
GTCAAGTCCGAGACGGTCGAATTCCTTCCTTGCCTCCGGGTAATTCGCGACCCCGCACTGGTGCAGGTGGTGTATCTCCGGGTGCTTTGAGGAGTATTCGGCCATCATTTCGAGCACGGCGGAGTTTATCTTCCCGGCGCCGAGGCTTCCGCCGCAGGACAGCACCGAGAAGCGGTATTTTCCCTCAAATCCGAGCTTTCTGCGCGCCTCGCCGTGCGTTATTTCGGCGAAGCCGTTTTTCAGCGGGTTTCCTACGTGAACGATTTTCCGGCACTTCTTTATCTGCGAAGCCGTCTGTTCAAAGTTTGTGAATACAATATCGACGTGAGGCGCAAGCAGCTTTACCGCGACCCCGGCAAGAGCGTTTGACTCGTGAAGGGCAGTCGGTATCCCCATCTCGGAGGCTGCCTTTATAAGCGGCCAGCAGACATATCCCCCGGTGCCTATGCAGACATCGGGGCGGAACTGTCTTATCAGCTTTTTTGCCTTTCCGACAGAGGTTATCATCATGCCGAGCGTGCGGAGGTTTGAGGGTGAAAGAGAGCGCTTCAGTCCCCTCATGTCGATATGATACAGCCTGAAGCCCTCCTTCGGGACAAGGCGGTTTTCCATTCCGCGCGGTGTCCCGACGAAGGCTATCTCGGAATCGGGTTCGTTTTTCAGTATTGTTTTCGCAATTGCGATCGCGGGATTAATATGTCCGCCGGTCCCGCCTCCGGTCATGAGCACTCTCATATTGCCGCCTTTCGTTTATGCGTCAGAGTGTGTTTTTCTGATACGAGTAGCGCGATATCGCAAGGATTATTCCCATCTCGGCAAGCTGGACGAGAAGCGCCGTACCTCCGTAGCTGAAGAAGGGAAGGCTGATTCCGGTGTTCGGAATGGTATTCGTGACAACGGCGATGTTCAGTATCGCCTGAAGCGCGACCTTGCTTGTCAGTCCGATGACGACGAGGGAGGAGAAGGTATCGGGAGCCTTGAGCGCTATAACGAAGCCTCTCCAGACAAGGAGCATGAAAAGAACAATAACGAACAGCGAGCCGGCAAAACCGAGCTCCTCTGCAATTATCGAGAAAACAAAGTCATTCTGCGGCTGAGAGACGAACAGATGCTTCTGCCGGCTGTTTCCGAGCCCGACCCCGAAAAGACCGCCGGAGCCGACGGCGTAAAGCCCCTGAAGCGTCTGCCATATCTTGCCCGTCGGAGAATAGTTCTCCGGATGGAGCCACATATCCACGCGTTCGCGCGCATACGGAACGGTAAAAATAGCCGGAATTATCACAAGAGCCGCGCCGATGCCCGCGCCGATGAACCAGCCCTTTCTCGCGCCGCCGGCGAAAATGACCACCATTCCGATAAGAAAGACGATTATCGTACCGGAGAAGTGCTTTTCAAGCGCAATAAGCCCGCAGGCAATGCCGACGACAATTGTCGGTATGAACATTCCGTAAAGCGACGACTGCCAGAAGTTGCGGTAGTTCGTGATCCTGTCCTGATTCCGCGCAACGTACAGCGCAAGCAGCAGTACGATCGCCGTTTTCATAAACTCGGAAGGCTGGATGGTTATAGGACCGACGCCGATCCAGCGCTGCGCAACGCCGCTTGCAACGCCCTTTACAAGGACGAGGACAAGCAGGATACATACGATAATGAATGCCGGAACCGTTGCTTTCCGCATCCAGCGGTAATCAAAACGCATTATGACGAGCATTGCGGCAAAACCGCCGAGGGCGAATATTGCCTGACGCCTTACATAGTGGAAGCTGTCGCCGTAGCGGCTGAAGGAGTAGGCATAGCTTGCCGAAAAGTCCATGACAAGCCCGAAAAGCGTGAGAACTATGACAAGAATGAGCAGAATCCGGTCATAGCTGCCCTTAACACGTACGATATCGGTCGGCTTTATGAAGTCGTTCTTGCGCGTCTTCTTTTTCGGCTTCGGGGCTTCCTGAACCGGAGGTGCCTCCGGGACAATGCCTTTTGCGTAGTCGGCTTTGGTGTAGCGGATTCTGTCGGTATCGCCTGATGTCTGCTCCGGAATGCGCGGAGACTCCGGCGGACGCCTGACCGTCTTTTTTCTCGCTTCCTCGCGGGACATTGACGAGCGTCTTACCCTGTAACCGCTCTTCTGGTTATTGTCTTTGTTATTGTTCATTACAATATCCCGTGGCTCCGTGTGGGAGCATCCTTTTCATCGGAAATTTTTTCTGTCAGCGCGGCAGAGAAGGCATTATGTCCAAAAACAGCGCGGCGGCGCAGAGAAGGAGTGTAACGGCAGAGAATACCGCAACGATCTTTATCTCCCCCCACCCGCATTTTTCGAAATGATGGTGTATCGGCGCCATTCTGAAGAACCGTTTGCCGTGGGTCAGCTTGAAATAGACTACCTGAATTATGTCGGATATCGCCTCAAGCACATACATGAACCCGGCGACGAGGATTATCAGCGGATTTTTTGCCATGAACGCCATTCCGACGGCAAGCCCGCCGAGGAACAGCGAGCCGGTGTCGCCCATGAATACCCTTGCCGGGTGGAAATTGTACACAAGAAAACCGAGACAGCACCCGAGCGTTGCTCCCGAGAACATCGCAAGAGGAAGATTCCCCGTGAAGAACGCCGTAAACGAGAAAAACACGGCAACGACCGCAGTCTCGCTTGAGGTAAGCCCGTCTATTCCGTCGGAGAGATTTACGCTGTTGACGATGCCGGTGAGAAGTATCAGCGCTATCGGGTAATAAACAATCCCAAGCTCAATCGACTTATGTATGAACGGCAGGTACATTTCGGTTGTGATCGCACCGCTCCATTTCATAAAGAAGAGATATGCGGAGCAGAGCACAAGCTGAAGCAGGTATTTCTGCCATGCGAGAAGCCCTTCGTTTTTGCCCTTCGAGAACTTTGTTCTGTCGTCGATCATTCCGATCACCCCGTTTCCGAGGGCGAAAAGACCGGTAAGCACGGCAGGAACTATGTCCAGCGTCTCTCCCATGTTCGCACAGGCGAAGGCAATAACCGGGATTATCGTCACAAAAAAAGCGGCGATGAAGGACAGACCGCCCATTGTCGGCGTTCCCTCCTTGGATTTGTGCCAGCGGGGACCGATGTCGAGGATCTTCTGACCCATTTTCTTGCTTTTCAGCACCGGTATGAGGTGGCGCAGGTTCAGCGCGGTCAGAACCAGCGTGAGGACTGCGGATATTACGTAATACAGTGTCATTTTCAGTCTGTCCTTTCGTTGCCGTTATTTTCCGAGCAGTATGTCAGCCACCCGTTCCATATGTATCGAACGGCTTGCCTTGATAAGTATGCAGTCTCCGGGGCGGGTATGCTCCTCCACAGCCTCCGATATCGCTGCCGGGTCGGAAATATCGGTAAACGAGAATACGCAGCTTTCGTTCATCCCGTCCCTGACCGCCTCCTCCGCCGCAAGCGACGCGTCCTTTCCGAATGCAAAGAACAGATCGCAGCCGAGAGATGCGGCAAAGCTGCCGACAGAGCGGTGAAGCTCCTCCGACCGGTTTCCGAGCTCAAGCACGTTTCCGATGACCGCAACTGTCCTTCCGCCGGTTTTTCCGGCAAGCTCCTTTGTCACCGAAAGGGAAGCCCTTATCGATTCCGGGCTTGCGTTGTAGTAGTCAAGGATATATGTGATACCCCCGTGTTCCGTTATGTTCTGACGCATTCCGACAGCCTCGAAAGCCGCAAGTCCGCGCCTTATTCCTTCGTCGGAAATGCCGGCATAATACCCGCAGGCAACGGCGAACATCGCGTCAAGAACGGTGTGTTCTCCGAGCGTGGGGATAAGGCAGTCCTTTATCACCCTGTCAGGGCAGACGGCGCTGAACATCATCCCGCCGGAGGTATAGCAGATATTTGCTGCCCGGAATTCCGCCTCCGGGTTTTTCAGCGCACAGTATACCGCTCCCGGGATGCCGGAGAGAAGAGGCTCATCCCCGTTGAGGATCAGCTTTCCGCCGGGCTTCAGCCCTTCGGCGATTTCCAGTTTCGCGTCGCGTATAGCTTCGCGGGAGCCCAGAAATTCGATGTGTGCTGTTCCGATATTCGTGATGACGGCGATGTCGGGTCGGACTATGCCGGTGAGATATGATATTTCGCCCTTTGCGCTCATTCCCATCTCAAGCACCGAGGCGCGGAAGCTGCCGTCGAGCTTCATGACGGAGAGGGGAAGTCCGAGCTCGTTGTTGAAGTTCCCCTCGGTGCGGTGTGTCTTCATTTCCTGAGAAAGAACGCCGTATATGAACTGTCTTGTCGTGGTCTTGCCGACGCTTCCGGTGACGGCAACTGTCAGAACATCAAGCTCTGCCTTGTGTGCCTCGGCCAGCTTACCGAGCGCGGCAACGGTATCCGGGACAAGTATCGCGGAGCAGCCTTCCGGAAGGTTACCGGCGGCATCCGGGTCGGAGATAAGAACTGCCGAAGCGCCTGCATCAGCCGCGCAGGATACGAATCTGTGACCGTCGGTGTTTTCTCCTTTGACGGCAACGAAAAGGTCGCCGGGGTTTATCGTCCGCGTGTCTATCGAGATCCCGGTTATCTTTTTTCCGGAGCTTCTTATCAGTTCTCCTCCGGCAGCCGCGGCTGCGTTTTCCGGGGTTATTCCTGTTGTGAGGTCAAGCTGTGTCATGACATTTCCTGATTTCTTCTGTTATTGTTACGGTCAGAATTCACCGTGCAGGCGCAGATATTCCGCGCAGGCATTCTGTGCTGTTTCTTTTTCGGAGAAGGGGTGAATTCCGTCCGGCATTATTTCGTATTCCTCATGACCCTTTCCACAGAGCAGGATCATATCGCCCTTCCGTGCGGTCGAGATCGCATAGTATATTGCTTCCTTCCGGTCGGGAATGACGGTATAGGAGCCTTCCGAGGTGATCCCGGACAGGATCTCCGAGATTATGTCCTCGGTTCTTTCGCTCCGGCTGTTGTCTGCGGTGATTATCGCAAAATCCGAAAGCCTTGCGGCAACCGCCCCCATCGCCGGACGCTTTGTGCGGTCACGGTCTCC
>FR891196.1:18629-18826 GCA_000433515.1 Candidatus Colimorpha enterica | reverse complement strand
CCTGCCGTTTCCGGAAAACTGCCTGACGGTGAGAAGGATGTTCTCAAGCGCATCCGGCGTATGGGCAAAGTCGATGTAAACCGCAAAGTCGTTTGTAGGCAGTCGTACCCGCTCAAGCCGCCCCCTGACGCCCGAAAAGCCGCATACCGCTCCGCGTATCACCTCCGGGGATATACCCTCGGAAAGTGCGGCAGCGG
>FR891196.1:3022-18558 GCA_000433515.1 Candidatus Colimorpha enterica | reverse complement strand
CGGAGCGAATCTTGAATACAAGGTCGGTGGTCATAAGGTCGTATCTTATGCCGTACACGCCGCAGTTCGTTATGTTTTTTGCGTAAAAGTCGGTGTCGCTCCGTTTTACCGAGCAGAGCAGAGGAGAGTGTGATCTTTCAACCATGTACTGCGAGCGGCAGTCGTCGGCATTTATCACCGCCCTGTCCGATGAGGCGAACAGCTTTGCCTTTGCACCGGCATAGTGCTCCATGTCGCCGTGAAAATCGAGATGCTCCGGCGTCAGGTTTGTGAATATCCCGCAGGCAAACCTTATCGGAGTCAGCTTACCGAGCGCCAGCGCATGGGACGACGCCTCCATAAAGACATACTGCGTCCCGGAATCGGCAAACGAACGGAGAGCCGGGTAAAGCACTGCCGGGTCAGGTGTAGTCAGCCTTCCGGTAAGTGTACCCACCGTGCGGCAGGAATACCCGGCGGCCTGAAAGATCGCGTCGAGAAGCGAAACAACGGTGGTTTTTCCGTTCGTGCCGGTCACGGCAAAGATCTTCATGTCCTTCCACGGGTCGCCGAAGAAGCGCGAGGTTATGACAGCCTCCGCCTCCCGCGTGTCGGCATAAACCGCAAACGGAATTCCGGCGGATGTCAGCTTTTCCTTCGCCTCCGGGTGCGACTGCGAGATAACAAATGCCGCCGCACCGCGCGATGCGGCTTCATCGATGAACGAATGACCGTCGCTGTGCATTCCGTCGATGCAGACGAAAAGACATCCCGGCGCGGCTTTTTCCGAATCGGAGGCTATCCCTCCGATATCCGGGTCGGACGGGAGGGACAGCCTTGTTTTTTCTGATACGAGTTCTGAAAACTTCATGGTACAAATATCTCCGGACAATGAATTTTAGCTTCAACATCCGTGATATTTGCATTCCGGTATTTTTGTTCCGTGAAAAGCCCTTTCAGGCGGTTCCGTCGAGATATCTGACGGTGATTTTGACAACCGTTCCCTTTGAGGAAAGAGTATTTGCCGCGACCGACTGTGAAACGACGTAAGCCTCGGTTGACGAGGAGGAAACCGTCGCGCCGTCGATTATTACGTTGAATCCCCTGTTGGTGAGCAGCTTGTTGGCGGCAGAAACGGTTTTTCCGGTGACATCGGGAACGCGGATGTCCGATTCCGGGGTGGCGTCGCCGGTGTAAAGGAAGACCGTTCCTTCGTTTTTGATGATTTCCGTGCCTTTTGCGGGGATCTGATACTTCACTACCTCACCGGTCCCGATGACTTCATAGTTGATCTTCAGGTTTTTGAAGACCTTTACGGCGTCTGCCGTAGGCCATCCGGTGACGTTTCTGACCGTTGTCTTGAGTTTTGCGAATTCTTCCTCGGTATACTGCGGCGCCATGCCGATATATGGAAGTACCTCACTGAGAAGATTTGCAACATACGGAGCGGCAACATACGCGCCGTACTTGTTTTTGATCATCGGGGTATCGACAACGATTATCGCCGAGATCTGAGGGTCATCTGCGGGAGCATACGCAACCGTGGAACCGACACGGTAGGAGTAGTTTCCGTCGGGGTCGGCAAGGTCACGTACCTCGGAGGTGCCTGTCTTTGCCGCGATCTTGTAGCCCGCGACATACGTGTTCTTTGCGCCACCGTCTCCGGAAACCCCGCGCTCAAGCACGCCGCTTATCGTCCTGCAGACATCGGTGCTTACCACCTGACGCTTTGCGTCCGTCTCACGCTGCATGAGAATGTTTCCGTCGTCGTCGATTATCTGGCTGACGACATACGGGGTCAGCAGATATCCGCCGTTTGCAACGGTTGATATTGCAGTCAGCTGCATAAGCGGAGTGACCTTGAAAGTCTGACCGAATGAGTAGACTGCAAGGGAGACCGGTCCGAAGTTGTTGAACGATGAATATATGGATTTTGCCTCGCCGGGAAGGTCGATCCCGGTAAGCCCGGTATAGCCGAATGCCTGAAAATAGTTATAGAATCTCTGCTGTCCGATTCTGAGTCCGACCGTCATGAGTATCGGGTTGCAGGACTGCTGAAGCCCTCTTTCGAATGTGACGGAGCCGTGCCCGGAGAGCTTGTGGCAGTGTATCGCCTGAGAATAGCCCTCGACATAGAATTTGCCGGAGCAGAACATCTTTTCGTCAAGCGAGACAAGTCCTTCCTCAAGCGCCATTGCGGTGGTTATCACCTTGAAGGTCGAGCCCGGCTCATAAAGCTCCGAGACAGCCTTGTTTCTCCACAGCTTGTAGAGAAGCTCGGTCTGATACGAGGCATATTCCTTTGAATCGGGCGCAAAGCCGCTCTCTTCCAGCTTTTTAACCGAATCTTCGTCAAGCGTGAACGGAGAGTTCAGGTCAAAGGTCGGGTAGGTCGCCATTGCAAGGACAGCGCCGGTGTTGACGTCCATGACGATTCCGGTAATACGGTTCATCGGCTCGGAATCGAGATAACTCTGCTTCAGCTGCTTTTCAAGTGCTTTCTGGATTGTCACATCGATCGTGGTAACGAGGTTGGCGCCGTTTGAAGCGTCGATATACGTGTCGTACTTGCTGGGCATCTGACCGCCCTGAGCGTCCTTTGAGGTTATGTATTTACCGGATTCACCGAGAAGAAAGCTGTTGTACTGGTATTCAAGCCCGGTAAGACCGCCGTCGGTTCCGGCAACTCCGATCACGTTCGCGGCGAGGGAGGAGAAGGGATAATAGCGTGCGGTGCCTGCCTCAAGATGGATCTGCATTGTCAGACCGTTGTCGAGGATAAACTTTCTGACAGCGTCAGCCTGCTCGTCGGAGGCTTTTTTCATGACAGTCTCGTCGGCGCGGTGAACCTTCTTTGTCAGCGTGCGTATCCTGTCACGGTCTACGCCGAGGATATCGGAAAGCCCTTTTGAGATAAGCTCCGCCTGCTCGTCGTTTTCGATGTCACGCGGAGAAATGAAAATGCGGTATACGGTGTAGTTTGATGCCAGCTTATTCATGCCCGCATCGTATATCTCTCCTCTTGTCGCGGAGAGGGTAGTCATTCTCTGAACATTGTTGAGAACCTTGTTCTGGTAATAGTCATAGTCGATGATCTGAAGCTGAAACAGCTTAAGAATAAGCACGCACCACAGGATCATGCATCCGAGAAGGATTATCATGCTTCGTCCGGGAATTCTGCGGTTTGTTTCGTCGGAACGTTTTATGTCCCATCACCTCCGTGAAATATATACACTATATAATTATACTACCTGAATCCGCGTTTTACAATACGGAATAAGAAAAAACGGGGCAACCGGCTGTAAATTTTTTTGCCGTATTGCCCCCGTATCTTTGCAATATGTCAGTCAGCTGACGAAGTACCGGTGTTTTTGCCGAAAGATGTTATTACATCATCCGGGTCCATCGTTACGTATTTTTTGATGATCTCGTCGATCTTGACCATGCCGAGCTGTTCCTTTGCGACCTTTTCTATATAGGTGAGGTCGTTCTTGCGGTCGAGCTTTGCCGTAAGGTCGTCCTTTTCGGCACTCAGAGTGGCAATCTCCTTCTTGAGATCGGAAACTGCCGAGGTATGCTCGTTTATCTTTACGTAATTGAAGATCATATACATGAACAGCACCGAGCAGATGAGCGACATGAAAACAATCGAGAAGGGAAACGCCTGCTTTTTCGTGTCGGAAATGGTTCTGACGGTCGGCTCTGTCCTGACTGCCGGAAGCGCGGCAGTCCTTTCGCGCTTTGCCGTTGTAAGAGAGCCTATCGAGACACCGGGGTTCACCACTCTTGCGTTAGGATTTGACATATCGGGAGTCCTTGATGCCGGACGGCGCCTGAGCTCTCCCGACTTGACTCTTGTATATCCCGTGACACGTCTGTCGTGCGAAACTGTTTTTTTATTGATTATATCGGAAGCCGACCTCGGCCGGGGATTTTTCTTCCCGGAAATCACGTCCTGTCCCGACGCGGCAACTGTTTTTTTCTTTGAAACATCGGATGTCATGGCTTTTCCTCTTTCTGTTTATATTTTTTCCGCGATTCTCAGCTTTGCACTGTGCGATCTTTTGTTTTCCTCAAGCTCCGCCGCGGAGGGAAGGAGCGGTTTTCTTGTTATCAGCTTCATGACCGGCTTTTTCCCGCATACGCAGACGGGAAATTCCGGCGGGCAGGTACAGCCTCTTGCAAGCTCAGAGAGGGTCTGTTTTACCAGTCTGTCCTCAAGCGAATGGAATGTGATGACCGCCATCCGTCCGCCGGGGCTGAGCACTCCGGAGATGGTTCTGACCGTCGGTTCGATTATGTCAAGCTCGTGATTGACCTCTATGCGTATCGCCTGAAAGGTGCGCTTTGCGGGATTTGAGCCTTTTTCACGGAATTTCGGCGGGATCGCGCCGGCGATTATTCCGGCAAGCTCAAGCGTGGTTCCGATGGGTTTTATTTTCCGGCGCTTTACAATATCTGAAGCTATCCTCCGGGAGAATTTTTCTTCGCCGAAGCGGAATATCACGTCGGCAAGCTGTTCTTCTGAGTAATTATTGACAATATCGCGCGCGCTTACCGGGTCGTTCGGGTTCATTCTCATATCAAGAGGCGCGTCGTTCATGTAGGAGAAGCCTCTTTCGGGGGTGTCGAGCTGATATGACGAAACACCGAGGTCGATAAGAACACCGTCAGCCCTTCTGTCTCCGAGAATTTCACCGAGCGCGGAATAATTGCTGTTTATAATCTCAACGCGGTCGGAGAAGGGGGCAAGACGCTTTGTCACCGCCGCGATCGCTTCAGGGTCGCGGTCGATCGCTATCAGTCTGCCGTTTCCGTTCAGCCGTTTCGCGATTTCAAAGCTGTGACCGCCGCCGCCGGCCGTGCAGTCAACGTAAAGTCCGTCAGGTTTTATATTCAGCCCGTCAATGCATTCGGCAAGCATGACGGAGTAGTGTTCGAACTGTTTTTCCATGATGATTCCCGTCAGAAGCCGAGCTTTATGAGCACGTTTGCAATATCGGCGGTGTTTTCGGAGCTGTTTTCCTCAGCCCAGAGAGCCTCGTCCCAGATCTCAATGTGATCTCCGACGCCAATGACCTTCACGCTTCTGGTAAGTGAGGCATAATCGCAGAGGTTCGGGGCTATCAGAATGCGCCCCTGACCGTCAACCGACGTTTCGAACGCGGCGGAGTAAAGAAATCTCTTTACCTGACGTGTTTCGATGTCGGGAAGGGAATCGAGCTTTGCCGTAAATGCGTTCCAGCGTTCGACCGGATAGAGAGCGACGCATCTGTCAACGCTTTTTGTCATGACAACGCCGTCGCCGAGCTGTTCGCGGAGCTTTGAGGGCAGGATTATTCTTTTTTTAGCGTCAAGGTTGTGGCTGTATTCGCCGCAAAACATATTCCGTCCTCCTCCGTTCCGGCTTCAGAAACGGGAATATGCGTCTGATTTACACCACTTTGCGCCACTTCCCGCCACTTTCACTACTATTATAGACCATCGGAACGGGATTTTCAATAAAAACCGTTCGATATTTTTCTGCGGGAAAAGATTTTTGATTCCAATAAGAACAAAATTTCGCCGTTCTGAACCTCAAAGAGAACAAAACGGCGAACGATGGAAATATTTAGTATTTTATGTCGTATAATCAGTGAACAGAAAGAAGGATTGTCCTCTTGCGGAAGGTTTTGGGGCTGCCCGGATCAGACTGTTAAACTTCTGAGATACTCCGCTGCTTCTTCCGGGACAATGCCGTCGAGCGGCTGGCGGTATTTTATCATGTCGCGGACATAGGAGGACGAAATGTGCAGAAATTCCGGCTTTGACGGCAGAAAAACCGTTTCGGGATGAGAACCGAGTCCGCGGTTGATCGTCGCCATATCAGCTTCATATGCCGAATCGACGGGATTCCGTATCCCCCGCACAATGACGGAGGCTCCGACCTCGGCGGCAAAATCGGCAACAAGTCCCCGGCAGACGGCGACCTTCACGTTTTTCATCCCCGACACCGCAAGGGTGAGCAACTTTTCTCTCTGCTCCGGCGTGAACATATACTTTTTTTCGGTGTTGTGACAGAGCGCAACGGTGACGCTGTCGAAGATCTCCGCCGCGCGCCGTATAATATCGGTGTGACCGACGGTGACGGGATCAAAGCTGCCGGTTATAAGCGCGTTTTTCATTCCGAACACTCCTTTCTCAGAACCGTGACGTATGCCCTGCCGTATTTTGCGTGCTTCTTAAGCTCATAGCCGGGCAGGGAAAAGGGCTGTTCCGCGTCGTTTTCGCAGACTATCAGCCCGCCTTCGGCAACAAGTCCGCCTTTTTCAAGCTTTTCAAGCATTTCCGGTACAAGCCCGCTTTTATACGGAGGGTCGAGGAAGATCAGCCCGAATTTCTCGCGCCCCGACAGATTGCGTATCACAGCGCGGCAGTCGCTGCATACCACGCGAGTCCTGTCGAACAGCTTTGTCTTTTTTGCGTTCCTTTTGATGACCTCGCACGCTGACTGGTCGGAGTCGGATATGAATGCCTTCTCCGCCCCCCGGCTGAGAGCCTCAAGCGCAAGCTGGCCGGAGCCGCCGAAAAGGTCAAGCACGCTGCGGTTTTCGATGTCGAACTGAAGCATACTGAAAACCGCCTCCTTTGCTCTTTCGGATGTCGGTCTTGTGGTTTCCCCGTCAAGGGTCTCAAGCTTAACTCCCCTTGCCGTTCCGGTAATTATTCTCATCATGTGGTTTTTGTCCTTTTCTTTTTCGATTCCGCAAAGTATGTTATGACGGCTTCGGCATCCTTTTCGGTGATGCCCTTTACCGCGGCAAGCGATGCTCTGTCGGCGGCGGCAACTCCGGACAGTCCGCCGAAAGCCGAAAGCAGTGCTTTTGCCTTTGCAGGACCTATTCCGTTTACAGCCTCAAGCGACGAGGTCTTAAGCGATTTTCTCTTGGCTCCCGTCATGCGCGATACGGTGAAGCGGTGGATCTCTTCCTGTATCTTATAGATCATAAGAAACACCGGCTGTTCCTTTGCAATGCTTATCTCGCATTCGTCGTCGGTAAGCGCACGGGTCTTGTGATACTCGTCCTTTACCATTCCGAAAACAGGGATCGGAATGCCGAGTCCGGCAAGCAGCTGTCTTATGACCGAAACGTGAGCCCTTCCGCCGTCAAGAAGGATAAGATCGGGATATTCGTCCTCCGGGTGGCTGAAGCGTCTTGATATCGCCTCGCGCATAGAGGCATAGTCGTCCTGTCCCGCGGTCGAGGCGATTTTGTAGGTGCGGTAGCCGCTCTTGTCGAACCTTCCGTTGACGACCGTGATCTTTCCGGCGGTGATGTTTTCACTGCCGTAGTTTGATATGTCGTAAGCCTCGATCCTCTCCGGGACGACCTCAAGACCGAGAAGCTGAGCTATTCTGATAAGCGTGTCGTTCTGCTTTTCCGCGTCGGCGTTGTATCTTGCGGCATATTCCTTTGCGTTGTCGGCAACCATGCGGCAGAGCGCCTTGAGATTGCCCTTTTCGGGGAAGCGGACATTGACCCGGTATCCCGCTTTTTCGCGGAGCAGGTCGGAAAGCGTGTTCCGGCTGTCGTCGCAAAGAGGGAAGTCGAGCAGTATTTCCTTCGGAATGTACTCTCTTACGCTGTAAAGCTCGTACAGGAACGACGAAACCGCGTCCTCGTCAACGATCCTGTCGGCGCCGAAAACAAAGCTTTCGCTGTCGGTAACCGCGCCGCCGCGGACATAGAAAACCGTCAGGCAGGTGCAGGTCTCGTCGGAATACAGCGCGATTATGTCCTGTTCCACATACGGCGCCGCAACTACCTTCTGCTTTTCCCACAGCTTTGAAAGGCTCTTTATCCTGTCCCGGCAGAGAGCCGCAGCCTCGAACATAAGGTTCTCCGAGGCATATTCCATCTGCTCCGTCAGAGACTTTTTGACTTCCGAGAACGAGCCGCCGAGAAACGACGAGATGTCGGAGAACACTTTCCGGTATTCGTTTCCGGAAACGCTTCCGGTGCATACTCCGCAGCAGAGTCCTATCTGATAATTGAGACACGGACGGGTCTTTCCGATGTCCTTCGGGAAATTCTTTTTGCAGTCAGGTATGCCGAAGGCTTTTCTTACCGTATTGACTATCATGTATGCGGTCGATGTTCCGGAATAAGGTCCGAAATACTTTGCGCCGTCGGCAAGACGTTTCCTTACGACAAGGATGCGGGGGTATTCCTCGTTGACGGTCAGCTTGATGTACGGATAGCTCTTTCCGTCCTTCAGCTTTATGTTGAATTTCGGAGTGTGCAGCTTTATCAGCCGGTTTTCAAGCGCAAGCGCCTCGATTTCCGTTGATGTCAGCATAACGTCGAAATCCGATATACCCGATACCAGCTTTGCCGTTTTGACCGTGTGGTGTCCGATATCGGTGAAGTATGAAAGCACGCGGCTGCGGAGCGCCTTTGACTTTCCGACGTATATTATCCGTCCCGCCGCGTCCTTCATGAGATAAACGCCGGGTGTAAGAGGCAGGCGCGAAGCCTTGTCCCTCAGTTCCTCGATGTTGATTGATACCGCCTCCGATTCAGAAAAAAACGGGCAGGACACCCTTTGCCTTAAAAGATGCCTGCCCGTACTGTCACCGCCCCATACGGAGCATAAATCCGATCAGTCCTCGAAGCCTGTTGCAATAAGCTCTGAAAGACCCTCAAGAGCTTCTGCCTCATCGGCGCCGTCAGCAATAAGGGTGACGGTCATGCCCTTGACGATACCGAGGGAGAGAACGCCGAGAAGGGACTTTGCGTTTACACGGCGGTCGCCCTTTTCGACCCAGATGGAGGATTTGTAGGAGTTAGCCTTCTGAATAAAGAAGGTTGCGGGTCTTGCATGAAGACCGACATTGTTTTGTATAGTTACATCGCGTGAAATCATTGTTTTAACTCCTGTCGTAAAATAGTTTTACATTACACATTATATTATATCAAACTTTATCCGTAAAATCAAGTGTTTTTGCAATTTTTTTATTGCGCGAATCCGACGGTTGACGGATTTCTTTTCTGTCAGGCACCTACGGAGGTTATAAGGACCGTTGTACGGACTGCTCCGCACTGCAGAGTGAAGGTCGAGCCGGCGGCAATATATGTCCTGCCGTCAAGCAGATACCCGGAATCGGTGCTTACGAGCCGGCAGACAAATGTTCCGGTTATGTCATAAAACCCATCGTTTTTCTTTTCGGTCAGCACGCCGGAGCTGTTTTCGTAGTACTGAACCGCAGGCGTTGAATCTGCTTCCTCCAGCTTTCCGAAAGTCTCGCTCCCGTACATGAAGACTGCGCCGGTGCTGAACGCGTTATTGGTGTTGTCGGTGGCGGAGCTGACGGCGAAGGTGACCCTGACATCCTCTGCCTTTGTTTTTGAAAACAGTTTTTCGGCGATGTCGTATCTCATTGCCACACCGATTATGCAGGCAATGATCATCAGGATTATGACAAAATCCGCAACGGAGAATTTTACCCGCTTTGTTCCGCTCATTGTCCAGCGCTCCTTTCGTTTTTCATTTCCGCGTCTGCGGGAGAGACCGAGACACACTTTCCGGTTCCCGTGAATGCCGGAACGCGGAAGGCAAAGCCGGTGTCAAGGATCAGCTCTCTGCCGTTCACCGTATACCCGCCGTTTTCCGGGGATGCCTGAGCCTTTACGGTGACTGTCATGGTTATCATTCCGGGGTATGCGCTTTTCACATTTTCGCCGGTCGTGCGGTCGAGCCCGGTGTAGTAGCACGCGGAATACGACACGTCCGTCACCTCTCCTATCGGAAGCAGCGAGACGGCATCGGTCACAGTGTCGCCGACCGACACAAGATTGCGGAATTCCTCCCGCATTGGTGAGATCTCAAGCCGGTAGACTATCTCCTCCGTTCCGTCGCTGTCGGAGATGACGACTCTCCTTTCGCGCAGAAAATATACGAGGGAAAGCGCCCCGGCAAGGAAGACGACGATCAGCAGAACGTCGATGAAATTGAAGACATATTTCTTTTTTTCCTGAGAATTGCTGTTCATGATTTATCCGTGTCTTTCTTGGTTGCATTCCGCGCACGGCGGAGTTTTTTCATATCGATATCAAGGGAGATCCCCTCCGGTTCCGGAACGTGTATGCGCTCTCTTACCGATACCCGGACAGCCGAGGAGGTCAGCCCGATGACAAGCCAGAAGGCAAGAAGCACACGGTAGTCGGCAAGGACATATTCCGTGAATCCGAAAACGAGGATCGCGCATATCCCGGAGAAGCCTGCCGCCGAGAAGAGGCGCATCCGTCTGTCGTCGCCGTGACCGGCTGAATAGAAGGAGCAGAAATGCCGCAGGAAGATAAGCAGTATCGCCGCAAATACGATAAGACCGCTGACACCGACCGAGACGGTTATCTGCGTGTACAGGTTCTTTGTCGTCGGGTTTGCGGAAATGTCGGTTTGAGAGAACAGGGGAAATACCTTTTCAAACGCCGTCTCACCCACGCCGATCCCGCCGGCAAAGCACTGTGTGATAA
The DNA here is from genome assembly GCA_000433515.1 of Candidatus Colimorpha enterica. Classification (GTDB taxonomy): domain Bacteria; phylum Bacillota; class Clostridia; order Oscillospirales; family CAG-272; genus Colimorpha_A. Next base: position 8,062 of record FR891196.1, on the reverse strand, counting down.
GCCGGTCAACTCCGTTCCAGAGACCGGTACGGTAAGCCGCGGATTCTCCCGAAACGCTGAGAAATTCCGAAATTCCCGCTGTGACCGGCGGCGGAAGGAATACCCGGACAATCGGGCATATGACAGCCGCCGCGGCAATGAATCCGACCGATCTGCGGCTGACGAGGAGAAGCAGCACGACAAGACCGATGACGGCTGAGCCCCATCCCCCGCGCGAACGGGTAAAGAACAGGCAGAATACCGACAGAACCGACAGGAGCGAAAGCCCGAGTCCCGCGTCTGTTTTCCGGTACCCGGAGGCACAGACGAGAAGGAAGGGAAGGATCAGCACGGTAAGCTGAGCAAATTCGGAAGGCACCGAAACGATTCCCGTCAGCTTCTGCGCCGCCGTCTGAAGAAACGGGATGCCGGCAAGTCCGGGTGAGCCGACGGCTGACACCGTTCCGGCGATCACGGTCAGCGAAAACGAGAATACAAGGGCGCTGATGCAACGGTAAAACCATTCCGACGTGCGTATGAGGTTGACAGCCATGAAATATCCAGACATGAAGCAGATGAAGTAAAGCGCATACCGTATGCTTTCCTCACGGGTTACCGAGACAAGTCCGCCGGCAAGCATCACCGCGGCAAAGGCAAGCACGGCAATGTCAAGAGAAGACGTGGAAACCGTCCTTTTGCCGCGCATGAGCTTCAGCAGCCACGCGGCAGTGACAAAGGCGCACAGCAGTGCCAGCTGACGCATACCGAGAAACGGAAAGGCAAGTATCACGCATACGGCGCCGCATTCCGGGACTGCAAGCACCGCAAAAGCAAGTGCCGATACCGGAATTGCAAGCAGAGCGGCAAAAGGCGAGGTTATTTCCGAGATCAGACCGAGAACTATTCCGGAAACGAACGAAACGTCGCCGCGCCCGCGGCTTTTACCTGTCCCGCTTACTGCCGCCGGCTTTATGCCGAGAACGCGGAAGATGAGAAACGACAGTATGCGGCTTCCCGCAACGGTTTCCGACAGACGTTTCTGCGACGTGCTTATGATCCCGCCGATGGCGGCACAGATAACACCGAGATAAAGGGTATAAAAGCTCTGTCCGGCGATCGCCGCGCCGAAATTCTTTATCAGACAGGATATTGCGGTGTAAAGCCCGAAGGCAAAAACGAATATTCCGGTATATTTGAACTGAACGTCGGGGATCTTCCGGAACATCTCCCCGGTTTTTCTTAAAATCAGACTGTTTTCAAAGGCTCTTGCGTTGAAGCGCTTGAACGGAACCGTTATTCTCTGACGGATCTTCAGCTTTTCGCCGGCAAGTCCGATGATACCGTTTCCCTCGTGCCGGTAATTCCCGCAAAGGAGCCAGCCGAAGAAGCTCTCGTCGAATCTGTTCCGCAAAAAGTCGGAAAAGCGTGAGAGCGCGCCTATGATCATGCTGTTTTTTGCAAAGCTGCGTTTTCCGTCTTTCACGTTTTTCCTCCTTCCGGTGTTATGTCCCGGTTCAAAGCAGGTCATCCCGCTTTTTCACGGTTCTTTTAAGCGATTCGGAATACCGCCATCTGTCAATTTCCCTGTGGTCTCCGCCGGTAAGTACCTCCGGCACTCTGCGTCCGTGATATTCGGCCGGCCGCGTGTACTGCGGGTATTCAAGCATTCCGCAGGATATGCTTTCAATTTCGTGGCAGGAGCTGTCGGAAAGAACACCGTCAATAAGCCTCCCGACGCAGTCGCAGAGGATGCACGCGGGAAGCTCTCCGCCCGTGAGAACATAGTCTCCGACCGAGATTTCCTCGTCAACGATCTCCTCAATGACCCTCTCGTCAACCCCCTCATAGTGACCGCAGAGAATGACAAGACGGTCGAGCTTCGAAAGCTCTGCGGCTCTTTTCTGCGTAAGCACCTTTCCCTGAGGCGACATATAAACCGTGTGCGGCTTTTTCTCCGCATCGGAGGTTACCGCCCTGTAGCAGTTGTATATCGGCGGTGCGGCAAGGAGCATACCCATTCCGCCGCCGTACGGGGTGTCGTCCACTCTGCGGTGTTTATCCTCCGAATAATCGCGGAAATTGTGAGTTCTTATGTCGAGTATCCCGGCTCTTGCCGCGCGCCCGATTATGCTTTCGCCGACAAAGGCGTTTACCATTTCGGGAAAGAGCGTAATAATGTCAATCCTCATCGAACATCCCCGGTATCGGCGCGATCACGATGCCCTTTTCGGGGTCGATGCTCTTTACGAACTCTTTGACGGCAGGGACAAGAACACTGCCTTTTCCGGTTGCGATCTCGTAAATGTCGCCCGCCGCTCCCTGAATAACGTCCGTGAGGGTCCCGTAGAGCTTTCCGCTTGAAAAATCAGTCACGTCCAGCCCCTTGAGGTCGTCGATAAGGAAAGCTCCCTCCCTGACCGGGATATCGTTTCTGTCGGCATAAATAACCGTTCCGCGAAGCCGTTCAGCCGCCTCGGGAGTGTCGGTTCCTTCAAGCTTCAGGATGACGTGATCCTTCTGAACCGAGCCTTTTGCGATTCTGACCCCGGTATACGTGCCGTTTTTTTCGGTGTAGACGGTTCCGAGCCCGGCAAGCACCGCCGGTGAGTCGCACCATGCCTCGGCTCTTACCGCGCCGTTTATTCCGTGCGGACGGGTGATCCTTCCGGTTTCTATGTATTTTCTCATGTGAAATATGTTCCGATCGGTGATTATATTCCCTTTTATTTTACCACTGTACGGGCGCGGAATTATTAACATATTGTAAATATTGAAAGCAAAGAATGACCCGGCAGAGAAAAACAGTCTCTGCCGGGTCGGGGGTGACGGCTCACAACCGTCACGAAGCGCCCTCAAACGCCGGGATGATCAGCACCTTTCTGCCGTCTGTCGTGCAGTCAGTCATGCGGTTGGCTGTCATTATGCTTTCGTCGGTCACGCGGTAATGCTTTGCTATGTCGAAAAGCGATTCGCCCGATACCGGGTAATACAGCGTCATCGGCGAATCTGCGTGAACTGCCGGACTGTCGCGGTCAAGCGTTACCGACGCTGTGTATCCGACGGTTCTGCTTCCGAGGGCTGTCACTCTCAGCGAAAGCTCGGTGTCGCAGTATATGTTCTGCGGATCGGAGCGGAACCTCGTGTCTCCGGCGGAACAGCTGATTATAAAGTCGTCTGCCGGGAGTGAGTCCGGTGCGTCCGTTTCACAGCGGAAATGCGATGTAAATACCGCGCGTCCGAAATTACCTCCGTCCTCACCGGCGGTGTATACTGCGGTGATCTCGGCGTCTCCCTCGGTTATCAGCTTGCGCTTTCCGGGGTCATAGTGTGCCGTCACGTCCTTAGTGTTTACGCTGCCGGTAAAGACAGAGACGGCGTCCTCTGCATTGATTTCGCTTTTTGCCGCGCTTGCGTTCAGCGACAGACCGCAGGCGAAGCATCTGCCGAATACCGTTATATTTTTCTCTCCGGTTTCGACTGCCGTTTCGTAATCGGTCGAATAGACATCGGAAACCAGCGCGACCTCGCGGTTTTTCATTCCGGTGATGCCGAGATCGTATGTGAAATCAAGCTCTATGACCTTCATTTCTCCGTAGGAATTCGGTGTTACCTTTGCCGCGACGGGGGACGGGAAAACATATGCCGTCCATTCGCGTCCGCCGTCAGTCGGTATATCCATGTGATGCTCAAGCGTGAATTTCCGGTCAGCCGAGACGCAGTTTCCGCTGTCGGAACGGTAGATGCAGCTGACAAGCGCGTCTGTTCTTGTGTCCGCGCCGCTGTCACCGACCCTTACCTCCGCGGGATTCAGCCTGACGCGGCAGAGGATCATTTCGCCTATCTGCGGGAAGCTGCCGTCAAGCTCGATGTCCTGACTTACGGCTATGCCGCGCTCCTCAAATGCCGTGATGTCGGCGGTCCCGGCGGTTACCGTCTTTTTGCGTATGCCCGCCTCGTCCGCGACATTTTCCGCGCCCTTAACGGTCAGCCCGACAGGGGAACAGCAGAAAACGCGGATGTCGGTGTTGATCTGACAGCGCACGCCGATCTTCCTCGGATTGACAAGCCGTGCCGTCACATAGCCGACCGACGGAACAAGGCTGACGGTGCAGTCGTCGTCAAGCCCGTCAACCGCAGCCTTTGCCGAAAACGGTTCCGAGAAGGAAAGCCCCGACACAGTTCCGTCCTCTCCTGCCAGAAGAAGACTGAAATACACCGTTCCTTCGATTCCGACACTGCCGCCGTCGGTGAATTTCCCGTCAATTTTCGGCGATGCGGTGCAGAGAAGTATCTTTCCGGTGTCGGGAATGTATTCCGGAACGATGTAATCCGTGCTGTCCTCTGACATGAGCGTGCCGGAATACAGCTCCGTCATGACCCCGCCGTCCGGATTTCCCGGAATTTTCGATATGCCGTTATCCATGATTTGTACCTCGCATGAGTTTTTGTTAAATGTATATGCAGTGATCTTCCGTTTAATGCGCGGTCGAACGGTCAGAACAGCCTGTCGGCGCCGTCACCGAAGCCGTCTCTCAGCTTGTCGATTGCGCTTTTTTCGATGCGGCTGACGTAAGAACGGGATATTCCGAAGGCGGCGGCGATCTCACGCTGTGTGACCGGCTTCCGGTTGTTCAGCCCGTAGCGCAGGACGATTATCTGCCGCTCTCTGTCGGTGAGCACGGTGTTTATCAGGTCGATCGCCTTTTTGCTGTTCAGCCGCAGATCTATATCCTCGGCGATGGTGTCATCGCAGCTTATAACGTCGATGTAGGTCAGGGGATTGCCGTCCTTGTCTATGTCGATCGTCTCGTTTATCGACACCTCGCACGCGGTTTTTTTCTGCGAACGGAAGTACATAAGTATCTCATTCTGAAGACACCTGCTTGCATATGTCGCGAACCGCGCGCCGTTTGTGATGTCAAAGGAATCGATCGCCTTTATCAGCCCCACCGTGCCTATCGAGACAAGATCGTCCTGATTGCGGCAGGTCGGGTAGTACTTTTTCACGATGTGGGCGACAAGGCGCAGATTGTGCTCGATAAGCGCCTCTCTTGCCTCCCT
>FR891196.1:0-2937 GCA_000433515.1 Candidatus Colimorpha enterica | reverse complement strand
GCGGCGGGAACGAGCCTGTTCCCGATACCTTCAGAAACAGGCAGAAAAGTCTTGATATTATACCGGTCATTGTGTGGATTCTCCGATGCATTGTTATTCAGCTTCCGGAGAAACTATATGATTTTTACCGCTTGTACTATTCGGAAACCGGGTATAAGGTGCATTCCGGAGACAAAAACGCCGCTCCGGTGTCACGCGAAGCGGCGGGGATATGGCTTTGTAATGATTATGAGAAGTACTTTTCTGTCAGCTTTTGTATCACGGCGGCGGTTTTTTCGGCTCTACCCTCCGAGAACGGGCTTTCAAGTCCGGCGGTCTTTATATTATCGGAAAACGATCCGCTCCGGGCGAGCTTTATAAAGTCAAGATAGGGATCGATGCTTCCGTCGCAGCTTTCGTATATCTGAAGCGCGACGTCAGCCGAGACGGAGTATCCCGCGACGTAGTACGGGTATTCGAACAGATGGTTTACCATTACCCAGTACAGATAACCGCCGTCTCCGCCGGAGATCCCGTATTCCTCCGCGACCTGCCTGAAGTATCCGTTGCACTTTTCGGCGGTCAGGGCTTTGTCGGAATAGACGAGGTTTTCGAATTCGGAGTATGCCGCGCATTCGACAAGGGAAGAGATTATGCTGAGGATCCCGCTTTTTCCAATCGAAGCTGCCGTTTCGCTGTCGAAAACACCGTCTGCATATTTAAGCGTCAGCAGTTCAAGTGCAGACGACGCAACCTCTGCCTCATCATTGCCTCCCGTGCTGCCGTGGTTGTAGTATGCCGAGGTGAAATGCCCGAATTCGTGCATCAGCGTGAGCACGTCGTACTCCGACCCTTCACCGTTTATGAATATGTAGGGCGAATCACAGCTGTTCAGATAGATCTGGAATGAACCGTAATACATTTTGTCCGACGAGCCGACGGTCACAAGATGCTTTTTCTCCATCGAACCGAATATCCTGCCGAGCTTTGGTGACATTTTCCCGGCAAGCTCTTTTCCGAGAGATTTTACCCTGTCAGGCGAAGCATACGGAAACGGCAAAGGTCCTTCTGACGTTATATCATCGCTGATCTTACGGTAAAGCGGAACGATATGCTCCTTTATCCCGGAAAAATACGCCTTCAGGTCGTCGCCGGAGTATTCGCGGGAATAGCTGTCGAAAGAATAGTCGGTGCAGGACCCGTACCCGAGCATGACGGCGATCTCGTTGCGGACACCGACCAGCTTTACATATATTTCCGCAAGCGTCGGATTGAATTTTGTGTAATATGCGCTTACAAGGCGGTTATAAAGCTCCTCGTCCTCAACGGCGGAGATGTCGGCGGAGGTGTAGGTCTTCCCGTCGTATTCCACCGTAAGCCCCGACATTGCGGCGCTGTATTCCGACATGAGAGCCGCTTCCTTTCCGCGCAGAGCCGTGTATTCCGGCGGATATTCGATTATGTCTCCGGAATAGCTGTCAAGAAAGCCTTTGCCGAAGCATTGTTCTTCAAAATCAGCCTTGTACTTTGACGCGGCGCAGACGGAATACAGCTCCTCAAGCTTTGCCGCGGTTTTTTCCGATTCCGAAATGAGAGTATAGTATTCCTCCCGGAGAGAAGCGTCGGTTATGTCGTTGCAGTAGCGCAGAAACGCGAGGTTTTCCATCGTAAGCGCATCGTAATAGTATTTTCCGATGATCTCCGACAGGCGGTCGATGTAGTATGACTTTGTCTTTTTGCCCTCTGCAAGCGCGGATTTCAGCTCGTCGATGTCGTTATCAATCGCGTCAAAATCCGGTTTTTCGTATGTCAGGTCGTTGAAATCACCGAGAACCCTGACACCGCCGTTTGTCAGCGCGTCATACAGAAAATCAAACGCGTCAGATACCGCCGAGCAGGATGTAAGCGCGGTAAGCGTCAGCGCAAGGGCGGCGAACAACGCGATAAGTCTTTTCGTTTTTCCGGTTTTCTTCATGTTGCAAATCCTCCGTCAACACAGAGTGTCTGTCCCGTCACAAACGACGAATCGTCCGAGGCAAGGAACGATACCGCGCCGGCGACCTCCTCCGGCTTTCCGATGCGGCAGAGCGGCGTTTCGTCGGCAAGCACCCTCATATCATCCTCTGAAAGATGCGAATTCATCCCGGTGTCGATGACTCCGGGGGCGATGCAGTTTACCCGTATCCCGGAGGGACCGAGCTCCTTTGCCAGCGCCTTTGTGAAGCCTATGACAGCTGCTTTTGACGCGGAGTAGACGGTTTCGCACGACGCGCCGCAGATGCCCCACATTGATGAAATGTTTATGATGCTCCCGCTGTGGTTCTTCAGCATATACGGAACCGCCTCACGGCAGCACCTGAACACACCGCCCATGTTGACCGACATAAGCCTGTCGTAATCACCGTCGGAAACATCGTTCAGTACCGCCTGTACGGCGACCCCGGCATTGCAGACAAGCACGTCGATGCTTCCGAACGTTTCGCAGGTGCGCGAAAACAGATTTTTCACATCACCGGTTGCCGAAACATCGGCTTTGATTGCCTCCGCATTCCCTCCGGATTTTCTGATTTCTTCCGCGAGTTGAACTGCCTTTTCCTCCGAGGAGCGGAAGGCTATCACGACATTGATTCCGTCACGGGCAAGTCTTTGGCACACCGCCGCTCCGATGCCGCCGGCACCGCCGGTCACTATTGCTGTACGGTTCATTTTTTCCTCCGAAATCGTCCTGATAACGACATTATACCATGTCCGGACGCTTTTTTCAATAAATATTTTACTAATCATCATATTACCGTCACAATCTGCCTGTATACTGTAGAGGAAATCGGGAAAACAATATTCCGACAGCAACAGCCAACTTTATGATTACAACGGAGGACGTCATTATGGATAACGGCTTTGACGGCAATAATCAGGGCTTTCAGGAAAACGGCGGTGTGAGCGGCGGCGAGACCGAAC
>FR891195.1:31413-35334 GCA_000433515.1 Candidatus Colimorpha enterica | reverse complement strand
TTCTCCGGAGAAAGAAAAACGGATAGGCACTGACGCTGTCGGAAAATCAGTGTTGCGAAAGCAAAATCTCCCCGACATAATTTTCCATGAGACTTTCAAGGGGGACAAACAGGGAACAAAAAGGGGACAACAAAAGCAAAAAGGTGTGATATACTGTCAGTGCAGAACCGGAAATATGCCTCACCCGCAGTTACGCCGTCAGCTTTTCCCAAAAGAAAATAATCAGAACAGCGGATATCCCAGCTCCTTCAGGCTGCTCTCCCGAAGCTCTGCGGTAAGGGAGTCGCGGTAAATGCTTCCGTCGCGCTCCCACAGCTGCTGTCCGGGCTGATTTCCGTCGTGCGTTGCGATATCGATGATGTCCGAAACCACCGCCCCCGCCGTCGGGAGCTTTCCGGCTCCTCTGCCGAAGAACATAAGGTCGCCGGACACCGTTCCGCGGATAAGCACGCCGTTGAAAACGTCCTCTATCGGGCAGAGCGGGTTTGTCTTTCTGACGGCAACCGGCTCGGTCTTAAGGTACACGCCGTCGCCGGTCTTTACCGCTCTTGCGATCAGCTTTACGGCACAGCCGTTTTCTGCCGCTTTCTTTATGTCGTCGGTCGTGATTTTTCTGATACCCTCTGTCGATACCTTCTCAAACGGGACGAGCTTTCCGAAGGCAACTGCGGCGAGGATGCATATCTTTCGGCAGGCATCAAAGCCGTCAACGTCCGCCGTCGGGTCAGCCTCCGCATATCCGAGCTTCTGAGCCGAGGACAGCGCGTCATCGAAAGACGTTCCGTTTTTCAGCATTTCGGTGAGGATATAGTTGGTAGTGCCGTTGAGAATGCCGTCTATCTCATAGATGTCGTTTCCGGCGGTCTGTTCGGTGAGGGCACGGATTATCGGGATCCCGCCGCCGACGCTTGCCTCGAAGAGGTATCTTGAGCCGTGCTTCCGTGCCTCGGCAAGAAGCTCCGGTCCGAAGTCGGCAACGACCGCCTTGTTCGATGTGACGACATTCTTTCCCGCCTTAAGCGCCGCCATCGAGAAATCGTATGCGGGATGAACTCCGCCCATCATTTCGGCAACGATCTTTATTTCCGGGTCATTCAGGATTATGTTTATATCGTGAACCACACGGTCGCCGAGGGGGTGATCGGGAAAATCGCGCAGGTCAAGGATGTATTTTACATATATATCCGCTCCGGTGCGGCTTTTTATAAGTCCGGCATTTTCGGTCAGAACCTCTGCGACGCCGCTTCCGACGGTTCCGAAGCCGAGCAGTGCAACATTAATCATTTTTTTAACAGTCCTTTCAGGGGTACATTTTAATCAGATAAAATATTATCTCACATTCGCACGTCTTTTTTGTTAACAAACTGTAAAAACAGGCTTCCTCCGGGCTTGACAATCACACGACCGTGTGATATAATCATGTCAGTGAATAAACGATTGGAGTGAACGGAATGAATTTCGAGATCCGCACCGACATATACCCCGGTTCCGTCGTACCGAAAAACGCGGCGGAAAATGCCGACGGGGAGCAGTTTCTGAACAGGAGCTTCTTCCTGACCGACGGAGTTATGCTTTCGCAGATAAAGGAGATATCCGGGATCGACGGTTCGACGCTTCAGAACTGGGTAAAGCGCGGCTGGATAGGAAACACCGTCAACAAAAAGTATTCGAAAAATCAGCTGGCGCGGATACTTATCATAAATATGCTCCGCGACACCATGCATCTTGAGGAGATAGATTATCTTCTGAAGTATGTAAACGGCACGATAAACTGGGAGGAGGACGACATCATCCCGGAGGCGCGGCTTTACGCCTATATCTGCCGGATAATCGACGGTTCAGCGGAGCAGGGGATCTCAAGCATGGAAAAACTTCACGAGTACATTTCCGCTTCGGTCTGCGATTATGCCGAAACCGTCCCCGGAGCAAGAGAGCGCCTTCAGAACGCCCTCGGAGTGATTATTTCCGCATATTTTGCCTCACTTGCAAAGGAAAAGACAAGGGGACTGTTCCTTGAACTGAGAAAGCGCGCCGAAAAGGAAACCGAGGAAAGAGCAAGAATGATGTCAGGAATGGTTATTCCTCAGAGGATGAAGTCTGATGCTTCTTTCCCGGGAAATAAATAAGCAAAGGGGGAAAAGGCACCGGGAAAACAGATGCCGGAAGGTGAATCATGCCCGAATCAATAACCTCCGCCGATCTCGGCATACTTGCCGCGATACCGCGCACGCAGTTTCTTGACCGGATAATGCCGGTCATTACTGTTATCGGCGACAACGGGATCATCCCGATAATCATTGCGCTTATACTTATCTGCATACCGAAGACACGGAAAACCGGGATCGCGATGGGCATTGCCTTTGCGCTCGGCGGCATTTTCGGAAATCTTCTGCTGAAGAACATAGTTGCCCGGACGCGGCCTTATGACGTTGTTGACGGGATAAAGCTGCTGGTTCCCGCGCTGTCGGATTATTCCTTCCCCTCGGGACACACCCTTGTCTGCTTTGAGGCGGCAACGGTGGCTTTTGTGAGGGAAAGGAAGTACATCGGTATCTGCGCATATGTCATTGCCGCGGCGGTGGCGTATTCAAGGCTTTATCTTTACGTTCACTACCCGACCGACGTGCTTGCCGGAATTATACTCGGTATAATTTTCGGGATAACCGCCTCTTATCTGGTTGACGAGCTCTTACGCAGGCGGAAGATGCGCGCTGAGAATACGCCTGACAGAGCGTGAAAAATCAAAATGAGCACCATGCTGACGGTGCTCATTTTTTATATCAGAATATTCCCGGTATCAGCCATGCGATTGCGAAGCCGAGTGCGAACGACACTGCGTTAGCTGTGAGTGCGTAGAGGACGGCTTTTCCGCGTTTCGGCTTCTCGCCTTCAGCCGGTTCGGGAAGAATGCCTGCATAGATCACTGCCTCTATGACAAACACAATGATCTCGGCGTTGATGTACATCAGGATGAATGCAAGCGAGCCGGAGGTGTAATTCACGACGTTCAGGAATACATTGAGGATCACCTGCGTTATCACGTTTGTGATAAGCAGAATTTTCACCTGACGGCGCGAACGGTAACGGAAAAGCAGCGCGATAACAAGCTCGATCCCTATCGTCAGCACGATGCGGGCAATGAGGGAGATTGTCTCGTTCGTGTAGCTGTACGATCTTGCCGCTTTGGGAAGAGTGCCGGAGCCGGCGGTGTAATCCCGCATATCAACGGTGTAATAAGTATGGAATGCGTATCTTTCGTAAGCCCCGCTTACCGCGAATTCGCCGCTTTCGGGAAAGTAGAGAAGTATCCTTAAATTATCCGGCGGCATATATCCCCAGGTGAGGCTTTTTGTCTTATCCACCCGCCATGCGCGCTGAAGGAAACAGTACCCGTCGCATCCGCGGTAATCGGCAAAGGATTTCCAGATGCCGTATTCAAGCTCTCCGGGATAATTTCTGTCGTTTATTCCGTTCTCTTCGATCCCGTCCCACACCGAATACGGTCCGACGTGTTCGCGGTCGGAAAGGAGGGTTGCATAGCAGACCCTGTCCGAAAGACCGTCAAAGTTAACTGTGACCGAGGGCTTCGGACCCATGTCTGCACCGACGGGAAATGCAAGGAGCGCAAGGAGAAGCATCACCGCGCAGACGAGGCGCAGATATTTTGTTCTCAAAACTTTTCACCTCCCTTGCCGCTTCCCGAAAGCATAAGCAGGAGACTGCGGAACTGGGCTCTTAAGGCATCGCCGCCGTCATCCGGGAGCATTTCGGTTATGGAATTCAGCGTCACATCGGTTTTCAGGTATTCGCTTTCACGGAGGAGCAGGGAAAGCTCTGTGACTGCGCAGGCGAAGGTGAAATCCGCGTCGGGAGCGGTTGTGAGGCTGCCCGCGCCGACCGTGTACTCGTTCAGTTCGCTTT
>FR891195.1:30143-31361 GCA_000433515.1 Candidatus Colimorpha enterica | reverse complement strand
GAAAGGGTCATCCAGCTTTCGTTTTCCTCTGCGCCGGCAGCCGTTATAAGCTCGTACAGGACGGTGACGGAGTGACCCGCGCCGATCTCGCCGGCGTCCTTTGTGTCATCCTCAAAATCCTCGTTGTTCAGAAGCCGGTTTTCATATCCGACAAGGCGGTACTGCGAAACGCTTTTCGGGTCGAAGGTTATCTGGAGCTTTACGTCGCTTCCGACGGTGTAAAGGGTAGAGAGCAGGTCGGTGCAGAAGACCTTTTCCGCCTCGGTGTCGGAGTCGATGTAGTAATAAACTCCGTTTCCGTTGTCGGCAATGGCTTCCATGTTTCCGTCGCGGTAGTTTCCGGTGCCGAAGCCGAGGACCGAGAGGTAAACTCCGGATCTGCGCTTTTCGCTGACGAAGTTCTTAAGCTCTTCGGCGCTTGACATTCCGACATTCAGGTCGCCGTCGGACGCCATGATTATGCGGTTGTTGCCGTCTGGGATGAAGTACTTTTCGGCAAGGGAATAGGCGGTTTTCAGCCCTGCCTCGCCGTTTGTCGAGCCTGAGGCTTTAAGGCTGTTTATCGCCTTTGATATCATGTCTCCCTTGCTTCCGGCGCAGCCCTCAAGGATTACTTCCTCTCTTCCGGAGTAGGTGACTATCGAAACCGTGTCGTCGGCTCCGAGGGAGCTTATGAGATAGTGAAACGAGCTTTTGAGCAGTTCCAGCTTGTCGGCGCTGTTCATGGAGCCGGAGACATCGATGAGGAAAACAAGGTTGTTCTTCTTCTTTTCGACTGCCTTTTCGGTTTTCAGCGTCAGCATGAGGAGCTTGGCTTCAGGGTTCCACGGGCAATCGGAGATGACCGGCTTGACCCCGAAAAGCCCGCCGTTTTCCGGGAGGTTTCCGGAGTATTCAAAGTAGTTTACCATTTCCTCCGTTCTTACGCTGTCTCGCATGGTAGCCGCAAGCTCGGAGAAGGAATACCCGGACTGACAGAGCTTTCTGAAAAACGCATACGATGCGGTGTCAACGTCGGCGGAGAAGGTCGAGGTCGGATCGGTGGCGGTGCTTTTGTAGGAATTTTCGATAAGCCCTTCTTTTCCGTCGGGACTGATTACCCCGTCGCCTTTTATATAACCGGGGTGATAAATACCGTCGTTTCCGGCGTTTCCGGGCGCGTGGTTTCCGCCTGCTCCTGAACAGGACGCAAACGTCAGCGCGGCGGTTACGGCAAGT
>FR891195.1:14012-30083 GCA_000433515.1 Candidatus Colimorpha enterica | reverse complement strand
AATTTCCTTTCGTGATTTTTTTCGGTCAGAGCTGAGAGAGGAGCCGCTCAAGCTGCTTTACAAATCCGTCGGTGGGGACGATCTCCGGAGAATAGCCGAAAATGTTTCCGTAGCCGGTGTTTCCGGGGGAGGCTGAAAGCTCCGGCGATACCGTTATCCCGTCGTCGGTGCAGAACCAGACTTTTATTGAGCTTTCTGCGGCATTTCCGTCGGTCAGGCTGCCCCTTCCGATTAAGCGGGCAAGATGGTCGGCATCGGAGGCGGAGAGCTTTATGCTGTAATAACTGCCGCCGTCGCTCCAGATGAGCGTGCCTTTTTCAAAGGACAGCCCGTCGGCTCCGGTCACCTCCGCTTTTTCCTCGTTTGAGACAAGAACCGAGTAAAGCGTCGTCGGCTCTTCGCCGCCCTTTCCGGGGAACAGAAGACGGATATTCACAAACACCGCAGAGAGACAGAGAATGACAGCCGCCGCGATCTTCAGCACCGTAAAACGCGGCTTCCCGCGCCTTCTGAAGGCTTCGGCTTCGGCGATGAAGCGGTCGTCGATCCCGCTTATCTCGTCAAGCAGGTATGAAGCGCTTTTTCTCACATGAATCCCTCCTCGCCGAGCATTTTCTTAAGAGCCGCACGGAGACGGAACAGTGTCGTCTTGACCTTTGCCTCGCTTATCCCGACGCGCTCCGCGATACCGGAAATGCTGTCCGAGAAGAAGTAGCGGCGCAGGAATATCGCCCGTTTTTCGGCATCGAGCGACCCAACAAACCGGTTCAGCACGTCGCGCAGCCGCCCGCTTTCGTATTCCGCGAAAACGTCTCCTGCGGCATCGGGAATGCACCGGCAAAGCTCGTCGGTAAGCTCCGCAACCATGCCGCCTCCCCTGCGCTCAGCACTGTTTTTTCTGAATCTGCTTATAGATATGTTCCTCACGATCCTTGACAGATATGCTCCGAGATACGCCGGCCGGTCGGTAGGCATACCGTTCCACGCGGCAAGATACGTGTCGTTGACGCACTCCTCCGAATCCTGCCGGTTCCCGGTCAGTCTGTACGAAATCCCGTGAAGCATTATGCCGTATTTCCGTGCCGTCTCCTCTACCGCGTACCGGGAGCGCTCCCAGTACAGCGCGACAATGCTTTCGTCTTCCATTCCCGGCTCCTTTCGATGTGCCTTCATCTTTTATGTCGCATTCCGTCCCGGAAGGTTACGGGGGGGCGGAAAAAATTTTTTTGTTTTTCACTGCTTCATTTCCGGCGGGACCTGCGGCCGGAATTTTTTCGAATATATGATACAGGATTTATCGAGTTTTGTCAATAATCCGGGGAAACGCTATTGACGGCAGAGCTGATTTGTGCTATAATCGGAGCAGCCGGACTATTAACGTTAATGTAAATGAATGTATGCTTAAAACAAATGATTCATGAAAGGAACCCTGATATGTCATACAACTACATCAATTACAGAGGCAGCTACGCACGTTTCGATGAAGAAAAAAGGACACTTGATATCGGGGGAGAGCAGGGGGCAATACTGTCCGGTCTCGGCATCACGGTACACACCCGCGACCTGAACCACGTTTATCAGGCAATTACCCCTGCCGATTATTCCTCCGTGTACTGCGCGCATGAAAAACACCTTGCGTCAAACGGGCTCTCCGTCTGCTTTTGCGGGGGACCGGAGGCTCTTCCGTTCTTCATCCTCAGAGTGATACTGTCTGCCGACGGCGCGGACATCTCGCTTGAAGCGGAGCGCGACAGCGACTACTTCTATGATATTCACGGTCACGCCGTGTGGGGAGCAAACCCCGAAAGCGACACCTTTGCAATGTACTCCGTAAACCCCGGAAACGGTCTTCGCTGTGCGATAGGTCCCGCCGCGGCAAGGGGATGCGATTCGCTTTTTGACCGTCTGACCGACAGGCTTCTTGTTTTATCACCCGCACCCGCATACCGGTATGACTATGACGCGGGGTGCTACGGCTTTACCGAGAGGCTGGGATGCGGTAATATGTCGTTTTCTCTCCGTACGGTGAAGGATTTCATGAAAAACCGTTTCGGAATGAATTACCGCCCGATGAACAACAACACTGTTTTTACCCGCCCTCCGGTCGGCTGGATGACATGGTATGCGGTCAGATTCGGCGCGTGCGAGAGTGCCGTGCTTGAAAACTCAGCCGTCCAGAAGGAAAAGCTCGCGGCTTACGGTGCCGATGCAATATGGGTCGACTGGGAATGGTACCATAAGGATTTCGGTGATTACAACGGCGATTTCGATAGCTTCACCCCGGATGCCGGGAAATATCCGCACGGAATGAAATATGTTTCCGACCGGATAAAAGAGGACGGCTTTGTGCCGTGTATATGGATCGGTGCGTCTCACGATGTCCGCGAAAACCGCTTTCTGAAGGAGCATCCGGAATCACTGCTTGTAAAACGTCCGTCATGGTGCGGCGATTATTGGTTCGACCCGACAAATCCGGATTATCTGAATTCCTTTATTCCGGAGGTGTTCAGTCAGCTTACCGAAAAATGGGGATACGGTGCAATTAAATGGGATGCTCTGCCGAGGGCGCTTGACTACTTCGATCAGTATCACGACAGGTTCTTCGACACCTCCGTCACCTCGGAGCAGGCAATGCGCAATGTCGTGAAGAAGGCGCGGGAAACCGTCGGCGACAGGGTATATATGCTGTCATGTCACGGCGAGGGCGAGCGCGATATCATGCTGTATTCCGATGTATTTGATGCCGCAAGGATCGGAGCGGATATTTTCAGCTGGGATAATTTCATCGAATCGGGCGTCAGACGTCTTCTCGGTTTTTATTTTCTCCACAACATCGCCGAATACTGTGACCCGGACAACCTTGTCGTAAGGGAAGAATTCAACACCTGCGATCAGGCGGTATCGAGAGCGTCTCTTTTCTCGCTCCTCGGTACTCCGATAACTCTCGGCGATGACCTGCGTGAGCTGTCTGACGGGCGGATCGGGATCATACGGCGCGCAATTCCTCCGATGAATACACATCCGATGATCCCGGACAGGTGCGCTCTCCCTGACGAATGCCTTGTTGTCGGGTGCTTTGTCAGGACACGCAGCGACGAATACCAGATCGCGGACATTTTCAATATGCGCGAAAGACCGGTCACATACCGTCTTGACTTTTCCGGGCTTGACCTTGAACCGGAGGCGGAATACCTTGTTTACGATTTCTGGAACCGCAGATTTCTGGGTAAGCTCCGGCACGGTGTGACAGTCAGTCTGCCTGCCTGCGGCTCTGCGGTTCTTTCGGTAAGGCGCGTTACCGGCATCCCGCAGCTTGTCGCGACAAGCCGTCATATCACACAGGGGGCTTTTGACGTGCTGTACTGCGGCTGGGATCCCGATACGCGTACCTTCTCGGGCAGATCGCGGACGGTGCCGGGAGACGAATACACTGTCACGGTGTACGATCCCCTCGCAGACAGGACTGCGGAGGTGACGCTTACACCGGACGGAACCGAGACTGACTGG
This sequence comes from Candidatus Colimorpha enterica, assembly GCA_000433515.1. GTDB lineage: Bacteria > Bacillota > Clostridia > Oscillospirales > CAG-272 > Colimorpha_A. Next base: position 26,576 of record FR891195.1, on the reverse strand, counting down.
AGCATTACGCTCTGAAAACCGACGAGCGGTACCGCTTGTCTCCGAACGCTTTGAAACAGAATGTTTATATATAATCAACAAAACATTGTTGACAGGCTTGCGGAGATATGGTATAATATAATTGCAGTTGAAAAACTGCAAATACCGCAAGAAGGTGGAAAGTTTATGAAAATCAACATCATCGGACGCCGCATGGAAGTCGAAGAGAGCCTGAAGCAGCTGATCTCCAAAAAGCTGACCAAGCTCGACAAGTATTTCAGAGACGATGCCGTGGCATATGTCACGCTGAGTCATGAAAAGAATGCCGAAAGACTTGAGCTTACCGTCTCAAGCACCGGAATGCTTTTCAGAAGCGAGGAGATGGACTCAACCTTCAACAATGCACTCGACACCGCCGTCGATACCATCGAAAGGCAGATAAGAAAAAACAAGACGCGGCTTGAAAAAAGGCTGAGAGAAGGATCGCTCAGGTTTACGGATGAGCCGGAGGAATCCGAGGAAGTGTTCGGCATAAGAGAAAAGGTCTTTGTTATGAAGCCCATGAGCCCGGAGGAGGCTATACTCCAGATGAACCTCATCGGTCATGAATTCTTCATGTTCAGAAACTCCGATACCGGCGAGGCTGCGGTCGTTTACAGAAGGCATAACGGAGGCTACGGACTGATAATCCCGGAGAAGTGAAAGGCTGTCGGCAAATCGCCGGCATGTCAGCAAACCGTGACTTAACAGGGCGGTGTCAAAAAACCCGGAGCGGGTTTTCTGACACCGCCCTTTAATTGCAGCCCTGTTCCGAACCCATAGGCATATCGTTCAATAATCCCCCGTTATTATTGACTTATCGGCTTTAAGATGTTATATTTGTAGTGGAAACAAGTATTTCCGGCGGTTAAACCGCAATTATAACTACAAGGAGTACATTATGAAAAAAATCGTAAGGGTGATGCTTGCGGCGGTGCTTGTCGTGCTGACCGCAATGTCGATGTATGTGCCCTCCTCCGCTGCATGGAAGGAAGGACAGGTATTTGATCTTTACAACACCGGTTTCGGAAAGGGACTTGATCTCGGACAGTTTTCTCTCTGGACCAATACACAGATTCCTCCGAACGGAGCAAAGCCGCTTGACAGATTCGAGGTCGTTGACAACCCCGGACCGGTCTACGGAATGTCGGGAGACGACGTCATTCATTTTTCTCAGTCAAACGGACTTCCGGTAGCACACTGCTGGCGCGGTGTTTACGACTACATCGTGTTCACTGCACCGATCGACGGAATTTACGACTACAAGGTAACCGCTCACGCATGGTGGGCAAACGGTGATACCGAGGTCGGCTTCTACTGCAACGGCTCATGGCGCGACCCTGGAATGATCCTCGGACAGGGCAATACGACCTTTGAAGGAACATACAGGCTCAGAAAGGGCGAGCAGATATTCTTCCTCTTCCGTCTTATCTACGGAGAAAGTAATGACCCTGTTACAATCGATGAAATGAAGATCACCCTCAAGGAGATTAACGGAGATCAGCCGGCAGAATACCCCGTGACCGTAGCCGGAGGCGCTGCCGACAGCGAAAGCTCAAAGTACTGCGAGGGCGAGCTTGTAACCGTCTCCGCCGACAAGGCAGAGGAGGGAATGCAGTTTGAAAAATGGGTAGCCGAGGGCGTCACGCTTGAGGACGAGACGGCGAACCCCGTTTCCTTCCGTATGCCCGCAGGTGAAGTAAAACTCACCGCTCAGTATAAGGAGATCGTAAAGCACACCGTCAAGGTCGAAAACGGAAAGCTGGTCAACGGCAAGACCGAGGATAAGGCAGCGGTCGGCTCTCCCGTCACCGTTTCGGCTCCCGCAAACAACGAGGCGGGCGAGGTTTTCGACCACTGGGAGATCACCGGTGTCGAGGTCGAAAAGAACGATTCCAGACAGCTCAACTTCGTGATGCCCGACGGCGACGTCACTCTTTCGGCAGTCTATAAGAGCGCCGCTTCTTCCGGAGACAATACCGGTTCGAACGGAACCGATACCGGAAAGGCTCCGACGACAGGCGACAACAAGCCGGCAGACGGCAGCGTCAACGTTGTTCTTGTGGTTGTCCTCACCGCCGCGATCTCGATAATCCTGACCGCGCTTGTCATGTATCTCATCTTCGACAAGAAGATAAAGGCTCTGAAGAATTAACAGACAGTCTCTCCTGCAAGGGGCTTACATAAACAAAACGCACCTGATTTTTCTCGGGTGCGTTTTGTTCATATAGGGTCAGACCGTCAGTCCCACATGATGCTGAGGTTTCCGACCCCAAAGATCTCCGGATCGGATATCCTCATTCCCCATACGATTCCGGGGTCGGAGAGCTTTCCGAACAGCGGGGCTGTGGACGAGCGGAGTGTGAGGCGGAATTCAATGCGCTTTCCGGCAAATTTCCCGGGAATTTCGTAAACATAAGGCGCAAAGGCTTTTCTGCCGATCTCCTCGCCGTCAGCCGTGAGGGACGAGGTCAGAAAATTGTCGTCATATCTTACCGCGATATTGCGCGCGCCTTCCGGGATATCAGCCGTAAAGACAAGCGTCCCCTCGCCGTAAAAAGGCGCACCGACCGGGTGATTTCTCCCCGGAGCAAGCGTCATTCCGTCCCGGCAGGTGAAATCTCCGTTGATTATCACATCGGGCAGGAACGGGGAGTCTTTCGGTGCCGACAGAATATGCTCCCCGGCGGAAAGCGGCATTTCTCCGGTCTGCAGGTACAGCTTTTTCATGCATTCCGGGAGTCGGTCGGGGATGCTTTTGCCGGTGATTTCCTTGCCGTCGAGCGTGACCGGTACCCGCTCATATGTCCTTATGCTGAAACCGAGGCTCATATCCTCTGTCAGGACAAACCGGAAGTCGCGCCTGTCGGTCATATCGGCACGGAGAAGGTTCGGCGAGGCGAATTCATAGCTTTCCGGAGTGACGGGGAGGCTGTGTGCGCGCGTTAATCTTTCGCTTTCTCCGGCAAAAACCCCGAAGGCATTCAGCGTGAAGGGAATCTTCTCTCCCCTGCGGCAGAGAATAAGGTCGCGCGGCGGTCTTTCCGTGTTCCCGGTATCGAGTACGACAAACGTCCCGTCGGTGAATTCCCGTATCATAACCTCATCGGCAAGTGAGCCGGATTTGTCGGTGACCGTTGTTCCGGGATCAATGCCGGCAAGAAAGGCATCAAGCTCCGGAATACCGTGGAAGAAGCACCCGCGCCCCTCCTCGGTTATTCCGCCGTTTCCGAAGGACATGGTGTATTCCGTCGCAGTCTTTTCGCCCTCGCGTATCAGCTTCCATCTTAGCTGTCTGCGGTTCAACGCGGCGATGCAGCTTTTGAAAAGCGCGTCATAATGCACCGGCTTCCTGTCGCGCAGAGTTTTTGCGCAGGCGGTGAAGGGATAGCGGAGGGAGAAGGTGACGCTTATCTCCTTCCCGGCATACTCCGCGGCTCTTTCAGCCGACCGCGCAAGCTCCGGAGCGGAGTAAAAGTCGGGTGAGTCGGGGGAAAAGATGCTGAAATACGTATCCTTTTTGATGTTGCCGCGGATGTCGTAGTGCGAAATTGTGTAATAATGATCTGCACCGTACATTGCCGCATACCAGATGAACTGATTTCTCCGCGCATACGGCATGGAGCAGGGACCGAGGCCGAAAAGCTCCGCCATTCCGTGCTTTGCGCCGTGCTCCCTTGCGTTTTTCAGCTGTGAAAAGATAAGCTCCGTGTCCGGGCTGAGATGCGTCTCGATCTCGTCAACCCCCGGCACGTCCATAAGGTCAAGACAGCCGAAAATATCCCCGGTCACCTGAATGCAGTTGTAAATGCTGTTGTCGCCGTAGAAATGACCGGTAAGCGCGACGGAATGCGCCCGGCACCAGTCGGACAGCTTTTTCACATATATGTCGCGGAAGCGCTCCGCAAGCATCAGGTTGTAGCCGTACTGAAAATCCGCGCATTCCTCACCCTCGCAGTAGGCGGTTATCCGCTCTCTTATGTCGCCGCCGAATCTTGTGCGGTATTCCTCCTCTATCCCGTCGTAATACGGCAGGCGGACGAGGTCGGGGTTGAATATTTCGCGGGCAACAGTGTAGTCAAAGCTCGGCTCGTCGGTAAAGAACCCGGATACCGTCTTTCCGAAATCGTCCCCGAACCACCTGAAATATTTCTCGTGGGTCATTTCTATAAAGCAGTTCACCGCGCCGGGGCTGAACAGATCGACCGAGAACGGCTCGAACGTGCAGTTCATCTCCTCCGTGTGCATTTTTTCAACGCGGAGAGTGTGATTTTCGTAAACAAACCTTTTTGCCACAAAATCCGGGTCTGCGTGCGCCACGCGGTTCATGCAGGAGCCGGACGGCCAGTTGAAATCGTCGTAAAGCCAGACCTTCATGCCGTTTTCACGGGCAAAATCAATGCAGTCTTTGCAGAGCCTGCGCCAGTCGTCTGACATATATTCAACCTCAAGCCCGGAGCGGGCATAAAGCATTATCTGATCCACCCCGCCGCCGTGGAGGCGCGAGAGAAAGCCGTGAAGCTCTTTTCTCTCCGGGTTCCCGACGAGCGGGAGAAAGATTACTGTCGGATTCATCGTGTGTTCCTTTCAGAAACAATTATTTTCATATTGATTTTATCACGTAACTGTGTTAAAATCAATGCGTAATCCAAAGAAGATACTTTGAAAATCAAAGATGATCGGAGAAGAAGAGATGAACATTTTCGTAAGATATGCCGACATTGCCGGCTACCCGCCGATGCCGTACCGGGTCAGGGCATACGACTGCCGCTTTTTCTTTATCCTGTCGGGGAGCGGGAAAATCGAGATCGACGGCACGGAATACCGCTTCGCCCCGGACACCCTCTGTTATTACCCGGCAGGGAGCGCCTACACGATAATTCCGGAGGAACAGCCGCGCTTCGTATCGGTCAATTTCGATTTCACAAGGGAGCATACCGACATCCCCTCCGTCATGCCGCCTGTTCCCGCGGAAAGCTACGAAAGAAAGCGGCGGCTTGACACTCAGAACGGGTGCGGAGAGGACATTTTCATATCCCCGTTCGTTCTTCACGGCGCTTCTTTCCTCCGCGAGGTACTGACAAAAGCCGCAGAAGAGTTTCTCTGCGGCTCGGAGCATTCCGAAAACCGCGCGGCGGCACTTGTACAGTACGCCTGTTATCTTATTCCCGACCGTCATGCGGAGGGCGATGCGGGGCTCTGCGCAAGGATCGCCGACTATATCCGCGCGAATTACTCCGGAAAGCTGACGCTTGCGGGGCTTTCGGAGGTGTTTTCCTATCACCCGAATTACCTTGGCACGGTATTCCGGAACGGAACAGGTGTGACGGTTCACCGTTACATTATGAATATAAGACTTAAAAAGGCATCGGAGCTGCTTGCCGCAACCCCGCTTCCGGTTGCGGAGATAGCCTCTCTTGTCGGATTCCGCAATGCCGACCATTTTTCCGCCTGCTTTTCGGCAAACTGCGGTATGTCTCCGACCGAATACAGATCCCGCGGTTTTTTGGGCTGAAAGTGCGAAATACATTAATCGCCCAATAAAATATCAGTTAACAGTTCTTGAAAACCGGGAGGAAATGTGTTATAATATGTTCGACTGCATTAACGATTACTTTATTGTGAGGTCAGAAAATATGTACAACGAAAAACTCTATCATACCGTCCTTGACAAGACGCATCACGCATACAGACATCAATTCGATGTCACCCGTGCGTCGGATTACAGAGATAAAAACATCCCGCCGGTAAAGCGCATGGCAATGCGCCTGCACGACGTGTTCGAGCAGGAGACTCCGGTCATTCTTGAGGAACAGAGAATAGTTTTCATCCGCACCGTGACGGATATTCCGGGAATTTTCACCGACGAAGAGTGGGCGGACGTAAAAGCTCACCACTTCATCCATGAGCTCGGCTACCTGTCGAATATCTGCGCCGATTACCGAAGCGTCATTGCCGACGGACTTGACAGGCGCAGGGAAGAGGCTGTCCTCCGCCTTGCCGACGCGGTAAGGGAGGACGACAACGAGGGTGCTGCGTTCCTCCGTGCGGCGATCTCCCAGATAGACACCGTTTTCGGGCTCTGCGACAGATACCGCGCCGAAGCGGAAAAGCTGGGCAGAGAGGATATCGTATCGGTCTTTGACAGGATCCCGCATAAGGGCGCTTCGACCTTCCGCGAGATGCTTCAGTTCTTCAGAATACTTCACTATACCCTCTGGGCTGAAGGAGAATACCACAACACAATCGGCAGATTCGACCTGTATGCCTATCCCTACCTGAAGCACGACCTTGAAAGCGGCGTCCTCGACGAAAAAGCCGCAGAGTCGCTGCTTGAGGAATTCTTCCTGACCTTCAACCTTGACAACGATATATATACCGGCGTTCAGCTCGGAGACAACGGTCAGTCGATGATGCTCGGCGGCGTTGACAGCGAGGGGAACGATGCATATAACCTCCTTTCCCGGATGTGCCTGCGCACAAGCTGCGAGCTTAAGCTGATCGACCCGAAGATCAACCTCCGCGTCTCGGGAAGCACTCCGTTCGAAAGATACATCGAGGGTACAAGGCTGACAAAGGCGGGACTCGGCTTCCCGCAGTATTCAAATGACGACGTGGTCATTCCGGGGCTTGTAAGACTGGGCTATGACATAAAGGACGCAAGGAACTATTCCGTCGCCGCCTGCTGGGAATTCATAATCGCCGGCTGTGCTATGGATATTCCGAACATCGGCGCGCTCTCATATCCGAAGGTGCTTCAGGACGTCATGTACGAAAGGCTTGAGAGCGCGGCATCGTTCGATGAATTCATGTCGTTCATAAGAGAGGGCATATTCCGCGAGGCTGACAGAATAGTCTCCGGAATACATGACCTGTACATCATCCCCGCACCGTTCTACTCGGTGCTGATGGACGGGTGCATTGAGCGTGCGCGCGACATTACCACCGGCAGCAAATACAACAATTTCGGCATCCACGGCACCGGAATCGCAACCGCCGCGGATTCTCTTGAGGCGATACGCGACCACGTTTTCGATAAAAAGGACATAACCCCCTCCGACATGATAAAAGCCGTGAAGAACGATTTTGCCGGATATGAGGAGCTGCTACACTCCTGCCGCTATGAGGAGGCAAAGCTCGGCGACGACAACGACTCGGTTGACGGTATTGCCGCAAAGCTCGTCGGCTGGTTTGCCGATTCGCTTGAGGGCAGACACAACGAGCGCGGCGGCATTTTCAGAGCCGGAACCGGCTCGGCAATGTTCTATCTCTGGCACGCAAACGGGATAGACGCCTCCCCGGACGGCAGAAGAAAGGGTGAACCCTTCGGTACAAACTTCTCTCCGAGCCTCTATGTAAGGTCAAAGGGACCGTTCTCCGTCATCAGCTCCTTCACGAAGGAACCGGTCGGACGCGCGATAAACGGCGGACCGCTCACGATGGAGTTCCATTCGTCGGTCTTTGATACCGAGGACGGGATTAAGTCCGTCGCGGCGCTTGTAAAGCAGTATATCGACATGGGCGGGCATCAGCTCCAGCTCAATTCCATAAACCGCGACCGCCTTATCGACGCGCAGAAGCATCCGGAGAACTATAAGAACCTGATAGTCCGCATCTGGGGCTGGAGTGCCTATTTCGTGGAGCTTGACAGGGAATATCAGGACCATCTTATCGCAAGACAGGAATTCCATGAGTGACCTCGTCTTTGACATAAAGGAATTCGGACTGCACGACGGCGCGGGACTGCGAACGACGGTCTTTCTCAAGGGCTGTCCTCTTTCCTGCGAGTGGTGTCACAACCCGGAGGGACAGAGCTTTTCGCGCGAGGTGTCGAAGAATACGGAAAAATGCCGTCACTGCGGCCTATGCGAAAGAAAGTGCAGCCATCCGGAGTGCCGGGGACTCGGAGTGTGCCTTAAGATCTGCCCGAACGACTGCATAAGAGCAGTGGGCGGGGAGATGACCCCGGAAGGCCTTGCCGCACGGATAATGAAGAACCGGCGCTTTCTTAAGTACGGCGGCGTGACCTTCTCCGGCGGAGAGCCTGCCTGCCATCCGGAGTTCATAAAAGAGACGGTAAGCCTCCTTGACGGCATGAACACCGCGATCGAGACCTGCGGATATGCACAGACAGAGACCTTTCTTGACCTGCTTTCGCACATCGACTGCATTTTCATGGACATAAAGCTGATCGACGACGCGGCGCATATAAAGTACACGGGGAAAAGCAACCGCCTGATACTTGAAAACGCACGCGCAATTGCCGGAGCCGGAAGAAACGTCACCTTCCGCGTGCCGCTTGTCCCGACGGTTACCGATACGGAGGAGAATCTTGACGGCATCGCGGAGTTCCTTGCTCCGTACCGGGAGAATATTTCGGTCGAGCTTATCCCGTACAACCGTCTTACCGGTGCGAAATACCGCTCACTCGGCAGGGAATACCGCCCGTCATTCGATGAGAAGCTTCCGGTATCGAAGAACACCGCACTGTTTGAAAAAAGAAAAATAATCTGCAGAGCATTTTAACAATACCGAGGGAAAAATGTACACATTCAGAAACAGGAACGGAGAGGTCAGCCTCTTCTGCGGAGAGCGCGAGATAATTTCGGGCATCACTCCGTGGTTCAACACAAGAAAGAATCCGAGCGACCTTCTCGGGACGGAGGACAGGATATTCCTCACCCTCACGGATTCCGACGGCACCCGCATATCATACCGTGACAAAGAAGGCGCCTGCCGGCTGACGCTGTCGGTGGAGGACGACGGAAAGAGCTTTGCCCTCCGCGCCGACGGAAGGTACGACCCGACCGGAGTCCTCGGCCACGGGACGCATATAAACGATTACGAGGGTCTGGGCTTTGATTTCGACCTGCCGCACAGCGGGAATTACATCGCGTCTTATATCGACTGGGTCTTCTGGCAGAGAACGCTTGTCAGGGAAAAGCTCTCCGACCTCCACACCCGCACACAGGCAATGTTCGTCAGGTACGAGGACGGCAAAAAAGCCTTTTTCATGACGACCTGCGACAAGGAATTCAAGTCGGAGATCTACGCCGCCGGCGAGCGCGGAAGGCTGAAGATACATTCAAACGATGTGAACGACACGGTCATGAACGAGGTCATCCTCATCGGAACCGAGGGCGACGACGAGTATTCGCTCTCCGAAACCACCTCCGCATTCGGGCTTAAGTTCATGAACAAGCCGGGAATGCTGAGAAAGGACAAAAAATATCCGGAGATATTCGAGTATCTCGGCTGGTGCAGCTGGGACGCATTCCACATGGATGTGACTGAGGACGATCTTCTTGCCAAGTGCGAGGAGTTCAGGACCAAGGACATCCCGGTCAGGTGGATGATAATCGACGATATGTGGGGCGACGTCACAAGCATAGACCGCCCGACGATGCACTCCCGTGAGCTCAATGACTGGGAGGCTGACCCGGTCAGATTCCCGCAGGGACTGAAGCACGCCGTCGGAGAGATAAAGAGCCGTTACGGAGTGAAGGTCGGGATCTGGCACCCGATAACCGGGTATTGGTACGGGGTAAATCCCTGCGGCAAGCTGGCAAAGGAGCATCGCGACCTGCTTGAATACACGATCCCCGGCTTCCTCCCCGAGGGACCGAGGCTCATGCACAGCTTTGATGCAGAAAAAGCCGAAAAGTGGTACGACCTTCAGCACGCATTCTATAAGGACTGCGGAATAGACTTCGCAAAGGTGGACAATCAGGGCTCTGCCGAGCGCTTCAGCCATCTTAAAGGTTCTGTCGGTGTCTGCTCGGCAAATATGCACCGCGCCATCGAGAAGGCGACGGAAAAATATTACGGCGGCGCGCTTATAAACTGCATGGGAATGCCGTCGGAGAACTACTGGAACCGTCCGGCAAGCTGCATCTGCCGCTTCAGCGACGATTTCCAGCCGGAAAACCGCAAATGGTTCATCCAGCACCTGCTCCAGTGCAGCTATAACTCCCTGACGCAGGGCGCAATATACACCGGCGACTGGGATATGTGGTGGTCGGACGACGCTCAGGCAAAAAAGAACGCAGTCCTCCGCAGCATGAGCGGCGGACCGGTCTATATGTCCGACGAGCTCGGAAGAAGCATAAAGGACGTCATAATGCCGACCGTCTTTTCAGACGGACGGATAGTGCGGCTTAGCTCTCCCGCCGTTCCGGCAAGAAAGTGCCTGTTCGGCGACCATGAGCACAACGGAAGGGTATTCATGGTCTTCAACCGCTCCGGCGAAAACGGAATACTTGCCGCGTTCAACCTTGACGAGGACGAAAACCGCGTCACCGGAACAGTTTCACCGTCAGACGCGGAGCTTCCTGCAGACGGAAAATACTGCGTATACGAGTGGTTCACCGGAAAGACGGCTGTCCTTGAGGGTACAGCCTCAATGCCGTTTGAGCTTGAGAATTACGACGATTTCAGGCTATTCATCATCGTGCCGGTGAGAAACGGCAGGGCAGTCATCGGTCTTACCGAAAAGTATATGTCCCCCGCCGCAGTGTCGGTCGCCGGAAATACCGTCACCGCACTTGATGACGGCACGCTTGCGGTTTATTCGGAGACACCGATCCCCGGATTTGAGAGCGCGGGAAACGGAATTTACACAAAAACCGTCGGAAAGGGCGAAAGCGTTACGCTTCCGTGAGATACTGTCATGGCTTACAGAGTTAAAACAGGAAAATTTGACTCCTCCGAGTGGATATGCGGCGAAAACTCATATCTTGAAACTGCGGAGAAGATAAAAAGCATCCCCGGCGCCGAATGGATATGGCCGCAGACATATGCCCGGGTATTTATCCGGAAATACTTCACCGCCGGGAAGAACGAGAAGGTCAGAGCGGAATTCGTCTGCGACAATGAATTTGAGCTGTACATAAACGGCATGAAGGTCTGCGGCGGCGTGACAGGCTTTGAGGGCGATATCACAGAGTACGTCAGGGAGGGCGAAAACCGCCTGAACATCCGCGCGTACCAGACCGCCGATTACAGCTTTTTCACCTCCGCGATATGCGGAGTGATAAAGGTCGGGGAGAAGAGCATCTTCACCGACGGAAGCTGGCAGTCATACCTTGCCGCGTCGTTCTGGGAGAACAGCGAACCCGACTTCTGGCAGGAGCTTGACCCCGGATACAATATGACAAAAGCCTGTCCCATCCACCCGCGCCTTTTCAAGCGGTCGCTGTACATGAGAAAGCGGTTCACCGTAAACGGGCAGGTCATAAGAGCGGTGCTTTGTACCACCTCGCGCGGACTGTCGGAGATGTACCTGAACGGCATGAGGACTGATTCCGAGCTGTTCTCGCAGGGGATATCCGACAAGTACCGCGAATACCACACCGCCGATGTCACGTCAATAATCCGTCAGGGCGACAATATGCTCGGCGCGATCACCGCAAACGGCTGGTACAACAGCGAATCGCACAGTCAGGTGTTCATGAATAAGCCCTGCCTGCGCGCAGAGCTTGAGATTACCTACCGATGCGGCAAGAAGGAACGCACCGAGGTCATCGGCACCGATGGAAGCTGGCTGTGCCGCTTCTCTCCGTATACCGACAACGATATCCAGTTCGGCGAGAGATACGACGCACGTCTTGAGGCCCCCGGCTGGTGCCATCCCGGATCATCCGACACGGGCTGGCACAACTGCGTCACGGTTCCTGACAGCGATCCGGAATTCACGCTGAGAAGCTATCCGCCGGTCGTCGTTAAACGCCGTATCCTGCCCCGCAGCGAATCGGAATACCGAGGACAGCCCCTGTTCGATTTCGGCGAAAACTGCGCCGGAAGGTACTGTATCGCTCTCAGAAACACGTATCCCGGTCAGAAAATAAGGATCAGCTTCTGCGAAAGGCTCGACGGGGATGGGAAAATGATCACCGGGGCATACACTCCCGTGTTCTTCAACCGTGACGCGCACGAAAACGGAAGATCTCCCGCGTGCATGAGAAATACCGATGTATATATCTGCCGCGGCGGAAACGAGACGTATGAACCGCGCTTCACCTTCTCCGGCTTCAGATACCTGACCGTCTCGGGGCTTGAATCCCGCGATCAGCTGGTCTATGTTGAAATGACGGTAATGCACAACAACCTCCCCGACACCGGACGGCTCGAAAGCTCATACCCCCTTGTCGGAAAGCTGTTCGACGCGACAAGACGCACATGGCTTGCCAATATCATAAACGGTCCGATGGACTGCCCGACCCGCGAAAAGAACTACTGGACCGGCGATTCCCAGCTGTTCTGCCAGACCGCCTGCTGTCTGTCCGACTGCTCGGATTTTCTTGCCCGCTGGACTGACGGGGGACGCAAGATGTGTCCGAACGTCAGCGGCTGGGGCGACGAGGTGTATATCATTCCCTACACCCTCTACCGCTTCTACGGCGACAGGGAAATTCTGAGGGTGCGTTATCCCGACATCCTGAAATACGCGGAGGAACGTCTCACCGACCTTGAAAACGGGCTTCCGAGGTGGCTGAATTCTCCCTTCAACGACCACCTGTCCCCGTGGCTTGTAAACGTCGGCGGCGA